>CAVCUP010000024.1:0-40615 GCA_963605405.1 bacterium | reverse complement strand
GCACGGAGACGGTGCGCGGAACCAGGCGCGAGGCGGAGCGCCGCATGGCCGAGATCCGCGTCGCTACCCAGGAGCGCCGAGCGCCGACCGTGGGCGAGCTGTGGGAGGGCCACGAGCTGCCGCACCTCAGGAGCAAGCTGGAACTCGGCAAGATAAGCGACCGCACCTTCGCGGCCTACGCCAGCAGATGGGAGGCCGACGTGGCCCCGAGATGGGCCGACGTGCCCGCCGACCAGGTCAGGCCGTCCGACATACAGGCGTGGCTGCTCACGATGACGAAGAGCATGGGCGAGCTGTCCAAGGCCGTCCTGTCGCTTGTCTTCGAGCGCGGCGTGATGCTCGACCTCGTGGCCGCGAACCCCTGCGCCCGCCGCTACGACTACGGCGAGGAGACGCGCCGGGATAAAGGCATGTACACGCCCGAGGAGCTTGAAGAGGTTTGGGCGGCCGTGCGCGGCACCGTGGCGGAGGCGCCGTTTCTGCTGTCGGCCTTCGCGGGCCTGCGCGTCGGCGAGGCGTGCGGCATGATGCGCGCGGACGTGGAGCGCCTGGACGGCTGCTGCGCCCTGCACGTGCGCCGCCAGCTGACCCAGTCCGGCGAGGTCACGGAAAGGCTCAAGACGCGCGGCAGCGAGCGAACGGCGGTCATGCTCGACCCGTGGGCCGCGCGGCTGCTTGAGATAAGCGGCGAGACGTACGTGAACGAAGACCGCGACGGCACGCCCGTCCACAGGCGCACCGTCGCGGAGAACTGGAAGAGGGCGCTCAAGCGCGCCGGGCTGACGTATCGGTCGATGCAGTGCCTGCGGCCCACCTACCAGACGAACATGCACTGGGCGGGCGTGCCCATCGAGCAGACGAGCCGCCTTCTTGGCCACTCCACGCGTGAGATGACGCTTGCCAACTACGACCGCCCGACCGACGAACAGCTCGTTAACGCGGTGCTTGCGTGCGTCGCCCAAAAACCCGATTAGGACATTTAGGGACACGCACCGCTAGAACAGGCCGTCTACCTGGGGTTTTGCAGCGTGGCGTACATGACGGCCTTGATCGAGTGCATGCGGTTCTCGGCCTCGTCGAACACGCGGGAGCGCTCGCTCTCGAAGACCTCGTCGGTGACCTCGAGCTCGGCCAGGCCGAACTTCTCGTAGACGTCCTCGCCGATGGTGGTCTTGCGGTCGTGGAAGCTGGGCAGGCAGTGCATGAAGATGGCGTCGTCGGCCGCCTTGGCCATGAGCTCGGCGTTGACCTGGTACTTGGCAAGAAGCCCGATGCGAGCCTCCCACAGCTCATACGGCTCGCCCATGGACACCCAGATGTCGGTGTAGATGACGCTCGCGCCCGCGACGCCCTCGTCGACGTCCTCGGTCAGCGTGATGGTGGCGCCGGACTCCTTGGCGACCTCGCGGCACTGGGCCACGAGCTCGTCGGAGGGCATCTGCTCCTTGGGGCCGCAGGCGCAGAAGTCCATGCCGAGCTTCGCGCAGACGACCATGAGGGAGTTGCCCACGTTGTTGCCGGCGTCGCCCATGAAGGTGAGCTTGCGGCCATGGAGGTCGCGGCCGAACTCCTCCTGGACGGTCAGCATGTCGGCGATCATCTGCGTGGGGTGGAACTCGGTCGTGAGGCCGTTCCACACCGGCACGCCGGCGTACTCGGCGAGGGTCTCGACGATCTCCTGCGCGTATCCGCGGTACTCGATGCCGTCGAACATGCGCCCGAGGACGCGGGCGGTGTCCTCGATGGATTCCTTCTTGCCCATCTGGGAGGAGCCGGGATCGAGATAGGTCACGCCCATGCCGAGGTCATGGCCGCCGACCTCGAAGGAGCAGCGCGTGCGCGTGGAGGTCTTCTCGAAAAGCAGCACGATGTTCTTGCCCTCGAGGTAGCGGTGGGACTCGCCGGCCCTCTTCTTTGCCTTGAGCTCGGCGGAGAGGTCGATGAGATACTGGATCTCCTCGGGCGTGAAGTCGAGGAGCTTGAGGAAATTGCGGCCGGAAAGGTCGACAGCCATGGCAGGCCTCCTTGGTTCGCTGTGCACTGATAACGTGTGATTCTAGCGCAGCGCGACCCGGCCCCCGCCTCTGTTGCGCGTTTGGCAACGTGGGCGAGGCCAAGAGCCTTCCCGTGCGCCCCGCACCCGCCGACCAGCTTCCGTTTACAGACCGCTTACCTGAGCCGAGTAGCATAATCAACTTAAGGCAACGCGCATAAAGGAGCTCAAATGCCCAAAGACAAGTCCGAGAAGAAGCCCCAGTCCTCAAAGCAAGGCAAGAAGGACGGCAAGAAAGCCGCCGACCGCGACTTCTCCTATACCCAGAACCGCGAGATCAGCTGGCTTCGCTTCGACGACCGGGTCCTCGACGAGGCCTTCGACGAGAACGTGCCGCTCTTCGAGCGCCTCAAGTTCTGCGAGATCTTCGATTCCAACCTCAACGAGTGGTTCATGATCCGCGTGGGCGGCCTCTCCGACCTCGCCTCCCTCAAGAACCAGCCCAAGGACAACAAATCCGACGAGACCCCGGCCGAGCAGCTCACGACCCTCTTCGATGCGCTTCCTCCCCTGGTCAAGCGCCACGAGAAGGCCGTCGCCCTCGTCGAGGGGGAGCTCAAGGGCCGCGGCCTCGCGCGCGTGACGCCCGAGGAGTTCACCGACGCGGACCGCGCCGCCGCCAAGAAGTTCTTCGACGCGAGGATCCTGCCCATCGCGAGCCCGCTCGTGGTGGACCCGCGCCACCCCTTCCCGAACCTGCGCTCCGGCCGCCTCTACGTGGCCTGCTCGCTCGCGAGCGCCAAGGAGACCGGGCTTCTCGGCATCATCGAGGTGCCCACCGCGGAGCAGCGCGTGGTCGAGCTGCCCTCCACCTCCAAGTGCTACCGCTACACGCTCGTCGAAGACGTGCTCTGCGCGAACCTCGGCTCCTGCTTCGGCGACTTCACGCCCTCCGGCCCCGCCGTGCTGCGCGTGACGCGCAACGCGGACATCGACCCGGACGGCGAGGGCGTCGAGGAGGAGGAGGACTACCGCCAGCACATGAAGAAGGTCCTCAAGATGCGCCAGCGCCTGCAGCCGGTGCGCCTCGAGATGCAGGGCGCCCTCGAGGCCGAGCACGAGGCCCTGATCCTCGACGAGCTCGGCCTGGAGCCCAGGCGCGTCTTCCGCGTGAGCCGCCCGCTGGACCTCGGCTACGTCTACGGCCTCGAGTCCCATATCCCGGACCTGCACCACTCCGACGTGGTCTTCAACCCCTTCGAGCCCCAGCTCTCGAGCATGGTCGAGCGCGGCGTCCCCATGCGCCGGCAGGTCGAGGACCACGACGTGCTTCTCACCTACCCCTACGAGTCCATGACCCCGCTGCTCACGCTGCTGCGCGAGGCCTCGGCCGACGATGCGTGCATCTCCATCAAGATCACCCTCTACCGAGTGGCCAAGAGCAGCCACCTGTGCGAGAGCCTCATCGCCGCCGCCGAGAACGGCAAGGACGTCACCGTGCTCATGGAACTGCGGGCACGCTTCGACGAGGCCAACAACATCGCCTGGGCAGAGCGCCTCGAGGACGCGGGCTGCACCGTGATCTACGGCTCCGAGGGATTCAAGTGCCACTCGAAGATCTGCCAGATCACCTATCACGACGCCTCGGGCATCAACCGCATCACCTGCCTCGGCACGGGCAACTTCAACGAGAAGACCGCCAGGCTCTACTCCGACTTCATGCTGCTCACGGCCAACGACGGCATCGCCGAGGACGGCAACGTCTTCTTCAAGAACCTCTCGCTGGGCAACCTGCGCGGCAAGTACAAGTACCTCGGGGTCGCCCCGCTCTCGCTCAAGCCACTCGTCATGCGCGGCATCGACCGCGAGATAGGCCGGGCGCTCAAGGGCGAGCCCGCGAAGATCTTCCTCAAGATGAACTCGCTCACCGACCGCGACGTGATCGACAAGGTCTCCGAGGCCTGCGAGGCGGGCGTCGAGGTCCAGATGACCATCCGCGGCATTGCCTGCATCCGCGCGAACGTCCCCGGGAAGACCGACGGCCTGCAGGTGCGCCAGATCGTGGGTCGCTTCCTCGAGCACGCGCGCATCTACGCCTTCGGCGTGGACGCCGACCTCATCTACCTGAGCTCCGCGGACATGATGACGAGAAACACCGAGCGAAGGGTGGAGATCGCGTTCCCCGTCTTCGACCCCGCGTGCCGAGCCATCGTGAGGCACTTCATGGAGCTGCAGCACGCCGACAACGTCAAGGCGCGCCAGCTCGACGAGAACGGCGAGTGGGTCCGCGTGCCCGTGGCCGCAGGCGAGCTCGCCGTGAACAGCCAGGAGACGCTGCTCGCCGAGGCATACCAGCGCGCGCGTGAGGTTACCCTGGCGCGCGCCGCGCGCCGACCGGAGACGCCCGCGGCCGACGTCGCCGCCGCCGTGGAGGCCGCGCCTGAGTTCTCGGCCGCGGCCGAGGCCCACGACGCCGCGGCCGCAAAGGCCAAAGAGGTGCAGGCGGCCGCGCCCATAGCCCAAGGCGTGGCCGGTGCCGGCGCCGCGGCCGTCTGCCCCGCGGCGCCGGCGCGCGGGGCCGAGCACCCGCGCACCTCCGCGAACAAACCGCAGGCCAAGGCCCTCGCGAAGGTAGGGAAAGCCGCCGGCGCGGACCACGCCGGCACGCAACGCGTCGCCCGCGCCCTCTCCCTCATCGGCGAGGGGCTGCGCACGCTCTTCGGAAAGTAGGGGCGCCCGATCCGCGAGCAGCCCCCGCGATCCCGAACGGGCTGATATTTACATAGAGACGCCGCTGGCGGAACGGGCCAGCGGCGTCTCTTCGCATAGACTGAGGGACTCGAGCACGCAGGCGCCGGCGACGGCGCGTCATTCTCAGCGAAACATACGCCACGCAGAACATGGAGGTAGACGTGTCCACAGGAGAGAAGCTTCGCCTGAAGGTCGAGCGAATGGGGTACGGCCCCGAGGCGGTGGCGCACGCAGACGACGGCCGCGCCGTCTTCGTTTCCGGCGCCGTGGCCGGCGACACGGTAGACGCCGCGGTCGACGCCGAGGCGAAGAGCTATCTCAAGGCCCACGTGACCGACGTCGTCGAGGCCTCGCCCGACCGCGTCGTGCCCGAGTGCCCCTACGCCTCCGTCTGCGGCGGCTGTCCCTGGGCGGCCATGTCCTACGACGCGCAGGCCCGCGCCAAGCGCGAGGGGGTCGTGGACGCGCTCAGGCGCATCGGACACTTCTCGCCCGAGCGTGCAGACGAGCTCGTCCGGCCCATTGAGACCCCGGGCAAGCCGTGGGGCTACCGCAATAAGGTCGAGCTCGCCGTGCAGGTCAAGGGCGGCCGCGTCACGCTCGGCATGCACGGGGCCGACCCCGCCCAGGTGGTCAAGGTCGACCGATGTCTGCTCCTCTCGAAGAAGCACGCCAAGGACGTCAAGGCCGTCGCGGGCGCCCTCGGCTACCTCGCGAGCTCGCACGGCCTCGAGCTCGAGCGCGTCGGCATCCGCGCCGCCCTCAACACGCCGGACGTCCAGGTCGCGCTCTGGGACCGTCCCGGCCCCTTCCCACGGGCCCAGGCGGCAAAGATTCTCTCCGACGCGCTCAAGACGAACTCCGTCGTGCGCGTGATGCAGAAGGGCCCCGCCAAGGCGCGCAAGATCGCCGGCGTCGAGGTCCTTTCCGGCCACGGCACCTGGGCCGAGCGCGTGGGCGGCGAGCGGATGCTCGTCTCGGCGCCGTCCTTCTTCCAAGTGAACACCAGGGGCGCCGAGAAGCTCGTCGAGCTCGTGATGGAGGGGCTCGACCCGCAGGCCGACGAGGAGGCAATGGACCTCTACTGCGGAGCCGGCACCTTCACGCTGCCGCTCGCGCGCAGGACGGACTTCGTGTCCGCGGTCGAGTCGTACGGCCCCGCCGTCCGCGACCTGCGCCGCAACCTCGACGAGGCGCGCCTGGACAACGTCGACCCCATCGGCGGGGACGCCGGCCTCGAGTTCCCCGACACCGACGCCGACGTCATCGTGGTCGACCCGCCGCGCGCGGGCCTCGCCGAGGACGTCGTGCGCAAGCTCTCCGACCAGCCAGCGCGCGCCATCGCGTACGTGAGCTGCGACCCCGCGACGCTCGCGCGCGACCTCGCGCGCTTCGAGGAGGCCGGTATCTTCGAGCCCGTCTCCGTGGCGCCGGTGGATCTCTTCCCCCAGACGTTCCATGTCGAGACGGTCACAATCCTCAAACGAGTTTAGAGGTTCTACCATGAGAAATGCATTGAATCGTATCCTGGGCGCCCTTCTCGCCGGGGTAGCCATCGCTGTCGTTTTGGCGGCTCCCGGCCAGGCCACACAGGCGCTTGCGGCCGAGAACAGCGAGGCCGCGAAGGCTGCCATCGCCAAGCTCAGCGGAAAGACCGCGGCCGTCATGACCGGCACGCCGCAGGACGAGGTCGTCAAGAGAGGCGTTCCCGACATCGAGCTTCTCTACTTCAACTCGATGACCGACAACCTTTTGGCCCTGCAGTCGAACAAGGTCGACTGTTTCACGATCATGGACGCGAGCTACGCCTTCATGGTCGAGGAGTACCCCGGCCTCGCCTATATCGACTACCCGCTGGGAACCTACGACGTCGGCACGATCTTTCCGAAGAACGACTCCGGCGAGAAGCTCCGCGAGCAGTACAACGTCTACATCAAACAGATAACCGATTCCGGCGAGCTGCAGCAGCTCAAGGACTACTGGATGGTCCCGCGTGACTGGGAAGACATCGACATCCCCGAGTCCGGCGAAAACGGCACGCTTACCATGGCGACCTCGAACACCCTGATGCCCTTCTCCATGGAGCATAACGGCAAGAACGCCGGATTCGACATCGCTATCGCGGCCGGGTTCTGCCGCGCCAACGGATACGGCCTAAAGATCGAGAACGTGGACTTCTCGGGCGCGCTCGGCGGTATCGCCTCGGGCGTCTACGACCTGGCGGCCGGTCAGATCTCCTACACCGAGGAACGCGCGAAATCGGTCCTGTACTCCGATTTCTACTTCACCCAAAACATGGTCCTGGCCGTGCGCGCGTCCGACTTCGACGCGAGCGAGGTCGTGACCATGGCGAGCCTCGGCGGCAGCGCCAACAGTTCCGGGCAGTCCACCGGCGGCGACTCCTCTGCCGCAGCTTCCCAAGACGGCGAGAACCCCGTGTGGACCGGCATCCGACGCACCCTCTTTGAACAAGACCGCTGGAAGTCCATCCTGGCGGGTCTCGCCACGACGCTCCTCATCACGGTCGCGGGATTCGCGTTGGCAAATATCCTGGGCGCCCTTCTCTGCGCCATGGCCATGTCCAAGAGCCGCGTGGCCCGGGGTTTTGCCCGCGTGTACTCGGCCCTCGCGCAGGGCCTGCCCATCGTCGTGGTCCTGATGGTGCTCTACTACATCGTCTTTGCCGGAGCCAAGCTCAACAATGTGCTGGTGGCCTCCATTGGCTTTGGCCTGGTGTTTGCCGCCTACATGGAGCAGCTCTTCGAGGGCGGCATCCGCGGCATCGAGGCGGGCCAGTGGGAGGCGGGCCTGGCAAGCGGCCTCACGCCGCGCCAGACCTTTGTGGGCATCATCTTGCCCCAGGCCGCGCACACCTCGATCACGGGCTTCTTCTCCAACCTCATCAGCCTGATGAAGGGCACCGCCATCGTGGGCTACATCGCCGTCGCCGACCTCACCAAGGCGGGCGACGTGATCCGCAGCACGACCTACGACGCCTATATCCCTCTCCTCACCGTCTCGGTGATCTATCTCGTCTTGACCGGCCTGTTAATCGTGCTGATGGAGCTCGTGAAGCACCTCGTCACCCGGCCGCGCCGCCAGAAAGCAGGTGAGGCCGCATGAGCCTTCTGGAAATTCGCCACCTCTCCAAGTCCTACGACAACGCAGTGCCCCTCAAGGACATCAATGCCGTGATCGAGAAGGGCGATGTCATCTCGATCATCGGGCCCTCGGGCACCGGCAAGTCGACCCTTTTGCGCTGCCTCAACCGACTTGAGGAGCCCACGTCGGGCACCGTCCTCTTCGACGGCAAGGACCTCGGCGAGGCCGGCTGCGACCTCGCGGCCGTCCGCCGCAAGATGGGCATGGTCTTTCAGAGCTTCAACCTCTACCACCACATGAGCGTCGTCGAGAACGTCATGTACGCGCCGGTAAAGGCACTGGGGCTGTCCCGCGACGAGGCCTACGAGCGCGCGATGAAGCTCCTTCGCGCCGTTGGGCTGGCCGAGAAGAAAGACGCGATGCCCGACTCGCTTTCCGGAGGCCAGAAACAGCGCGTCGCCATCGCGCGCACGTTGGCCATGGAGCCAGAGGTCATCTTGTTCGACGAGCCCACGAGTGCCCTTGACCCCACGATGGTCGGCGAGGTCCTGGCCGTCATCAAGCGCCTGGCCCATGACGGAATGACCATGCTCATCGTCACGCACGAGATGCGTTTCGCACGCAACGTCTCCAACCGGGTTTTCTATCTTGACCAGGGCGTTATTTACGAGGACGGCACCCCCGAGCAGGTCTTCGAGCACCCCCAGGGCGAGCTCACCCGCCGTTTCATCAACCAGCTTGACGGAATCGAGAAGACCTTCGCCGTCGATACCTTCGACTACCTGGGCTTCCTCACCGAGGTTCGCGCCTTTTGCCAGAAGAAGATGCTGGCGCCGGCCTACGTCAACCGCATCGAGATGGTCATCGAGGAGGTCTACCTGCAAACGATCCTGCCCCACCTGGCCGGAAACGACGAGGTGTCCTTCTCGCTCGAGCACTCCGATAAGTTCGGGTCATGCGAGATGGGGTTCGCCTGGGAAGGCGCGCCCCAGAACCCGCTGCCCGCCATGGACGAGCTCTCCCGCAAGCTCGCGGAATACGCGGCGAGAGACATCTCCTACAGCCGGGACGGCGCGACGAACACCGTGAAGGTCACGGTCATGGAATAAGGACGCCCGGCGAGCGGTCTCGTAATATAAAGAGGTCAAGTTAATATAGGCTAACTGGTAGGAATTCTTGCAGGTATCTAGCCCTGCGACTTTTTGGGCTTATCGGCAAAACTTGTTGCGCGGACCCGATAAACGGGGTACAAAGAGTTGGTAACTTCGGGTAAGGGGCCCGAACAAGAGAGAGGATTCACCATGAAGGCAACTGTCAACGAGGATTGCATCGGCTGCGGCATGTGCGAGGGCACCTGCCCCGACGTCTTCGCCATCAACGACGACGGCGTCGCCGAGGCCACCGTCGAGGAGGTTCCCGAGGACGCCGAGGACGCCGCCCAGGAGGCCGCCGACAACTGCCCCGTCTCCGCCATCGAGGTCGAGTAGCACGGTCTTTCTCACATAGAGAACCTCAAAGGGTGTCGCCGAGCGACACCCTTTTTTGGTACCGAAATACACAGAGACTCGAGATCGCCTCTTAACTCGACAACTTGTTGACCAGGCCTTTTATGGCTGACTCAGCCTCTATGGGCTGCTAACATATGAGCCACGGAAAACCACGAGAAAGGAGCCGGACATGACAGACGAGAAGCATGAGCTGAACACGAAGGAACTCGACGAGGTAGCCGGCGCCATGTTCAGACCGGTGCCCGACAACAGGGTCGTCTACACGTATTTCTCCAACTCCCGCGGCCAGACGGTCGGGCGTTACGAGGACGGCGTCCTGCACTACAGGCCCTGCCCCAAATGCGGCAAGCCGATGCACATGGGCACCTTTGGGTTGTGGTACTGCGACCCCTGCAACGAGCGAGTGGGCAGTCCGGACTCGCTCATCTGGGGCAGCACCGAGGAAATGTTGAGCAACGCCTCCCTCTAACCCTTCTCCCTGCCCCTCTCGGCAATGCGACCTCCCTTGGGTTCAAACGCAAGCCCCGCCTTTGATGACGGGGCTTGTTCTTTGGCGTGAATGCAAGTTAAGTAGCTAAGGATTCGTCAATTGCGGCCGTAAAAGACCCCTCGTGATCATTTTTTCTCGATTGTGCGTGGAATTCCGGGGATATTCGAGGGCAGCCCAGTTCGATTGCCACGCTTTTTGGCTTCCGAGCAGCTGTTTGCCCAGTTGAAGGAATATCAGATTCTTAATAAAGCACACAGAATTAAGGATTTTTGTGCAGACAATGCCCGTTGGATGGTTGATCGCACGGAAAGAAAGGTCCCTTACACCAAAAGGGCGCGAGACGACGGGCGCGGGGCCTTAGACGATTCGCGGGACAATGGGCTGGGTCTGTCGCTTTACTCCAGTCGAGCGACCAGTGCCGGGGCATATACTCGAGCCGAAGCGAATCGGCACTTGTTCGCCCTGCCCCTCGCATTCGCATGGCGAGCCCGCCGACGAAGATACCCAGAAAGGAAAGCGAATGATCCTCGCATCCCAATCACCCAGGCGCCGCCAGCTCCTTGAGGAGCTCGGGTACAGCCTCACGATCGTCCCGGCGGACATCGACGAGACGCCGAGCCCCGACGAGACGCCGGTACAGCTCGTGGAGCGCCTGTCGCGCGAGAAGGCCGAGGCCACGCGACGGGCGGCCGCCGAGGAGGGCCTGGAGGACCCCGACGGGCTTCTAGTCGCGGCGGACACGATCGTCTGGGACGACTCCGGCAACGCGCTCGGCAAGCCATCCGACGCCGACGACGCCCGGCGAATGCTCGGCGAGCTCTCCGGGCGCGCGCACCACGTGTCGACCGGGTGCTGCCTCATGGAGCTCGGCCCCGACGGGGAGGCCGCTGCGGCCGTCTCATTCGTCGAGACGACCGATGTGGAGTTCTGGCCGTTGAGCGAGGCGCAGATAAACGCCTACGTGGCCACCGGCGAACCAATGGACAAGGCCGGCGCGTACGGCATCCAGGGCCGCGGTCGCGTGCTCGTGCGCGAAATCCGCGGGGACTACTTCAGCGTCGTCGGCCTGCCCGTGAGCAGGCTCGTGCGCACGATCGAGGGACTCGGGCGGGGGCAGCAGCGCCTCGCAGAGACGCAATAGGGGCCAGGTAGACCAAACGCCGCGGTACGGGCCCGACAGAGCGCGTCCGACCATATCGAGCGCCGCATGCGGGCAAGAAACAGCAAACCGCGGCTATGATGGGAACGGAGACCCCGTCATAGCCGCGGTTCTTGATGTGCGGGCCCTTAGCAGCTGATGGCGAACTCCATCGCCTTAAGCCGCGCGTCAAGGTGCGTCGATGCCCACCGGTGGGCGCATGAGAGCAGCCAGACCGCCGTCTCCTGGTCGACGGACGCCCCAAGCAAGCCGTCGAAGGTCGCGGCGATGAGCGCCCTGAGCCAGGAGACCTGCGAGGCGGAAACCAGCTCCGCGCCCGCGACATCCTTGGCACAACTGTTACACAAACACCCTCCGACCTGCACCGAGAATCGTTCGGTCGCAGGCTCACCACATGCACAGCAAGAATCAAGCTCAGGCCGCCATCCGGCGTGCGCTAGGAGCTTAAACACGTACGCGGCGTCCACGAGGTCCAGATGCGCCCTATCGGCCGCCTCCTCGCAAGCCGTGAGCGCCCGCCCCGTGATGGCAAACGCGAAGGGATCCTCCGCGTCCTCAAAGGAACAAAGGCGCGCGACCTCGCAGATCGCGGAGGCCGCGCTCACGCGGTCGAGGTCGCCGCGCAGCACCGCATGAGCGTTCGCCACGGTGGCCTCGGCAACGACGTCGAGGTTCTTGCCGCATGCGAGCAGAAGGTCGAGCTCGCAGAACAGCTGCGCTTTGCCGGCGAGCTTACCGCCCGGGCGGCGAGCCCCCTTCGCCACCGCGCGAAGCTGGCGCCCGTCTTGCCCCAGCAGCGTGAGGATCAGGTCCGTCTCGCCGAGCTTCGTGCGGTCGAGGACGATGGCCCCGCAACGATACGTGCGTCGGCCGCCAGCCAAGGCCTTCTCCCCTACTCGTCCTCGACGGAGTAGCCGAGGCGCTGGATGATGTTGGCGTTGCGGCGCCACTGCGGCTCGACGCGGACCTTGAGCTCGAGATAGACCTTGCGGCCGAGGAGCTTCTCGATATCGCGGCGCGCCTCGATGCCGACCTTCTTGATCATGGAGCCGCCCTTGCCCACGACGATGCCCTTCTGGCCCTCGCGCTCGACGAGGATCACGCAGGTAATGCTGGCATGGCCGTCCTTGGCGATCTCGATCTCGTCCTCGCACATGACGCCCACAGAGTGGGGGAGCTCCTGGCGCAGGTTCAGGAAGAGCTTCTCGCGCACGAACTCGGCGACGAGCTCCTCGTCGGTCGTGTCGGTGTCCATGCCCTCCGGGAACCAGCGCGGGCCCTCGGGCAGGTGCTCGGAGACGAGGCCGACGAAGCCCTCGACGTTGAAGCCCTCGGTCGCGGAGGTCACGATGACGTCGTCGAAGTCGCAGAGCTTCTGCGCGGCCTCGAGCTGCTCCTGCATCTGCTCGGGCTTGGAGATGTCGGCCTTGGTAAGGACAAGCAGCTTGTAATCGGCGTCGGAGGCCGCGACGTGCTTGGCCACCCACTCGTCGCCCGTGCCCACGGGCTTGGTGGCGTCGATGAGGAAGGCCACGACGTCGGCGTCGGCGAGCTCTCCCAGGGCGGACTTGTTGAGCTCGCTTCCGAGCGCGTCCTTAGGCTTGTGAAGACCCGGGGTGTCGATGATCACGAGCTGCGAGCTCGGCGTGTTGATGACGGCGCGCATGCGCTTGCGCGTGGTCTGCGCCACCGGGCTCGTGATGGCGATCTTCTCGCCCATGCAGGCGTTGAGCAGGGTCGACTTGCCGGCGTTAGGGCGGCCGACAAGGGCCACGAAGCCGCTGCGGAACGTGGGCTCAGCGTTGTTGTTGGTTTCGTTACTCATATAAGCTCCTTAACGGGACAAAGAAACCGTCCCTTTGTTTTATGCAAACTTAGAGATGATGGCGTTCGCGAAGACGCAGATGCCCACGAGCGCGACGAGAAAGCTGAGCACGTAGACGGCAGCCGCCGCGACGTCCTTGGCATGGCCGGCGAGCGGATGGTACTCGGGGCTGACCAGGTCCACGATGGTCTCAACGGCGGTGTTCATGAGTTCGGTGGCTAGGACGCAGCCGCAACAGAGCAGCACAATCGCCCAGCTTATGAGGTCAATCTGCAGAATAAGCCCCATGACCACGGCGAAGGCGCCGCCGCCGAGCATCACCTTGATGTTACGCTCAGTCGACACGGCGAAGCGGAAGCCCTGCACCGCAAAGAGAAAGCTCTTGAGGAAGCTCGGGTGGTCATTCTTTGAACCCGGAATCATGCCTCGTCCTCCGTGCGGTGACGCGTGATGACGACGTGGCCAAGGGTCCCGTCCGTCTCCGCGCCGGCGAGAATCGAGTCCTCGAGCGCCTCCATGGCCTCGGCCGACTCGTCGTCGAGGTGATCATGGCCGAGGAGATGCAGCAGGCCGTGCACGAGCAGCAGGCGGCACTCGTCGGCGAAGGTGGTGCCGAAGCGCCTGGCCTGGGCCTCGATGTAGGCGGGGGCGAGCACGATGTCGCCGAGCTCGCACGGCTCGCCGGGGGCGAGGTCGGGGTCGTCAGGCCGCTCGCACTCGAGGCTCACGACGTCGGTCGGGGCGTCCACGCCTCGCCACTCCGCGTTCGTCTCGGCGATGTCCTCGTCGGAGACGACGGAGACGGAGACATAACACTCGCGCCCAACGCCCTCATGTTCAAGCACGGCGTCGAGCAGGCCCGTGACCTGGTCTTCGTTTAACGGAAAGGTAAGCTCTTCCTCATTGCAGAAGTCGCATTCGCTAGCCATGTTCCACACCGTTCCTTCCCTCGTCGCGGGCTCCGGCGTCGCTGTTATAGGCGTCGACGATGCGCGCGACGAGCGTATGGCGGACAATGTCGTTGCGGTCGAGGTCGATAAAGGCGATGTCGTCGACGCCCGAGAGCACGCGGCGGGCGTGGTCGAGGCCCGAGGCGCCGCGCAGGTCCTTCTGGGAGGCGTCCCCCGTGACGACGAACCTCGAGCCGAACCCGAGGCGAGTGAGGAACATCTTCATCTGCTCAGGCGTCGTGTTCTGCGCCTCGTCGAGGATAACGAAGGCGTCGTTCATGGTGCGGCCGCGCATGAAGGCGAGGGGCGCGATCTCGATGACGCCCTGCTCAATGAGGGAGTTGCCGCGCTCCATATCCGTCATGTCGAAGAGAGCGTCGTAGAGCGGGCGCACATAGGGGTCGAGCTTCTCCTGCAGCGTGCCGGGAAGAAACCCGAGCGACTCCCCCGCCTCGACGACGGGCCGCGCGAGCACGATGCGCCCGACCTCCTTGCGCTTGAGCGCGGCGATAGCCATGGCCATCGCCAGATAGGTTTTGCCCGTGCCGGCGGGCCCGATGCCAAAGGTGATGGTGTTTGAGCGAATCGCGTCCACATAGCGCTTCTGGCCGGCGGTCTTGGGCCTGAGGGCCCTTCCCCGGTACGTCAGGAGAACGTCGTCGGCGAGCACGTTCATGCGCTCGGCGCCGTGCTTGACGCGGTCGATAAGCAGGTCGACGTCCTCACTCGTGAGACCCTCCCCCGCCTCGACCAGGCGGATCATGCGAGAGAAGACCGAGGTGGCCAACTCGACCTCGTCGGGCGCGCCGGAGAGGCCGATATGATTGCCGCGCACCGTGACCATGGCGTCGAAGGCGCCCTCGACCCTGCGGAGAAGCACGTCGGCCGGGCCCATAAGCTCAGTCGGGTCGATCGAATCGGGAATAGTCAAGCGGACGTGCGTCGGTTCCATGCCCCTCCAAAGGTGTTCGGTTCCTGCGGGGCCTCGCCCGCCACGTATTCCGATATCTATTCTAGCCGAGTGAGAAGCCAATCGGGCAGGTCGGGAGGGTCCCGTTACGTCGTTTTAAGCCGATCGGCACGCGTCGCGGGAGATGCTTGCTTTGTGCAACCCTTATTGCAAGTGGACTCTTCTTTCCCCTTCAATGTGCGTTATACTTGCACCAACTGATGTTGCAACACCACGCCACCTGCGCTTTTTGGAGGAAGAAATGAGCTCTAAGCAGTATAACCCCGAGGGACGGCACCGGATGGCGTTCTGGCTCTCCGACGAGGAACATGAGAAACTGCGCCGCATCTCCGAGGCCAACGGGCTCACGATGTCTTCCCAGATCACGACCTGGATCTCGTGTTTCTCCGCCAAGACGGGCCGCCTGACCGAAGAAGGCGTGCCCGTGTGTTGCGAACCGAAGCTCTCCGAGGCCGTGCAGGCCGCCGAGTCCTTGGAGCTCGTGTCCGCCGTGATCGACGGCGTCTACAACAAGTACTTCTCCGAGGGCAAGGCGTTCGGGGCGCAGCAGGAGCCGGCGCCTAAGCCGAAGCCCAAGAAGCGCAAGAAGAAGACGGCCGTAGAAGCCGTCAACGAGCTGCAGCTCGCGCTGGAGTTCTAAGGGGCATCTCCCGCGCATCAGGAGCGAGCAACCCTCCGAAACAGACATAGAACGAAGAGAGACCAAAGGACCGTCCCTCATATTCTCGCGAGCACTGTCTATCCGCCAAAAGAACGCCGCAACCCAAGGCACTTCAAAACATTAACGGACCAAAGGGAAGCACCTTTGGTCCGTTTCTTTTTTCTGTGTGGTTCATTGCTTGAAGCGCCAGGAGGGAAGGGGCGAGGGGGCCGTCCTTCTCCCCCATTAAACGCCCCTCTCTCCCTCGTATATTTAGAGAGAGACGCCGACGAGGGTACCCTTCTCGTCCACATCGGTGAACCGGACCGGCAGAAGCGTGTCGAGAGGGACCCCGGGGTCGACCGTCACGTCGAAAAGCCCGCCGGACACGGCGCAGCCCGGGTACTGCACCACCACCAAATCCTCGCTCCCCACGAGACGGGCGGCCTCCTCCGCGCGCATCCGCGCGGCAAGCTCATGCGCCGCCTTAGAGCGAGCGGCCATCACATGCGGGTCGAGCTGCCCCGGCCACTCGGCGGCAGGCGTGCCGGGACGGCGAGAGTAACGGAAAATATGCATCTTCGCGAAGCGCATCTCCTCGCAAAACGCGAGCGACTCCTCGAACTGGTCGTCCGTCTCGCCGGGGAAGCCTACGATCAGGTCCGTGCCGAGCGCCACGTTGGGAAGAAGCTCGCGCGCGAGCAGGCAGCGCTCGCGGAAAAGATCCGTGCGATAGACGCGGGCCATGCGGCGCAGCGTCTCGTCGCAACCGGACTGGAGGCAGATATGCAGGAACGGGGCCACGCGGGCGCCGGCCTCCGACATCGTGCGAAGAAGGGCCCCGTCGACGTCGGGCGGCTCGATGGACGAGAGCCGCAGGCGCTCGACGTCCGTCTCGGCGAGAACAAGGTCGATGAGGCCGGGCAGGCGCAGCATTGACGAGTCGTCGATCGCACGGCCCCCGGAACCGTGCTCGGCGCGGCCGCCGAGACCGGCCCCCGCCTCGCCCGTCGCCTCGCCCCGGCCGAGCTCCCAACGATAATCGCCCAGGTTGATGCCCGTGAGCACGACCTCGTGTGCTCCCCTATCCATGGCAGAGCGCACCTCGTCGACGATGCCGGAGGGATCGAACGAGCGGGCCTCGCCGCGGGCTTTCCATATGATGCAGTAGGTGCAGCGGTTGTTGCACCCGTCCTGAACCTGAACGCCGGGACGCGTGCGTCCGGTCGGCGTGACCGAGCCCATATGCTCCCCTGAACAGGCGCCGAGCATCGCATCGACATCATAAAACGAACCGAAACAATCGATTATATACCCCGCGACCTCGCGCTTATTAGCTACGACGGTAACGTTATCCGCAAGCGCCTCAAGCTCATCGGAGAAGAGCGACGCTACGCAGCCCGTCGCCACCACAAGCGGACGACGGTCGCGCGAGGCCGCATGGCGGATCGCTTTGCGCGTCTTGGCCTCGGCCTCGCCCGTGACGGCGCAGGTGTTGACCACGATCACGTCGGCGTCCGCCTCGTCCGCGAGCACGTGCCCCGCCGCCTCGAGCTCGTTGGCGATGCGGTCGAGCTCCACGCGGTTAACCCGGCAGCCGAGGTTCACAAGCGCGACGCGCGTCCTGGTCGCGGCGCCGCTCGGGACCGTGGCCGCCGAAACCGCGCCGCCCGCAGGGGCATAACGGTTCGTCACTTCTTCTTACCCTTGAACGGGTTCTTCGGGGCTTTCCACTTCTCCCCCGAGAAATGTTCGGCCACATCCTCGACGACGTCCTCGACACGCTCGGCGGCGTCTTCCATCGAGCGCTCGGCGGCGATGGCGCTGATGGCCAGGAGCTGCTTCTTCGTGAGGTCAGTCGGGGTCTCCACCTGAACCACGGCCACGAGATTGCCGCGCGCGATCATGCCCATGCGCGGCATGCCCCGACGCTCGACCACGACTTGCTGGCCGAACTGGCAGCCGGCGGGAATCTCGACCTGGACCTTCTCGCCGTCCATGATGCCGTCGACCGATACCGTGGTGCCGAGAATCGCGTTGATGGAGTCCACCTTAACGGAACAGTAGAGGTCGTCGCCCTGGCGCTCGAAGCGCTCGGAGGGTTTGACGTCCACGCTTACCACGAGGTCGCCGCAGGTGTCCCCGCGAAGGCCCGCCTCGCCCTTGCCGGGAACCGTCACGGACTGGCCCGAGTGGATGCCGGCGGGAATCTTTACCTCGACCTTCTCGCGGGAAGGCGTGCGCCCCTGGCCCTCGCAGGTCTCGCAGGGGTGGTCGATGACGTGGCCCGTGCCGCCGCAGTCGGGGCAGGTGGACTGGGCCTGCATCTGGCCGAAGATGGTGCGCTGGACCTCGACCACGCGGCCGGAGCCGTGGCACCGCGTGCAGGTCTGCATGCGCCCGCCGTCCGCCGCGCCCGTGCCGTTGCAGTCGTCGCAAGGCGCGAGGCGCTCGTAAGAGATCGTCTTCGTGCAGCCGGCCGCAGCCTCCTCGAGCGTCACCTGAAGGTGGATGCCCATATCGCGGCCGCGCGTGCGGGCCTGGGCACCCGTGCCCCCGCGCCCGGAGCCGCCGAAGAAGGAATCGAAGATGTCGCCGAACCCGAAGCCGGACTGACCGAAGATGTCCGAGACGTCGACGTAGTCGGAACCGAAGCCGCCGGGGCCGTTCGGGTCGCCGTAACGGTCGTAGTTCGAGCGCTTCTGGTCGTCGGAAAGAACGGAGTAGGCCTCGTTGACCTCCTTGAACCTCTCCTCGGCGTCCGGCTCGCTCGAGACGTCCGGGTGTAGCTTGCGGGCGAGCTTGAGGAATGCCCGCTTGATCGTCTTCGCGTCGGCGCCCTTATCGACGCCGAGCACCTCGTAGTAATCCCTCTTCGATTCCAAGCTGATCTATCTCCTGTGCAGAACAGATGCGAAAGCACGCGCTTCGGGGACGAGCCCCGCCTACAGAGACGCCTGTCCAGGCGCCTAGACCCTGACGCCGCCCGTGTAACCGGCGCGACCGGCGCCCACCGAGCACGACATCATGGCCGTGAAGAAGAGCGCGAGCACGAGGCCCGAGCTCACGCCGTTGCCGATGGCTGCCGCGACGTGGCGCCACCAGCGCGTCGACGTGCCCACGCCGTCGCGGAAGCCCATGAAGAGCCCGAGCGCCATGAGGACAAAGACAAAGAGCGAGACCGCGGCGAAGGTGCCGGCCATGAGGCCGAACACGAGGAACGGCAAGGCAAAGCCAACCAGGTAGAAGCCGTTGGCCGCCCGGGGGTTGAGTCTCTCCTCGGCAACGGTCACGCGTGCCACGAAGTCGCCCGCGGCCTCCCCGTTGGTGCCGGCGTTGCCCATGCCCTTGACGCGGACCTCGTCGCCGTCGTGCGAGCCGGCGGGGATGTCCACCACGACCTCGCTCGCCGTGAGCGTGCGACCGGAACCGCCGCAGGCCGAGCACGGGTCCGCGACGACCTTGCCGGTGCCCTCGCACTCGGGGCACTCCATCTCCATGACACCGATGCCGAAGATACTGCTGAGGTCCACCGAGATTCGGCCGCGGCCCTCACAGGTCGGGCAGGTCTCGGGGTGCTCGGAGTGGACGGAGCCCTGGCCGTGGCAGACGTCGCAGGCGGCGTAGCGCTGGTAGGTGACGCCGCGGCGGCAGCCGTCCTTGGCCTTCTCGCCGCTGAGGTCGACCTCGAACACGACGTCCTTGCCGGCGCGCGGGTTGTACGAGCGCGACTGCTTGCGCCTGGACGCGCCGGTGTTGTAGCCCGTGCCGAAGGGGCCCCAGGCGAAGGGGCCGCCCGCGAACGGGTCGCCGTAGCCGCCGGGGTATCCCTGCGAGCCGTAACCGCCCGCAGATCCCGCGAAGGGGCTGCCGGAGCGCATGGCGTCGTACCGCTTGCGCTTCTCGTTGTCGGAGAGCACGGCATAGGCCTCCGACACCTCCTTGAAGCGCTCCTCGGCGTCGGACTCCTTGTTCACGTCCGGGTGAAGCTTGCGGGCCTTCTGCTGGAACGCCTTGCGGATCTGTTCGGTCGAGGCGTCTTTATCCACGCCGAGAATGGCGTAGTAGTCCTTGTCGTTCATCGAGGCCATGTGGCCGCGCTCCTTTTGTTGGGGCGTTTAGTCAACAGGCTCTAGTATATCCACCCCACGCGGCCACCAAACGCCGCCATACAAAAGCCGCGCCTCGGCGAGGAGGCGCAGCATGGGCTGTGATGCTGTTTTTTCCAAGTCAAGCACCGCCTTGGCCCGGTGACGGGCCGTGTCGGCACGCCGAAAAAACGCGCGGCGCAGGGCCTAGCCCTCGACCAGGACCCCGACCTGACGGTACGTGACGCCGCAACGGTCGAGGATATTGCGGGAGATGAGCCCGTCCTCGGTGTCGTGGTACTTGTCGTCGAGATAGACGACCTCGCCGATGCCCGCCTGGACGAGGGTCTTCGCGCACTCGTGGCACGGGAAGAGCGTGACGTAGATGGTGGCCCCGACCAGGTCTTTGTTGGAGCCGCGATAGTTGAGGATCGCATTGGCCTCGGCGTGGATGACGTAATTGTGCTTATCGGTCAGGGCGTCGCCTGTGGACTCCCAGGGGAACTGGTCGTCGTCGATGCCGGCGGGCGTGCCGTTGTAGCCGACGGAGAGGATGCGGTGGTCGTGGTCGGCGATGCAGGCGCCCACCTGCGTCTTGGGGTCCTTAGAGCGGAGCTTGGCCGCCACCGCAACCTTCATGAAAAACTCGTCCCAGCTGATGACGCCTTCGCGCTTACCCGGCATAGCACTCCCTCGTCGTCGAAACGTTTTGATGGCCCGATAATGCCGCAAGCTGCGATTCATTTCAAGGATAGCCATCCAATAGAAAGAAAGTCGGCCCCTCTCGCCAAGGCAAAGAGGGGCCGAGGTGACCAAGCGGTTCCGCAGGAGCGAGGGCACGGCAGCTCATTCGCCGGGCGCGGTCTCGAGCCCTGGAAACGCGTCGCGCAGCAACCGGCCAAGCGCGGCAGCCCTGGAAACACGCCACGCAGCAACGGGGCCGCCCGCAAAGCCCCGGAAACGCACCGCGCAGTAATGGGCCGTTACTGCGCGGCGCGTTTCCAGGGCGAACAGACGTTTAACGTTACTGCGCGGCGTGTCTTTAGGGCGGACGAGAGCCCGCAGTTACTGCGAGGCGAGTTTACAGGGCGCGACGCGTAGGGCCGTTACTGTGCAACGCAATTACGGGGCCCAAAAAGGACGGCGTGGGAGCTAGATCGCGTTCGCGGCCGCGTAGGCTGTGCGGATAGCGTTCGCGATGTCGGCCGTGCGCTCGCCGGAGCAGTCGCCAACGTAGCTCACGGGAACGTTCACGCCCGTGACGTCGAGGTCGTTGCCCTTGGATCCGACGGCCATGACGACGAAGTCGCAGGGGATGGACAAGTGCTCGTCGGAGGCGTCCTCGGCCTTGCGAACGGCCTCGATGCCCTCGTCGGTCACGGCGACGAGGCGAGTCCTCACGTGCTGTTCGACGCCCTTCTCGGCGAACTCGGCCATGATGGTCGGCAGAATAGTGGCCGACTCCCCCGCCGCGATCTTGTCGAGCATCTCCACAATGGCAACTTCGCAACCGCGCTCGAGAAGGTATTCGGCGCACTCGGTGCCCACAAGGCCGCCTCCGATGACCGCGACCTTGCCGGACAGCTCGGCCCGTCCGGCGAGAACGTCCCAGGAAGAGACGACCTTATCGGAGTCCGCGCCCGGCACGGGGATGGCGACGTCGTGCGCGCCGACGGCGACGATGGCGGCGTCGGCGGCGTTCAGGTCCTCGGCCGTGGCCGCGTGGCCGAGGACCACCTTCACGCCGAGGCCGGGCAGGACCTTCTCGTAGTACTCGGCCGCGCGCAGGATCTCGTCCTTGCGCGGGGGCGCGGCGGCGAGGTGGATCTGGCCGCCGAGGCGCTCGGTCGCCTCGTAGAGCGTCACGTCATAGCCGCGCTTCGCGCAGACGCGCGCCGCCTCGAGACCGGCGATGCCGCCGCCCACGACGGCGACCTTCTTCCGACCCTCGCCGGGTTTGATGGAGACCGTGGCCTCATCGCCGTTCTCGGCGTTGAGCACGCACGAGATGTAGCGGCGCCCCTGGATGGCGTCGACGCAGCCCTTGTTGCAGTTGAGGCACTCGCGGATAGGCTCGCCCAGGGCAGCCTTGAGCGCGATGTCGGGGTCACAGAGAAGCGAGCGTCCATATCCGATGACGTCTGCAGAGCCGTCGGCGAGTATCTTCTCGCCGGCCTCGACCGTGACGACGCGGCCGACCGTGGCCACGGGAATCGAGACGATAGCCTTCACGCGCTCGGCCACCGGGAGCGTCCAGTTGTACGGCATGGCGCCCATCGGCGGGATGGTGTCGCCCATGTTGCCCGTGTGGTTGGCCTGCGCCACCTGGATCATGTCGACGCCAGCGCCCTCGAGGAGCTTCGCGAACTCGCACGCCTCGTCGGGAAGAAGCCCGCCCTTGCCGCGCGGGGTGCCGTCGGCGTTCCGCATGATCACGGGCAGCTTGTACTCGAGCATGAGCGCGGGCGCGGCTTCTTTGATGGCGGCGACGACCTCAAGAGCATAGCGGACGCGGTTCTCGAGGACACCGCCGTACTCGTCCTCGCGGTGGTTGAGCGTGGCCGAGCAGAGCGAGCCCACGAGGCGGTCGCCATGGACCTCGATGGCATCGATACCCGCCTTCTGGGCACGGGCGGCCGCCGCGGCAATGGAGTCCTTGATCTGGGCAAGCTGCTCGGCGCTCGCCTCGTTGACGAAGTGCTGCATGTCGTGGTGCAGCTTGGCGTAGGCGTCGCGCGTGATCTTCTCGGACTCGGCGGTCTTGGCGGCGAAGGTCTCCTCGTCGCCGGAGGCCTTGGCCTCCTGCGCCGCCTTCGCGGCCATGCGGGCGCTCATGATCATGCGGCCGACGCCCGGCACGTCATACTCGGGGTGGAAGAGCTGCAGGCCGAGCTTGGCCCCGTGCTTGTGGACGGTCTCGGCGAGCGCCTCGAACGACGGGATCTGGGCGTCGTTGGCGAGCTTGGGCGTGGGGCTCGCGGTCATGACGGGGGCAACGTCGCCGATGACGATGTAAGCCACCCCGCCCTTGGCCAGGCGCTCGTAGAACGCGAGGCTGCGCGCGCCGATGGACCCGTCGCGCTCCTCGTAGCCCGTGGTGAGCGGCGGGAACATGACACGGTTCTTGAGTTCGATGGGCCCGACCTTGATCGGCTCCAGGAGCCTGCGTGCCGTATCTGTCATTTCTTGGTCCTCTCCTATAGGCGCCCGAAAGCGCGCTGACGGTATTCCCCCATGGCTCGAACATACGGCAAAACTGACATATCAGATTATGGAGTTCGGCGAAGGGACACCTGGGCCGGGCAAGCGTAGGAAGGACCGATAGACGCGGCGACAGGGCGGGACGCGCCCAAGACGCGCTTCTCAGGCAAAACAAAGATGAGGCAAACGCCGCCAGATGGTGCGTAAGCGGCCCAAGAATGAGCGACCCGGCCTTATCGCGCGGCCCCGGCCCTCGATAACGGGGCGCAACCTACGGCTCGAACGACGCCACGTCCCCGGGGGCAAGGTCCCAGAGGCGTCCGTAAAGCTCGTTGCCGAGCAACCATCCGTCCTGCGTCGGCACATAGACGCCGGCCGACTCACGGAGATACCCGTCGCGGACGAGCGCTCCGAGGCAATCGTCGAGCCCCGGCAGAAGCACCCTCGCGTGCCGGACGAGGCCCGTATCGAGCCCGCGAGAAAGGCGCGCCCCGAGCATAAGGTCCTCCGCAGCGCTCTGCGCAGGAGTGAGGAACTCCGCCGAGAACCTTAGGGAGGCAAGCCCGTTACCATCAATAATTTGCCGTGTTGAGCTAATTACCGTGAGGCGGGCGCGTGAAGCGCCATCAGGCATGCAGGGAAGGTTCTTGCACACAGATTGAAGCCTCGAGTAGGACTCGAGGGTTAGCATACTTGAGGCTTTTGTGCCCAACCCAAGATAGGGTTGACCGGTCCAATAGGCGATATTGTGCCTGCATACTTTATCAACGTATGCATAGCTAGCTACCTCATAACGATTAAGTCTATTACCCTCAAGCTCTTCTTGAGCCTTCTGCATCCGCGCCGCCTGGACTTTATCTGAGTTCCAAGCGCAGTCATCGTCGCCGTAGCGATCCTCGAAAGCGGTCCCCTCCTCGATCATGAGGGGATAGACACTCACATGTGTCGCCCCGAGCATAAGGAATTCATCCAAGGTATTTGACCATGACGCGTCGCTCTGCCCAGGTATGGCGCACATCAGGTCGCACGAGACGTCGAGTCCTGAAGCCACTGCCGCGCGAACGCGGTCCTTAGCCGTCGCCGCGTCGTGAAGCCTGCCGAGAAGCTCGAGCTCCTTGTTCGCCAAGCTCTGCACGCCAATAGATACGCGTGTTGCGCCCGCGCGCACGAGGGCATCAAGAACCCCGTCGCCCAAAGAATCCGGGTTCGACTCGCAGCTCAGCTCTGACGGCCCGAGCGCGGCCACGCGCCCGATGAGCGGCCCCAGGGCCTCGGCCCCCAGAAGCGAAGGAGTCCCGCCCCCGATATAGGCGGTCCTCAGGTCCTCGAGCAGGCCTAGGTCCTCGGCCTCAGCGAGCTGCTCGCCCAACGCGCGCGCATACGCGCCCATAAGCGGGTCGCTCTTCCTTGTCGCGCGAGAGGCGAAGTCGCAGTATGCGCATTTCTGCGCGCAAAAAGGGATATGCAGATAGAGCGCATACGCCGAGGCCCGCTCAAGGCGGGCCTCCCAAGGATCTTTATCGGTTGTAGTTGGATTCATCGCTACCTAAAACCGCTTCCTTTATCGTCGCGATGGCGGCGAGAAACTCGCACAAGGTCGTGCATCTATTGGCCACGCCGCGCCAATATGCCGCGTCCGGCATGCCTCTGAGATACCAGTTCGCGAGGCTCCGGCCGCGTTTAAGGTGAGAACCGCACGCCTCGAGCAGTCTCATATGGCACTCGAACGCGTTCAGCTTCTGTTCAAATCCGGGAACCGTCGGCTCGCCCCCGGCGAGCACCTCGCGCGTCTGGGTAAAGACCCAAGGGTTACCGTAACTGCCGCGGGCGACCATGACGGCAACGGCGCCGGTTTCTCGAAGCATATAAGCAGCCGCGCGGCAATCGAGGACATCCCCCGAGCCAATAACGGGCACCTCGACCGCAGCGGCCACCCGAGAAATCGTCTCCACATCCGAGCTGCCGTGGTACATCTGCGTGGCGAAGCGTCCGTGCACAGCCACAGCCTCGGCGCCTGCGGCCTCCATCCGTTTGGCGAACTCCGGAGCGAGCTCGACGCCGTCACGCCTACCTCGGCGGATTTTCACGGTAGTCGGGACGCCGTAAGGCTCGAGAGCGCCCACACAAGCACGAACGATGTCCTCGGCGAGCTCTGGGGTCTCCATAAGCGCTGCGCCCTCGCCCTTCTTCGCGACCTTGGGCACCGGGCAGGCCATGTTCACATCGATGAGGACAAGACGCTCGCCGAGGCGCTCGGCGACGCCAGCCGCCGCCTCGGCGAAGAGCTCAGGCCGTGAGCCAAAGAGCTGCACCGCCAGGTCCGGCTCGCCCTCAGCGGTCTCCGTAAGCTCCCAGCTCCCGTTGCCGCCATAATGAAGGCCCGCGCACGAGACCATCTCGGAGTAGGCGAGGCAAGCGCCGCCGGCACGCGCCATCATGCGGTACGCGGAGTCCGTCACCCCAGCCATAGGAGCCATGAGCAGCGGGTTATTGGCAAGTCGCTCGGCAAACGACGCTTTCTTGCCCCCACTTGCGAACGGCTCGACGGCCCCACAAAGGCCGACGCCCGGACCGAACTCGGCCAGGACGTCGGCGGGATCGCAACGATTGTCGCGCAAAGTCTCCCCCACTACTCGTCGTCGACCTTGAGGACGGCGAGGAACGCCTCCTGCGGAACCTCGACGGAGCCGATCGCCTTCATGCGCTTCTTGCCTTCCTTCTGCTTCTCGAGCAGCTTGCGCTTACGCGTCACGTCGCCGCCGTAGCATTTGGCCAGAACATCCTTACGCACGGCCTTGACCGTGGATCGGCTGATGATCTTGTTTCCGATGGCGCCCTGGATGGGCACCTCGAACTGCTGGCGCGGAATCATCTCCTTGAGCTTGTCGCACAGGCCTCGCGCGAGGCCGTAGGCCTTATCCTTGTGGACGATGAAGGAGAGCGCGTCGACCTCGTCGCCGGAGAGCAGGATGTCGAGCTTGACGAGGTCGCTCGTGCGGTACTCCGAGAACTCGTAGTCGAGCGAGGCATAACCCTTCGTGCGGCTCTTGAGCTGGTCGAAGAAGTCGAGAATGAGCTCGGCAAGCGGGATGCTGAAGTGCATCTCCACAGACTTCTCGGTGAGATAGACCATGTCGCGCAGCTCGCCGCGGTGTTCGATGGCGAGCTGCATCACTGCGCCGTTGTAGTCGGGCGGCACGATGACCTTTGCGTTCAGGTACGGCTCGTCGATGTGGTCGATGCGCGTGACGTCGGGCAGGTCCTGGGGGCTGCGGACCTCGATCATCTCGCCGTCCGTCTTATACACGTGGTAGTCCACCGACGGCGACGTGGCGATGAGCGAGAGATTGAACTCGCGCTCAAGGCGCTCCTTGACGACCTCCATGTGGAGAAGCCCGAGGAAACCGACGCGGAACCCGAAGCCGAGGGCCACGGAGGTCTCCGGCTCCCAGGTAAGCGACGGGTCGTTGACGTGTAGCTTGTCGAGGGCGTCTCTCAGGTTCTCGTAGTCCTTGTTGTCGATAGGGAAAAGCCCCGTGAAGACCATGGGCTTGGCCTCGCGGTAGCCAGGCAGCGGCTCCGCGGTGGGGTTCTCCGCATAGGTCAGGGTATCGCCGACGCGCACGGCGTCCGGGTCCTTGAGACCCGTCACGACGAAGCCGACCTCGCCCACGCCCAGCTCGGGCAGGAGCTGCTCGGCCGGGCGCTTGACGCCCACGCCGTCGACGAGGAAATCCGTGCCGGACTGCATCATGCGCAGGCTCTGGCCCTTCTTGATGCCCCCATCGAACACGCGGACCGTGGCCACGACGCCTCGGTACTCGTCGAAGTACGAGTCGAGGATAAGGGCCTTGAGCGGCGCCCCGGCGTCGCCCTCGGGCGGCGAGACGAGAAACACGATGGCCTCGAGCAGGTCGTGGATGCCCTCACCCGTCTTACCGGAGACGCACACGGCGTCCTCGGCGGGAATGGCGAGGTCCTCCTCGATCTCTTCCTTGACCTCGTCGGGATGCGCCGACGGGAGGTCGATCTTGTTGATGGCGGGGACGATGTCCAGGTCCGCGTTCATGGCGAGCGTCGCGTTGGAGACGGTCTGCGCCTCGACGCCCTGGGTCGCGTCCACGACGAGGACCGCCCCCTCGCACGCGGCGAGCGAGCGGGAGACCTCGTAGGTGAAGTCGACGTGGCCCGGGGTGTCGATCAAGTTGAACTGGTAGGTCTCGCCGTCGTCGGCGTCGTAGGCCACGCGGACCGCGTTCGACTTGATCGTGATGCCGCGCTCGCGCTCGATGTCCATCGTGTCGAGCAGCTGCGCCTCCATGTCGCGCTCCTCCACCGTGTGGGTGAGCTCGAGGATGCGGTCCGAGATCGTCGACTTGCCATGGTCGATGTGCGCAACGATAGAGAAGTTGCGAATATGTGAGGTGTCATAAGTAGTCATGAAATGAATCATAGCGAAACCTCGGGCCGCATGCTATACTCGCGAAGTTGACCTCGCCGTGTCAGGAGCCGACAAACCCCACAATCGGTTCCAAAAGAGGGCTCATGTATTGGTAATTGAAAGGAACCGCACGTGGCTAACATCAAGTCGCAGAAGAAGCGCATCATCACCGCCGAGAAGGCTCGCGTACGCAACCGCGCAGTCCGCTCCGAGCTGAAGACCGCCGTCAAGGCCGTCCGCACCGCCGTTGACGCGAAGGACGTCGAGACCGCCCAGGCTGCCGCCAACAAGGCCGGCCGTCTCCTGGACAAGGCCGCTTCCAAGGGCATCATCCACAAGAACCAGGCTGCCCAGCGCAAGTCCGGCGTCCAGAAGCTCGTCAACACCATCAAGTAGCTTCTTGCGATTTATCGCATTGATTGAGACCCTCTCGGAGTGCTGTCCGAGAGGGTCTTTTTCTATGACAAGAGAAGAGTGCGGCGAGGCACGATAATTCACCGCTCCAAAACGACGTTTTATAGCCCTCGATTAGAGCCATACGGGCGCAACGCCGTCGGAGAAAACGGCGTCGGCGGCAGTTTTGTCGCTCGGACCACGCAGGCGATTTGCGGACGACGCGTTTACCTGCAGCTCCTCAAATCACGGGCGCGGTCCTACTCAGGGCACTCGTTGAAAACTGCCGCCGTCCCGGGTCTCCGCGCCCCGCGGGCGGTCGCCGGCCCGGCTTATGCACAAGGTCGCGGACCATATTTAGCTTTACAGATCCCTGGCGGACCGAACAGTCATTCTGGAGAGATGGAGATTTGGTGATGTGGGAATCGAGCGGAAGCGCCGGAGGCAAGAAGCACGCGCCGTCACGCGGCTAGGCGGCGCCGCACATCCGTGCGACGAGGCGGGCGAGGACGATGGACTCCTCGGCGCCGGACTTCAAGGAGGCGTCGGCCTCGGCGCACTCGGCGAGAAGGGACTCGAGCTCGCCGTCGCGGAAGTTCCCGGCCCAGCGCCCGAGGTTGCGGACCTGCCAGTCCTTCTTGCTGAGCTCTGCGGCGAGCCTGCCGGATTCGCGGCGGGCATTGAGGCTTCTCGCGCAGATGAGCTCACGGACCCGGCCCGTGACGAGCGAGACCAGGCCGATGGCGGAGTTGCCCTCAAGCAAGCGAAGAAGCTGCAGGCTCCGCTCGAGGTCGCGTTGACTCAGGCGGTCGAGAAACTCCCAGGGCTTGACCTCGACGATGCGGGCCACGTTGGCCTCGACGAACTCACGTGACACATTGCCGCCGCCGCCGAGCAGGGCGGAGAGGCCCGCGAGCTGTGTATCGAGCATGCTCGACGACTCGCCGACGCGCGCCGTGAGCTCGCTCGCGGCGTCGACGGAGATGGTGAGGTTATGGGCCCGCGCGAGCTTCTGCACGTACGGGACCAGGTCGCGGCCCTTCTTCGCAGAGCAGTCGATGATTGACTTGGTGCCCACCTTGGCCACGGCCTTATACAGGCGCGTCGTCTTAGCAAGGGTCGTCGCTGTCAGGCACAGCACACAAGCGGGGTTGGGGTCGTCCAGATACTTGATAACGGCCTCGGACACGGGCTTCGCGAGCTTCTCGGCGTTCTCTATGACGACGACGCGATAGTCCCCGCCCATGGGAAGGCTGTTCAGTGAAGAAAGGACCTGGGTGGGCTCGAGCTCGGGTGACGGCTCGATCTCTTCGAGGTTGAACGCCTCGAAGGGCCCGGCGACCTTGGCCTTGAGCCGCGAGACGGCTTCCTTGCGCTTAAGCTCGTCCGGTCCCACGGCCAGATAGGCCGCGAGCAGCTGTGGGGTCTGTGCCATCCGCATCCTTTCTCGAGATGAACAATCATACCCCTTGGCCCCCGCCTCGTCGGCAGGAGACGCGCGGTCCGTCCGTGCCCGGGTAGACCGTGACGTCGCCGACGTCCTTTGTGCAGAGGAACTCCGTGCCCGCGGACTCAAGCGCCCCGACGCACTCGTCCCGCGGATGGCCGTAGCGGTTCCCCTCCCCTGCGCTCGCCACAGCGACCTCGGCGCGGAGGGCTGCGGCGATATCCTCTGTGAGCGACGCCGCGCTCCCGTGGTGTCCGACCTTGAGGAAATCGATGTCCCCCACATCCCCGGCGGCAAGGACAACGCCGGTCTCGTCCTTCTCGCCGTCGCCGGTGAGAAGCGCCGTGAGGGAGTCGCCACCCCTAGAGTATGTGAGGGCGAGCTCGATCGAGTCGGCGTTCTCGTCTCCGTCGACCTCGCTCGTCGGCCAAACCACGCGCGCGCGGAAATCCCCGCAGCACACGACGTCCCCGTACGCGATTTCTTCGGGGTCGGCGCCCGTGAGGTCGCGCACGGTCCGCTTGAGTTCGGACGGCATATTTGCCGCCACGCCCTTTGCCACGAGCACACGGCCCGCCCGGACCGTCCCGACTATATCGTCGAGCCCGCCCACATGGTCCTCGTCGAGGTGCGTAAGGACAATGACGTCCAGGTAGCGGACATGATTGCGGGAAAGCGCGCTTCTCACCGCGTCGTCTACGCCGGAGTCCACCATCATGGATGCCGCGCCGTCCGTGACGAGGATAGCGTCCGCCTGGCCGACGTCCATCACACAGACCCGAGCGGGCGCGAAGAGGCGCCACCGCAACGACCAGACCATGACCGCGACCGCGACGGACCCGATGACCCCGGCAAGCCGTGCCCGGGTCACCTTGGGCCAAGCGACCAGGAGCGCGGCCGCGAAGACACAAGTGATTATAAGAGCCGTCGATTCGTCGGCATCAACCGCTATGGACGCGCCGGGAACCGCGGCGAGGCGCCGAAGCAGGGCGAGAAACGCTCGGCCCACGGCATCGGACAAACCGAGAAGCACAGTCTGTAGTTGTTGCAATGGTTGTACCAATACCATCAATAATCCCAAGGTCAAATAGGGTGCGAAGAGCGGAGCTACCAAGAGGTTCGTCAACGGCGCTATGAGCGAGACGACGCCGAAGGCCGGCACCGTGATCGGGAGAGAGGCCGCTTGGCAGACCAGGGTGAGCGAAAGCGTCTCCAAGCACGCGACCCAGGCGTGGCCGACGGCGACGCGCGCCTTATCTGGCAACCGAGAGACCCAGAAGGGCCTCCCTGAGCCGGCAAGCACGAGCAGGACATGCTTCGCGTAACCGCCGAAGAGCGCGATTCCCGCCACGCAGGCAACGGACAGCAGATAACCGAGCTGTCCGGACACGGTCGGGTCGAGGAGGCACATGACGAGCCCCGCCACGCTTACCGAGGAAAGCGTATGCCCGCGCCGACCGGCGAGCGGGGCGGCGGTCGCGATCATCGACATGATCCAGCTGCGCGCCGCGGAAGGCGGGGACCCGCAGAACACGACGAATGCACCGGAGAACAATGCCAATAGCACCGCCTTCGACCAGCGCGGCAGGCGCACGCGCGAGAGAAGCAGCCCCGCGATCGACGAGACCACCACCAAATGGCTTCCCGAGACGGCCACCATATGCGAGATTCCGCATACCGAGAACAAGTCGCTCAGCCCTTCCTGCTTGAGGGCAGGAACGTACCCGCAGACGATTCCGGCGACGACCGCGCGGCTCCCTGCCGCAGAGTCGTCGCTGGATTCATGGTCGCCAGACGATAAAAGCCCCGATTCACCGGCCGGAGTACCTGCGCCCGATGCGTTGTTATTGCTTGTGCTAAGGCTTAAACCAACTTCATATCCGAGAATGCCCCTCAGGGCCTCGCGGCGAGCAGCGAGGAGCATCCCCTCGACGCCCTCGGCCTGGGAGACGGACGTAACGCGCACGGCCTGAACCGTCCCGCACACACCCTGCATACGTGACGACCTGCCCCACTCGTCCTCCCCGTTCGCGGTAAAGCGGCCCACGCACCCGATGGTCGCGCCGCGGGCAAGATCACTGTCTGCCTGAAGCCAAACGTCGCCGACCGGCTTCCCGTCAAGGCGGACGGAGGCCCGCCCCCGCCAAAGAGAGGCTCCCTTGGACATATCGGACTCGAGCCTCAACTGGAGCGTGGACACCGGCCTGGAGCCGAGCGCCTGCTGGGCTGCGGCGATTCTCGTATAGGATGCCCCGCCCGTAAGGCCACCGGCGGCGAACGCGAGCGCTGCCAACGCCGCCGCGGAAAGAGCGCACCCGAGCGCTTCTTTTCCCAGCCTCGAGCAGAGCAGCCGGGCCGCGAGAAGGACCAGCAAGGCCGCGGCCCCGCCAACAAAGGCCCGAGCTCCCCCTACGTTCCCGCCGAGCACGAGCCTCTCGGCGCACAACGTGGCCGCAAGGCACAAGAAAGCCGTGGGGATGGCGGGCCTTGACGGGGCCGGGATCTCCTTAAACACAGACATGGTCCCTTATCTTCGCGAATTTCTTCTCGCCTATGCCGGGCACGCGCATCAGGTCCTCGGCGCTCGTGAAGGGCCCGTTCGTCTCCCGGTCCTCGATGATGGCGGATGCCGTGGCCTCCCCGACGCCGGAAAGCGTCTGGAGCTCGGCAGATGTCGCGGTATTGAGGTTCACAAGCCCCCCAGAGGCTTCAAAAGAGCCGCCCGAGCCAGTACCCGAGGACTCCCCCGAAGCGCCCGCGGAGCCCGCTGAAAGCTCCTCGGAGGTCGGTACATGCACCTTGGAGCCGTCGGCAAGAGGCGCCGCGAGATTCATGGTCGACGTGTCGGCGCCCTCGCTGAGCCCGCCCGCCGCGAGAACGGCGTCGTTCACGCGCGAGCCCTCGGCCACGCTATAGACGCCCGGCGCCTCGACGGCCCCGTCCACATGGACCACGACAACAGCCGTGGCCGACGACGCGGCCTCGTCCTTCGCGTCGTTGCTCCCCGATGTCTCGTGGCCCGGGACAGACGCGGCCTCGGCTGCGGCCTCACTGCCCGTAGACCTTTGAATCGTCGTGCCGGATCCGCCCGCGCCGCCGTAATACACCGCCGCGAACACGGCCACGCACGCGACGAGGAACACCGCGAGCCCGGCCTTGGCATACCCCGTCCCATAGCGCCTCGCGAGCCTCCTGGCCCGCGAGGCGAGTTCCGTCCCAGGCTTTTTGCGCGCTTGCATGCGACCATCTCCCCTCGTTCAAGAGATGATGGAGCCTCGCAAGCCGGGCGCCCCACCAGAATCGGCGGGCTCGGAAAATTCCTCTGCGCCAATCTTGCGGCTATCTTACGCGAATCTGCCGAGTTATAAACAAAGCGCAGCTCAAGCACTGTATCTAAGCCTATATAAACATAAGTAATTTTCGGAAAGATAAGCCATTCCTCAGCTTCTCGCACTCAAAAAAGCCCCTCCCCGCGCAAACGCCCCGCGAAAGCGGAACATCGTCGGGAAGGGGCCGGGCAATTCAAACGGTCCGGGGCCGAGACTCGAGCCGGGGCTACTTATCCTCGACCGGGCCGAGCTCAGAGTGGTGGGGACGCAAGCTGCCCTTAGGAGCATGGTAGCTCGGGCACTGCGCGTAATCCTTATACTCGATGCTCGCAACGAGGTCCTCGAGCATAGCCGCATGGTCGAAGCTCTCCCAAGCCTCGTGGACCTGCTGCAAGCGCGCATGGGTCTCCGGCCTGCGCGGCATAAAGAGCGTGCAGCAGTCCGGCGCCGTCTGGCACGAGATATCGTAGGTCCCTATCTCGTGCGCACGCTCGATGATCTCCTGTTTGTCGGAGCCGATAAGCGGCCGGAGCACGGGAATGTCCACGCACTCGTCCACGGCCATGATGTTCTCGAGCGTCTGCGAGGCCACCTGGCCCAGGGACTCGCCCGTGACCAGCGCCTTCGCCCCCTCGAGCTCGGCCACGCGCTGCGCGACCTGGAACATGAGGCGGCGGTACATGATGATGCGCAGCCCCTGGGGCACGGCGAGCGAGATCTCTCGCTGCTTATCCCCGAAGGGGCAGACGTACATGCGCCCGACGACGCCGGAGGGGGACAGCGCGTCGACGATGTCCTGGCATAGCCACTCGCTCGCGTCGGAGGTTTGCGGACGGCCAGAGAAGTGCACGGGGACGCAGATCGCGCCGCGGCGGCCGACCATCCACGTGGCGACGGGAGAGTCGAAGCCGCTGGAAAGAAGCGTCACCACCTTACCGGCCGTGCCCACGGGGAGGCCGCCGACACCCGGCGCGGAGGCCGCGTATACGTAGGTGGAGCCTTGGACCACGTGCACGACTACGGTCAGGTCGGGGTTGTGGACATCGACCTTCTTGTCCGGGAACGCCTCGCAGAGAACCGAGCCGACGAGCTGGTTCATCTCGAGCGTGTGCCGCTCATAGGTGGTGGAGCTCCTGCGGGCATGGACCTTGAAGCTCTGGTAGCCCTCGGCCTCCCCCATCGCGCGGACGGCGGCGGCGCAGTACTCCTGCTCGTCGAGGCCGCATTTATAGGCCAAGGAGACGCGCGCGACGCCCGGGACCTGCCGAATGGCGCGCGCCATCTCCTCGCTCGCCTGGCCATCGGCGCTCTCGACCACGACGAAGCCGGAGATACGGGAGATCTCGCGGACGTCGAAGGCCCTGAGCGCACGGTGAAGGTTCGTGACGAGCTGGTTCTCGAAGGTGGAGCGGTTCTTGCCCTTGAGCCCGATCTCGTGGTAATGGACGAGGCAGAGTCTCTCGGCCATGGTTACTCGGCGATCGTGTTGGCGCCCTTGATTTCCTCGTCAAACTCTTCCTTGACGAAGCCGAGGGTGCCGGACTCGATCTCTTCCATCGCGATGGAAACGGTGTCCTTGCCGGAAACGACGGTGGTGATGTCGTCGAACTCCTGGATAGCGGCAACGCGAAGGTGCTGGCCGCGAATCATGTTGTTGATGTCGCAGGCGCGCTTGGACGCGATGGAGCAGAGCAGGAACGGGTTGTGCTCGGTCTTCTCGAGCAGGGTGTCGATGCTGGGCTTGGTCACGGACATTTAAAGAGACCTTCCCTTCGTCTCGTACGTGTTTATCAGGTCGGCGAGCTCGGCGCAGGCGCGGTCGAGGTCGTCGTTGACGATATGGGCGTCATAGGCGCGGCCGGCCTCGAACTCCGAGGCTGCGTTCTTGAGCCTCAGCTCGATGGTGTCCTCGTCCTCGGTGCCGCGGCCGCGCAGGCGCTCCTCGAGCACCTCCAGCGACGGCGGGTCGATGAAGACGAGCACGGCCCCGGGGTTCTCGCGCCGGACATTGAGGCCGCCCTGGACGTCGATCTCCAGGACGACGGAGCGACCCTCGCCGAAGAGCCGCTCGACCTCGCTCTTGAGCGTTCCGTAGCAGTTGCCGTGGACGCTCGCCCATTCGAGGAACTCTCCGGCAGCCACGCGCGCCTCGAACTCCTCCTTGTCCAGGAAGTAATAAGAAACTCCCTCGGTCTCCCCCTCTCGGGGAGACCTCGTCGTGGCAGAGACCGCCAGGCCCAGAGAAGGAACACGCTGGCGCAGCTTAGCGACCAACGTGCCCTTGCCCACGCCTGACGGTCCGGACACGACGAATAGATGCGGTGTCCTCGTCAATTTACTTGGAGAGCGCCTCGATGAGCTGCTCGCGCTGACGGGCGCCGAGACCCTTGACGCGACGGGTGGCGGAGATGCCGAGCTCGTCCATCACCTTGGTTGCCTTGGCCTTGCCGTAGCCCGGGAGAGACTCGATGAGGGCGGAGACCTTCATGCGGTTCGCGATGGGGTCGTCGGAGTCGAGGACCTCCGCGAGGGAGACCTTGCCGGACTTGATCTTGTCGCGAAGCTCAGCGCGCTCGTGACGAGCCTGGGCGGCCTTCTCAAGGGCGGCCTTGCGCTGCTCGGGCGAAAGCTGGGGAAGAGCCATGGAAACCTCCAAAAAGAATTAGTACTAAGTCGCGGGCCCGGCGCTACCTGGCGCCTCCCGCAAAGTTGCCGTAAATACTATGCCCATTTACCTGCGCAATTGCAAGGAGAAATCAAAAAACCGCAGCTCAAGGCCTATATGCATTTGCCATGTGCGGAGAGATGGGCTCGACATGCGCCCAAAAACCGCAGCTCAAGGCATAAATCCTGCCTTGAGCTGCGGTTTATTCAAAAATTGCGGAACATTGGTTTAACCATCCTCGCCAAAGCGGCGACAAGTCGCGCACACAGGCGGATGAGCGGCGAGCATGCCCGTCCCCTACGCCATGAGCTCGGCGCAGATGGCGTCGAAGGCCGCCACGGGGTCGTCGGCCCCGGTGATCGGGCGGCCGATGACGAGCTTCGAGGCGCCGGCCTCGATGGCTGCGGCAGGCGTGGCGATGCGCTTCTGGTCGCCGATCTCGGCGCCGGCGGGACGCACGCCGGGGGTGACGATCCATGCATCCGGGCCCAGCAGCTCCCTCATCGCGGCGGCCTCCTGCGGCGAGCAGACGATGCCGTCGGCGCCGGCCTTGACGGAGTTGCCGGCAAGGCGCGCGACCTCGTCGGCGATTCTGCGCTCGATGCCGATCTCCTCGAGGGCGGCCTGGTCCATGCTCGTGAGGACCGAGATGGCCACGAGGCGGGTGCGGTCGCCGCCGCGCAGCTCAGCCGCCTCCTCGGCGCCCTTGCGCGCCGCAGCGATCATCGCGGAGCTGCCGAGGCCGTGGATGGAGAGGATATCCGCGCCCGTGAGCGAGGCGGAGCGGACCGCGCCCTGGACCTGGAACGGGATGTCGTGGACCTTAAGGTCGAGGAAGACCTTGAGGCCGCGCTCGCGCATAGCCTCGACGATGCTCGGGCCCTCGGCGTAGAAGAGCGTCATGCCGACCTTGACCCAGGTGGCCTTGCCGGAGAGCATATCGGCGAGCTCGAAGGCACGCTCGCGGCTGCAGTCGAGGGCAATGATTACCTTGTCGGAGGCTTCTTCGTAGCTCAGCATTCCGCGGCTCCAATCAGCTCGTTGATGTCGGAGACGCCCTGCTCGGCCGCCCAGGCGGAAAGCCCGTCGACGACCTTCTCGGCGGCGCAGGGGTCATAGAAGTTGGCGGTGCCCACGGTCACGGAGGTGGCGCCGGCGAGAATCATCTCGGCCGCGTCCTCCCAGGTGGCGACGCCGCCCATGCCGTTGATGGGAATCTGGACGGCGTTGGCGGCCTCCCAGACCATGCGCACGGCGATGGCGTGGATGGCGGGGCCGGAGACGCCGCCGGTGGGCTTGGAGAGCATGCTCTTGCGCGTGCGGACGTCCAGGCGCATGCCGTTGATGGTGTTGATGAGGCAAAGCGCGTCAGCGCCCGCGGCCTCGACGGCGCGCGCGATCTCGGGCACGCGGACCGGCGCCATCTTGACGAGCAGGGGGCGCTTCACCCGGTCGCGGACGGCCCGCACGACCTCGGAGGCGGACTCGGGCGTGCCGCCCACAAGCGCGCCGCCGCGGGCGATGTTCGGGCACGAGATGTTGAGCTCGATGCCCGAGCACCAGGGCGCGAGCTCCTCGATCTTTTCGACCGCGGCGATATACTCCTCGTGCGAGTGCCCGGCGGCCTGCAGGATCACGCGGCAGCCGCGCTCCTCGAGGCCCTGCAGGTACTCCCCGTAGGAGGCGAGCATCCCCGCCACGCCGGGGTTCGCCAGCCCGACGGTGTTCATCATGCCCGAGGGGACCTCGCACATGCGCGGCTCGGGGTTGCCCAGCCAAGGCTCGGCGGAGCAGCCCTTGGTCGTGATCGCGCCCAGGCGCGAAACGTCGAAGAAGCCCTCGAACTGCCAGCCGAACCCGAAGGTGCCGGAGGCGGTGTTCACGGGATTCTGCATCTTAACGCCGCCGAGGTCGACGGCCATGGAGACGTTGTTCTCGGCCATTACCACGCCACCTCCTCGGCGTCGAAGACGGGGCCGTACATGCAGCAGGACTTGAAGGTGCCATCGGCCATGGAGACGTTGCAGGTGTTGCACGCTCCGAACGCGCACGACATCATGCGCTCCATGGAGACCTGACAAGAGACGCCCGCCTCGCGGCAGATGGCGGCGACGCCGCGCATCATGACCTGCGGCCCGCAGGTATAAACGGTGTCGTACTCGCGCTCGGAGAGAAGCACGCGCAGCGCGTCGGTCGTGAAGCCCTTGCCGCCGGCGGAGCCGTCGTCGGTCATGAAGACGGCCTGGCCAGCGCCGAGCTCGCGCAGGCGCTCGACGCCCCAGAGGCGGCTCACGGTCTGCGCGCCGAGGACGCCGTCGAACGCTACGCCCTTCTTGGCAAGAAGCCCGGCGGCGGCCACGGCCGGGGGCGCGCCCACGCCGCCGCCGACGACGACGGAGCGGCCCTGGCCCTCGCGGACCGTCCATCCGTTGCCGGAGGGCCCGAGGACCGAGGAGGAGTCGCCCGCGGCCATGCGGGTAAGCGCGCGCGTCGCGTCGCCCACGACGGCGTAGACGATCTCGACCGTGCCGACGCAGGCGTCGGACGACGCGAACGAGAGCGGCACGCGCAGGATCTGCTTGGCTCCCGGCACGAGGAAGTTCATGAACTGCCCCGGCGCGAGCGAGGCCGCGAGCTCCGGCGCCGAGAAGACCATGCGCCATATGCCGTCGCCTACGGGCGCGTTCTCGACGACCGTGAAGACATGCTCGCGAACGTTTGACTTGAGGATCATCGGTGTCCCCTAGCCCTAACGAGCCACGACGCCGTCGGCGAGCGTGCGCTCGCCGGAGACGAAGACGTCGGTCGCCACGCCGGTGAGGGTCTTGCCGAGCCACGCGGAGTTCTTGGAGCGGCTCTGGAGATACTCGGGCGTGATCTCGACGGACTTGGCGGGGTCGATGAGGGTGAGGTCTGCGACGGAGCCCTCGGCGACGGTGACGGGGTCGAGGCGCAGCAGGCGGCGCGGGTTCACGGCCATGACCTCCACGAGGCGCGCCCAGCTCATCTTGCCGGGAGCCACGAGGTTCTGGACCATGAGCGGAAGCGATGTCTCGAGGCCCACGATGCCGAAGAAGGAGATCTCCCACTCGCAGTCCTTCTCGTGCGGCGCGTGGGGCGCGTGGTCGGTGACGATGCAGTCGACCGAGCCGTCGAGCACGCCCTCGCGAAGCGCGGCGGCGTCAGCGGCGGTGCGCAGCGGCGGGTTCATCTTGAGGTTCGTGTCGTAGGCGTCGGTGATGTCGTCCTCGCTAAGGAAGAGATGGTGCGGGGTGACCTCACAGGTGACGGGCAGGCCGTCGGCCTTGGCGGCGCGCACGAGGTCGAGGCCCTTCTTGGTGGAGATGTGGCAGATATGCAGCGGGCACTTGGTGAGGCGGACGAGCTCGATGTCGCGGTAGATCTCGAGCTCCTCGGCGAGCGATGGCCAGCCGAACATGCCGAGGCGCGTGGAGGCGCGGCCCTCGTTGATGACGCCGTGCCCGGAGAGCGACTCGATCTCGCAGTGCGCGAGCGCGACGCGGTCGAACTGGGCGATGTACTCCATGCAGGTGCGCATCATGCCGGCGGACTGCACGCCGTGGCCGTCGTCGGAGAAGGCGGCGGCGCCGGCGTAGGCCATGTCGCCGATCTCGGCGAGGGACTCGCCCTTCTCGCCGCGGGTCATGGCGCCGATGGGGCGCACGTGGCAGAGGCCGCAGGCGTCGCCGCGCTCGATCTGGTAGCGGATCTCGGCGCCGGTGTCGGTCACGGGGTCGGTGTTGGGCATGGTGGCCACATCGGTGAAGCCGCCGTGGGCCGCGGCCGCGGAGCCCGTCTCGATGGTCTCCTTGTACTCGAAGCCGGGGTCGCGGAAGTGGACGTGCATGTCCACGAGGCCCGGGACCAGGTACTTGTCGTGCGCGTCGATGACGATCGCTCCCTCAGGAGCCTCGACGGCCTCGGAAACGGCGGCGATCCTCTCGCCCTCGATCAAGACGTCGCGGAAACCGTCAAGCCCGACCTGCGGGTCGACGACGTGGGCGCCCTTAAGCAGAAATGCCATTGTTCTCTCCTCCCAGCAGCAGGTACATCTCGGCCATACGGGTGAGGACACCGGCGTTGACCTGGTCAAGGATGCGCGAGCGCGCGCAGTCGGCGACGTCCGCGTTGATCTCCATGCCGCGGTTCATCGGGCCGGGGTGGCAAATGATCGCGTTGGGCTTCATGCGGTCGACGCGGCTCATGTCGAGGCCCCAGAGGCGGTTGTACTCGCGGCGGGACGGGATCGAGGCGCCCTCCATGCGCTCAAGCTGGACGCGCAGCATGTAGACGACGTCCATCTCGGGGATCACGGAGTCGAAGTCGGCGGTCTGCGCGACGCCGTAGTAATCGGGGTCGTCCACCTGGAAGGTCGGCGGGCCCACGAGAGTGACCTCGGCGCCCACGGTCTTGAGCGCCGGGACGAGCGAGCCGCACACGCGGCTGTGCGAGAGGTCGCCCACGATGGCGACCTTGAGGCCGTCGAGGTGGCCGAAGTGCTTGCGGATGGTGTAGAGGTCGAGCATGGCCTGCGTCGGGTGCTGGTGCTTGCCGTCGCCGGCGTTGATGACGATGGCGTCGGTGTGCTCGGTGATCTTCTGCGGGGTGCCCGCGAGCTTGGCGCGGCAGACGAACATGTCCACGTTCATGGCGTCGATCGTCTGGATGGTGTCGGCGAGAGACTCGCCCTTGACCACGGAGGAGGTGGAGCCGCCCATGGAAAGGGAGTCGGCCGAGAGGCGCTTCTCGGCTAGCTCGAAGGAGGACTTCGTGCGGGTCGAGGGCTCCAGGAAGAGGTTCACGATGGTACGGCCGCGCAGGGCGGGGACCTTCTTGATGGCGCGGTTGTTCACGCCCTCGAACGCGCGGGCCGTGTCCAGGATCTGGTAGATGTCGTCCTGGGTGAGACTCGTCGTGTCGATCAGGTGCTTGACGGAAAGCATTACTCGGCACCTCCGTTGTGCTTCTCGGGCTTGGTCCAGATCTCGACGGACGTCGTGTCGTCGCTGGGCTTGATGTTCACGCGGACGTCCTCGTCGCGGCTGGAGGGGACGTTCTTGCCGACGTAATCGGCGCGGATGGGCAGCTCGCGGTGGCCGCGGTCGACCATGACGGCGAGCTGAACGGTCTTGGGCCGGCCGTAGTCGATAAGGGCGTCGAGCGCCGAGCGGATGGTGCGGCCCGTGTAGAGGACGTCGTCGACGAGGACGATGTCGTGGTCGTCGACGTTGAACGGGATATTCGTGCTGTGGAGCACGGGCGCGATGGCGCGGCTCACGTCGTCGCGGTAGAAGCTGATGTCGAGCGTGCCCACCGGCGGGCGAACGCCCTCGATCTTCTCGATCTCGTCCGCGAGCAGCGGCGCGATGACCGCTCCCCTGCTCACGATGCCGACGATGCCGATGCCCTCGGCGCCCTCGTTTCGCTCGATGACCTCATGGGCGATGCGGGTGAGCGCGCGCCCCATCGCCTGCTCGTCCATGATTTGGGCCTTGAGCCTGGCTTCCTCCATGGGACTCCCTTCTACAAAAAAGATGCCCTGACCAGCACGGCACAGGGCATCCAGCATGCATATGGGTCGCCCCGGATGGGGCTTCTCAACCTTGCTGGTCTCTCGTACCGCGCTTAAAGGTTCAAAAAGA
>CAVCUP010000023.1:33999-43865 GCA_963605405.1 bacterium | reverse complement strand
GATCATGATGAGGCCGGCGCCGTGCGGCAGCTCGTGGTGATGCGCGCTCATGGCGTGCTCGGTGCCGTGGCAGCCGCAGCAGCCGGAGGCGACCATCGCGTAGCCGCCGAGCGTGTTCGCGAAGGCGAGGCGGGAGCGGGCGGCGATGTCGGCGCCGTCGTTCACGCAGGCGCAGAGCGCGGCCGCGGCATGCTCGATGCCCGCGCGGGCGATCATGTCGCTCATGTAGTTGCCGTTGTTGGAGATGAAGCACTCGACGCTGTGGAAGAGCGCGTCGAAGCCCTGGAACGCGGTGAGGCGCGCGGGGACCGTGAGCATAAGCTCGGGGTCGACCACGGCGAGCACCGGCATGAGGCGCGGGTCGCCGAGGCGGAGCTTCTCGTCGTTCTCCTCGCAGGAGATGACCGCGCCCGCGTCGACCTCGGAGCCCGTGCCGGCCGTGGTGGTCACGCAGACGAGCGGCAGCGGGTCGTTCTCGATGGGCAGGCCCTTGGCCGTGCCGCCCATGACGTAGTCCCAGATGTCGCGCGCGGACTCGGTGCCGTTGGCGGCCACGAGCGGGTTCGCGGCAACGGCGCAGATGCCCTTGCAGCCGTCCATGACCGAGCCTCCGCCGAGGGCGAGCACGAAGTCGCATCCCTCGGTGCGCGCGAGCCAGCCGCCGTCGTTAACCGTCTGGCGCAGCGGGTTCGGCTCGATGCGGTCGAAGAGCACGTGCGAGACGCCGGCGCGGTCGAGCTCGGCGAGCGTGCGGTCCAGGTAGCCGTTGGCCTTGACGGACTTGCCGCCCGTGGTCACCACGAGCGCTCGGCGGCCCGGGAGCTTCTGGTCCCCGAGCTGGGCGAGCTTGCCCGCGCCGAAGAGCACGCGCGTCTGGGAAAAGAACGTATAGGAATCGAGCATTGCGGCCTCCAACTGGTTAGGATTGGTTCATTACGTACAGCTTAGCGCCGGAAAAGGTGAACGTTCGCGAGATGTGAGGAGGCCACGCAGTGAATGGAAGCAGACGACCTTCTCGCGTGGGGCTCGTCGACTGCGCCGTCGGCAAGAAGGCCGGCCGCGCGACACGGCCGCTGCTCGACGATGTGGCCGAGGCCGGCGCGGTCTACGAGCGACGCTCCGGCGCCGAGAGGCCCATCGAGTTCGTCCGCGGCGGCGTGGCCGGATGCGAGGCCCTTGTCCTCGGGCTCGACGGGTGCGATGCAACGTTCGGAGATGTGCTGGATGCGGCCGAGGCCGGGGCGGCCATCTACGCCGTGTGCGTCTGCATGGATTGCCCCGCAGAGGAGGCTCTCGGCTGCCTTTGGGCGCTCGAGCAGGCATGCGAGCAGCGGGGCCTCGCGTGGCGCGGAGGGCTCGCAATCGGAGACGCGCAGGTGATTCCGGCCTTCGAGCACTCCCCTCGCCTCGGGCTCTGGAGACGGCCCGTCTCGGAAGGGCTCGACGGGCTGCTGCTTTGCGTGCGCTGCGGCTCGGACGCGGGAAAGCAGGCCGTGAGGCCGGGGCCGCTGCGCCGCGCCTTCGCCGCCATCCAGCCCCGGATTAACACCGCCCAGTAACGGCCCGGGCCGCCGAGCCCCGGAAGCACGCCGCCCAGTAACCGCGCGGGCCCTCGCGCCCTAATAACGCGCCGCCCAGCAACCTTGAGCCCCGGAATCCCGCTGCCCAGCAACGCCCACTTACTGCGCGGCGAGGTTCCGGGGCGCTTCTCGTCGGGGCGTTGCTGCGCGGCGCGGTTCCGGGGCGCTTCTCGCCGGGGCGTTGCTGGGCGGCGCGGTTCCGGGGCGCTTCTCTCCGGGGCGTTGCTGGGCGGCGCGGTTCCGGGGCGCTTCTCGCCGGGGCGTTGCTGGGCGGCGCGGTTCCGGGGGACTTCTCGCCGGGGCGTTGCTGGGCGGCGCGTTTGCAGGGCGCTTCTCGCCGGGGCATTTACTGGGTGGCGCGTTTGCAGGGCGCTTCTCATCGGTCCAGACGGCCTCTCTTGTCAATCCATAAACAGGTGTTGCCCAGAGCTAACTCTGTGCTATAAGTTGACCTAGGTAAACTTGTTTAAACCGAGCATCAGGCCCGGCAACACGGATTGGAGACCCCCATGAAGGGCAACGCTCCTTACCTCGTCGTGGAAGGCCTCGCCAAGCACTACGGCGACGGGGACGCACGCGTCGAGGTCCTCGGCGGCATCACCACGACCATCAACAAGGGAGAGATCTGCGTCATGCTCGGCCCCTCGGGCTCGGGCAAGTCCACCTTCCTGAACCTCATCGGCGGCCTCGAGTCCGCCGACGGCGGCAAGGTCTCCGTCGGCGGCTGCGAGCTCACGTTCCTCGGCAAGAAGGACCTCGGCGAGTACCGCCGCCGCGAGCTCGGCTTCGTGTTCCAGTTCTACAATCTGGTCCCCGACCTCACCATCCGCGAGAACATCGAGGTCACGGCCCATCTTTCGAAGAATCCCCTGCCCGTGGACGAGCTTCTGAGATCCCTCGGCCTCTACGACCACTGCGACAAGTTCCCCCGCCAGGTCTCCGGTGGCCAGCAGCAGCGCTGCGCAATCGGCCGCGCGCTCGTGAAGAACCCGGGCCTCATCCTCTGCGACGAGCCCACCGGCGCCCTCGACTACAAGACCTCCAAGGAGGTCCTCGCCCTCATCGAGAAGGTCAACCGCGAGCACGGCTGCACCGTCGTCATCGTCACGCACAACGCCGAGATCGCGAAGATGGCCGACCGCGCGCTGCGCCTGCGCGACGGGATTCTTGCCGAGGACCGCGTGGTCGAGGCGCCCCTCTCGGCCGCAGAGCTCGAATGGTAGGTGAGGGCAATGTCTCCCCTCTTCAAGCGGCTCCCGCGCGAGCTCAAGCACAACCTGGGCAAGTACCTGGGCATCTTCCTGCTCATGTGCGGCTCCATCGCCCTGACCTCGGGGTTCCTTCTGGCCGCGCACTCCATCGAGGTCATCATGGACGGCATGCGGGACGAATACATGATCGAGGACGGCCGCTTTACGACCGCCTTCGAGGCCACGGACGCGCAGCTCGACGCGGCGGCGGGGGCGGCCGACGACGCCGGCGGCATGGCGGTCTACAAGAACTTCTCCATCGACGCGGCGCTGACCAAGCCCGGCGCCCAGAACGCCGATAAGCGCACGCTGCGCACCTACGCCCACCGCACCGAGGTGGACATCGCGGCCTACTGCGAGGGCTCGGTGCCCGAGGCCGACGACGAGGTGGCCGTCGACCGCGTCTTTGCCGCGAACAACTACCTGGCCGTGGGCGACGCGGTCGAGCTCTCCGGCCGGGAGTACCGCATCGTGGGCATCATGACCCAGCCCGACAGCCAGGCGCTTTTCCAGGACAACTCCACCTTTACCGTGAATACCCTGAGCTTCGGCGTGGCCGAGGTCTCCGACGCCGGCCTCCGCGCGCTCGAGCAGGCCGGCGCCGTCCCCGCCTACACCTATTCCTACGTGTTCAGCGACCGCGGGCTCAGCGTGGCCGAGCGCACCGACATCGAGAAGGACATGGTGCGCGCGCTCGCCGACGCCGACGCGCGCGTGGACGACCTTCTCGACGCCGACGCAAACCAGGGCATCGGTTACGCGTCCGAGGACGTCTCCGGCGACTCGGCCATGTGGGTCGTGCTGCTGGAGATCATCGTCGTGATCATGGCGTTCGTGTTCGTGGTCCTCACCTCGGCGACCATCGAGGAGGAGAGCGCCGTCATCGGCACGCTGCTGGCGAGCGGCTACCGGCGCCGCGAGCTCGTGGCCCACTATCTGCTGCTGCCGTGCATCGTGGGCGTGCTCGCGGCGGGCATCGGCGTGGCCCTGGGCGTGAACGTCTTCACCATCCCCATGAAGAATCTCTACTACGGCTCCTACAGCCTGCCGCCGTTTTACGTGAGCTGGAGCTGGGACGTTGTGGTCCAGACGGCGGTGGTCCCCGTGGCGGTGCTCGTGGGCGTCACGCTGGTCGGGCTTCTTCGCAAGATGGGCAAGACGCCGCTGCAGTTCCTGCGCCACGAGGCGAGCGGCAAATCCGGCACCAAGCGCGGCCTGCCGCTGCCCGAGTGCCTGGGCTTCGCGACCCGCTTCCGCCTGCGCGTCTTCCTGCGGAACCTCGGCAACTTCGCGACGCTCTTCGTGGGCATCGCGTTCGCGTCGCTGCTGCTGCTCTTCGGCCTGTGCGTCTTGCCGACGATGCAGCACTATGCCGACAACCTGGAGAACAGCCTCGTGGCCGAGCACCAGTACACGCTGAAGGCGCCCCTCGAGCTCGAGGGGACGGACGCCGAGCGCGAGGCATGGGCAGCGGTCGAGGCATTGCAGGGCGTGGACGCGGCGCTTCTGACTGATGCGCAAGAGGCAGCAGACGCGCTCGAGGAGGCGGCCGATGCCGCCAGAGAGGCCGCGAGCGCGGCGCAGGCCTCCCCCACCGCGCCCAACCTGCAGGCGGCGCAGGACGCCGCCGCTGCCGCGATCGACACGCGAGACGCGCTCTACGAGAAGCTCGACGCCGTGGCGGACGCGCTCGGCATGAGCCGCAACGACGCGATCGACCTCATCGACCGTGCGTCGGACATCGACGCCGATGCGGACGACGTCCATCCCGTGAACACCACGGACAACGGATCGGCCGCCATCGCCCAGGCCGAGAAGTACGCCGTCTACACGCTGCAGTACGACCGCGGCGAGGATGCCGGCGACGAGAACGTCACCGTCTACGGGGTGCAGGAGAACTCGTGCTACTGGGAGGGGCTCGACGTCGGCGCCGGGCGCGTCGTGCTGGGCGCCGGGCTTATCGACAAGTTCGGCTGGGAAGCCGGAAGCACGGTGAGCCTCTATGACAAGTACGAGGACAAGACGCGCGAGGTCGTGTACGAGGGCGAGGCCTCGACCTGGGGCACCAAATCGGACATGAACATCTACATGAGCCTCGCCGACTTCAACGAGTACTTCGGAAACGACGCGGCCTACTTCAACGCCTACGCGAGCGACGAGGCCCTCACGCTCGACGCGCGCTACTTCGCCTCCGAGACGACCCCGAGCGACATGCGCGCCGTCGGCGACCAGTTCGTGGACATGATGGACGGGCTCATCGGCATGATGGTGGGCCTCTCCGTGTTCATCTTCCTGCTGTTCATCTATCTGCTGACCAAGGCCGTGCTCGACCACTCCGCCCGCTCCATAAGCTACATGAAGGTATTCGGCTACCGCGACGGCGAGATAGCCCGCCTCTACCTGCGATCGATCACCACGTGCGTGGCCGTCTCGCTCGTGGCGACGCAGCCGCTGATCATCTGCGGCCTGGCGGCGCTCTACCGCTCGATGATGGGGCGCTTCAGTGGCAACATCGAGATATACGCGCCGAGCTGGGCCGTCGCCGAGACGATCCTCGCGGGCTTCGCGACCTATCTCGTGGTCGCGCTCATCCACCTACGCTCGATCCGCCGCGTGCCCTTAAGCGAGGCGCTCAAGGCCCAGGAGTAGCGCGACGGAGAGAGGCGCCTCGCGCCGTCGCAGGCGTCGCGCACGCGCAGCGGCGGCCCCTTGCCGGATACCATCGGCAAGGGCCGCCGCCCGTTTATGTCCGTTTGCCCGGGTCGGGGCGCCCCACGCCCTCCTCACCCGAGACCGAATCTGCGAAGCTGCCGAAGAAGCCCGGTCCGCATGGGTCCGACCCGCCGAGGCGCCCTATGCCCGGAACGCCTCGACCGTCCTGTTGTACTGCGTCTCCACCTCGGGGAGCATATCGACCGCGCGGCCCATCAGCCCGCCGCGGAGCTCCTCGCAGATATCGTGCGCGGGAACGTAGAGGTTCGTGAGGCCGAGGTTCTGGGAGACGCCCTTGAGCGTATGGGCGGCCATGAAGGCGGCCTCCGCATCGCCCGCGAGCACGGTCTCCTTGAGCTTGGGGAAGCTGTCGTCGTCGAGGAACTTGCCCGCGAAGCGCTCCACGAGCTTCTCGCTCATGAGGCGGCGAAGGACGTCGTCGTAGTCGGCGCCGATGCTCTCGTAAGCCTGCTTAACGTTCATGATCGTAAACCCCTTGCTGGTAGATGGTGTGGAAAGCGCCCTAAGCTCCTGAACCCTGCGCGTTATCGCCCTGCGTTATACGCGAGGACTCGAGGGGGGGGGGTAACTCGTTTCCGACCTCCTCCAGGATGCGGTCCTGCTCCTCCTCGAGACACTCGAGCAGCAGCGGGTTGAAGGAGCCGCACTCCCCCGCCAGAATCATCTGCATGGCCTTCTCGTGGGAATAGGCCTTCTTGTACACGCGCTCGCTCGTGAGGGCGTCGTAGACGTCGGCCACGCTCACGACCTGGGCCTCGATGGGGATCTCGTTGCCCTTGAGGCCTTCCGGGTAGCCGCGGCCGTCCCAACGCTCGTGGTGATAGCGGCAGATGGACATGGCAGTCTTCATAAGGGGGTCGTCGCGGTACTGCTCGAGGTTCTCGAGCATCTGCGCGCCGATGGCCGCATGCGTCTTCATGACCTCGTACTCCTCGTCGGTGAGGCGCCCGGGCTTGTTCAGGATCGCGTCGGGGATGGCCATCTTTCCGATGTCGTGCAGCGTGGAGGCCATGGCGATGGTTTGGCGGCGGTCGGCGGGGATGTAGTGGTCGTCGCTCTTCTGGACGAGGCGCTCAAGCAGGATCTGGGTGAGGTTGCGGATATGAAGCACGTGCATGCCGCTCTCGCCGTTGCGCAGCTCCATGGCGCCGGCCATGATGTCCACGAGCATGCGGCTCTCGCGCTCGCGCTCGTAGAACTGCTGCGTGAGCAGGGCCGAGAGGCGCCGCTGATTGGCGAACAGGTGCATGATGTTGCTCACGCGGTGGCGAACGACGCGCACGTCGAAAGGCCTGGTGATGTAGTCGGACGCGCCGAGCTCGTAGGCGTTGAGCACGGTCTCCTCGCCGTCCTCGCTCGAGATCATGACCACGGGCACGTCCTCGATGAGGTTCGTGCGGGACATGCTCGTGAGCACGTCGAAGCCGCTCATGCCCGGCATCACGATATCGAGAAGCACGAGGGAGATCTCGTTGCGGCGCCGGCAGATGATCTCGAAGCCCTCCTCGCCGCTCTTCGCCTCGACGATGTCGTAGTCGTCCTTGAGCATCTCCTTCAGGATTTCGCGGTTGAACTCGGAGTCGTCGACGATGAGGATGAGGGGCTTCGCACACTCGGGCAGGTCGGCCACGTCGTTCTCGGTAACCACGGTAAGCTTGCCCCGCTTGGCGCGGTACATGAGCTTGTCGGCCTCGCGCATGGCGGTCTCCACGGTGCGCCCGGCCGCAAGGACGCCGCCGATGCTCGCGGAGAGCTTGATCTGGGGATGGTCGCGGATCACGGCCTCCTCGATGCGCCGCGCGACGAAGGCGAGCTTCTTGGCGAAGTCGTCGCGGCCGATGCCGGGCAAGATGAGCACGAACTCGTCGCCGCCGTAGCGCACGAAGAGGTCGGTCTCGCGGATACAGTGGCGCACGGCGTGTCCCACGGCCTTGATGGCGAGGTCGCCCACGTGGTGGCCGAGGGCGTCGTTGATCATCTTGAAATCGTTGAGGTCGAGGATGGCGACGCCGGCGTTGAGGTACTGGTGGCGGAGCTTGTCCTCGTAGAAGCGGCGGTTATAGGCGCCGGAGAGGGCGTCGCGGTAGAGGATCGTCTCGTCGGCGGTCTCGGAACCCTCAGCCTGGCGCGCGCAGAGGAAGACGCGGGGCTCGCCGTCCACCTCCGCGTAGCGGGCCGTGGCACGGAGCTTCTCGCCGCCGATGCTCAGGTAGTGGGTCTCTTCCCCGCCCTCGCGCAGGACCTGGAGGGCGACCTTGCGCATGCAGGCGCAGCCCTCGCCGCAAAGCAGGCAGCACTCCTCTTCCTCGATGGTCTTCTCGTCGAGGAGCTCCGCCACGGAATACACGTTGCGGTAGACGCGCAGCTCGTCGGCGGCCTCGGCCCACGAGAAGCAGGTCTTCGCGTCAGTTTGTGCCATTCAACGTCCCCCACGCTTCCTCGAGGCGCAAGCCTCGCCCATCTCCACAGACTAAAGAAGTTTAGCTCAGGCACAAGCCCGCGCCATATGGGCTTTTCCCGGAACCGGACGAGCGGTTACGTGTCATACTCGAGCAGGAAGAAAGGGAGTTAACCATGTATGACAACGACTACGTCCCCGGCCGCAACGACCCCTGCTGGTGCGGCTCCGGCAAGAAATACAAGAAGTGCCACGCGCGCATCGACGAGCGGCTCGACCGCCTCTACTACGAGGGCCGCGACGTGCTGCCGCGCGGCCTGCTCAAGACCGCCGAGGATATCGAGGGCATCAAGCTCTCCGCCGCCATCAACATCGGCGTGCTCGACTATGTGGGCGAGCACATCCGCGCCGGCGTGACCACGGCCGAGGTCGACAAGTGGATCTACGACTACACCGTCGCGCACGGCGGCATCCCGGCCGACCTCAACTACGAGGGCTACCCGAAGAGCGTCTGCACCTCCATCAACGACGTCGTCTGCCACGGCATCCCCTCCGAGGACGACGTGCTGCGCGACGGCGACATCGTGAACGTGGACTGCTCCACCATCCTCGACGGCTACTACTCGGACTCCAGCCGCATGTTCTGCATCGGCGAGGTCTCTGAGGAGCGTCGCCGCCTCGTGGACGTCACGCGCGAGAGCGTGCAGCGCGGCCTTGCGCAAGTCAAGGCCTGGGCGACGCTCGGCGACGTCGCGCACGCGGTGCAGACATGCGTGGAGGAGGCCGGCTTCAACGTGGTGCGCGAGTTCGGCGGCCACGGCATCGGGCTCGAGTTCCACGAGGACCCGTTCGTCGGGTTCGTGGGCGAGCCGGGCGAGGGCTTCGTGCTCGCGCCGGGCATGTGCTTCACCATCGAGCCCATGGTCAACGCGGGCGAGCCGGGCATCGACACGAGCGACCCCAACGGCTGGACCGTCCGCACCAAGGACGGCTCGGACTCCGCGCAGTGGGAGGTCCAGCTCGTGGTGACGGAGGACGGCTACGAGCTGCTGAGCTGGTAGGCGCATCCGGGCCGTGCGCCGAGGGCGGGGCTGCCGCGGGGACGGGGCCTTCGCAGGGATTTCTCGCCTTCGGAGAATCGGGCTCGGGCGCTCGGCAGGAATTTGTACGCGCGGTCGGTTCGGGGGAACCGCCCGCAAGGGAGAGGAACATCGCATGAAGGTACTGCTCGTCAACGGCAGCCCGCACAAGGACGGCTGCGTCAACCGCGCGCTCGAGGAGATCGCGACCACGCTGGTGCAAAACGGCATCGACGCCGAGATATTCTGGATCGGGAGCCGGCCCGTGGGCGGCTGCGTCGCTTGCGGCGGCTGCGCCAAGCTCGGCCGCTGCGTCCACGACGACGCGGTCAACGAGTTCGCGGCCAAGGCCGCCGAGGCCGACGGCTTCGTCTTCGGCGGCGCGGTGCACTACGCGCACGCCGCGGGCTCGCTTCTCGGCTTCATGGACCGCCTCTTTATGAGCGCGGGGGCCGCGATGGCCCACAAGCCGGCCGCCGCCGTGACGTCCGCTCGCCGCGCCGGCACCACCTGTGCCCTCGACGATATCCAGAAGTTCTTTACCATCAACCAGATGCCCATCGTCGCCTCTCGCTACTGGAACAACGTCCACGGCGCCTGCGCCGCCGACGTGGAGAAGGACGAGGAGGGCCTCTTTACCATGCGTGTCCTCGGGCGCAACATGGCATGGCTGCTCAAGTGCATCGAGGCGGGCCGCGCTGCGGGGATCGACGTTCCCGAGCCCGAGGCCGGCGCGAGGACGAACTTCATCCGTTAGCTGGACATGGGCGGAAGGGGCTGAGCACGGGGAAGGTCCGTTTCCGCCTTTACGGGAGCCTGCTCGGGG
>CAVCUP010000023.1:0-33663 GCA_963605405.1 bacterium | reverse complement strand
GGCTAGACATTGGCGACCTCCTGCATGTGGGTGTTGTAGATGCCGTCGCCGCTGCCGAACATGTCGCTGTATTGCAGGGAGAGGAAGTCGCTCCTGGCCCGGTCCGTGGCCTCGATGCCCGACTCCTCGGCCGGGATATGCCAGCCGCCGTCGGCGTCCTCGTAGAAGATACCGGTAAGCACGGGCAGGTCCCGGCTCACGACCTCGTGCGCCTTCATGAAGGAGGTGAGGGGCGCGCCGATGGCCTGCATGACCTCGCTCGAGAGGAAGCTCGCGGAGAGGTCCTTCTCGTCGCTGGCCTGGTCGCTTCCGGCGAGGTCGTAGTTCGCCCAGATGATGTAGTTCGTCTGGTAGACGCGCGCCTGGTGCTCCGCCTCGGCCTCGTCCGTGTACCAGGCGTCGTTGTATGCGGGCGTGATATAGGGCTGGTGGTCGCCGAAGAAGACGAGGACCACGGGGCGGTCGAGCTCGCTCAGCTGCTCGATGAGATAGCGAAGGTCCTCATCGGAGTGCTGGATGCTGGTCACGTACTCGTCGACCAAGGGATCGCCGGAGGAGCCGTCGATGGAGAGATGGAGCATCTCGTCATCGGGGATGAGGCCCGTGTCGTAGCCCGAGTGGTTCTGCATGGTCACGTCGAAGATGAACTGAGGGGACGAGTCGTCGCCGAGGGCCGCGAGGATCTTTTTGTACGTCTCGCGGTCGGTGACGTGCCCACGCAGGGTATCCGCGTCAGGGAAGTCCTCGATGGAGAGGAAGTCGTCGAAGCCAAGATCGCGATAGACGTTCTTGCGGTTCCAGTTGCTCGCGCTGTTCGGATGCATGGCGATCGTCTCGTAGCCGAGGGACTTGAAGACGCCGGCGAGGTTCTCCACTCCCGCGAGGTTGTACATGTTGTACGGGTAGACGCCCGTGCCGAAGCCCGCCATCGAGCAGCCGGTAAGGAACTCGAACTCGCTGTTCGTGGTGCTGCCGCCCTGCACGGAGGTGTAGAAGACGCCGCGCTGCACGCAATCGTCGATGCCCTTGAAGAACTCGGGGCCCTCATAGCCCGCGAAGAAGCCGTCGAAGATGGAAAGATCGGAGAAGGTCTCGTTCATGACGACCACGACCGAGGGCTTGAGCTCGCTGAATTGCTCCTCCGCGGCAGTTCGCTCAGGCGAGGTGGCCGCGTCCGACGCGTCGTAGGCGTCGGTGTAGGAGGCGAGAAGGTCGTCGACCGTCGCCTCGTCGTAATCGTCGGGGGTCACGGGGACCATCTGCTGGCAGGCGGCGATGAAGGTGGGGATATAAGCCTGCGAGGAGTAGCTCACGGCCGGTTCCCAGCCGCTGAGGTCGATGCCGAGCTCGGCGCGGTAGTCGACGGTGACGACGTTGGTGACGAGAGCCGCGAGGAACGCGAGGCCGACGACCAGATTGGCGAGGACGCCGGCGTTGCGGGCGACGGAGCTGCGGGGGCTGCGGGCGGGTTCGGCGGCGTCGGCTCGGGCGGGTTCGGTGGCGTCGGCTCGGGCTAGAACGGTGACGTCACCACGGTTAGAGTCGCGGGTGGAGCTGCGGGCGGCTTTGTGGGCAGCTCCTCGATCTAAGCCGCGGGCCGCAAGGCCATGGATGGCGTCATGGGCAGAGTTTCGGGCGGCGAAGTGCGCACGGGCGGGGCACCGGGATACGTCAAGCTCGCCGAGTCCGGACACAGCGGAAACAAGGCGCCGTGCCGGGCCGCCGCCGCTCCCCTCGCCCTTCTCGCCTGCGCGGCGGTCGAGTGCCGCGCCCTTCTCTCCGCCGAGGGAGAGCACAGAGAGAAGCGCGAGGGCGCCCACGCCGCACGCGATGCCCTCGAGGCAGACGGGCGCGAGCGTGTAGACGTAGCCGTCGGCCACGGACGCGGCGGTCCCGATGGCGAGGATGTCTCCGGGCTGGATGGGCTGGCCCTTAAAGAGCAGGACGAAGTACTCGGCGACGCCGAACCCGGCGCAGGCCAGGGGCACGATCGCGGCGAGGGCGCAACGACGCTGGCCGAGGAAATACAGGGCAAGGAGCGCCGCGCAGACGAGCTGCCACTCGGCGAAGACGGAGTTCGCCGTCACGGCGCCGAAGCTCGCCGTTTGAGGGATCTCGAGGGAGAGCACACAGAGGCCGCCGGCAACCAGCAGGCCGATGACGGCGATGACCAGGCTCACGACGCGGTAGGCGACCCGGTCCGAGGGGGCCGAGGCCGTAAGGACGCCGCTGGCGATGGCGCGGCGCATGAAGCAGGCATGGACGCCGACGACGCAGGTGCACGAGAGCACGAACGGGGCGATGAGGCTATCCGCATAGGCCGACTCAACGACCAGGCCCTGGGCATACCAGACGAACACCACGACATGGACAGCCACGATAACGAGCGCCCACACGATATCGGAGGGGCGCAGGCCCTTCTCGCTACGGGCGGCACTCAGGGCATCGAGCATAAAAACCAGAACCGTCGAGGCAAGCCCGACGCTGCATACCGTAATTGGATCCATAGTTAAGGTAACCCTAACTCAATCGTCTGTTTACTCGGGTTCAACCTTACTAGTATGAACCATTGTTAAATCTGCGTCAGCCGACGGTAAGGCCCGGGCTCACGATTCGGACCCCATAAGGTCGAAAACGACCGCCTGCGGGCGAATCTGCGTCGCTCGCCGAGAGTTGAGAATATAAGATTCTGAACCATAGGCGCTGACCTGCGATGCAGACACGCGTAAGAAAGCGGTAAAACAACTCGGCCCATACGGGGCGTAAGCTGCGTAAAACACGCACAAGGACCCGGCGAGAGGAGCCGCAGATGGACGTGTACTACCCCGACGCAGCCGTTGGAATCGAGATCATCCCCGACCCCGAGGAGCCGATGCCCGCTGCGAGCCCGGAGGATGCCGTCACCCTATACGTGGCAGAAAGCCAGTTGGGCAACAAGCACCTGGTCAAGGCGTTGTTCTCCCTGATCTGCCTGCGCGCGGAGGAGCGGGCACGAGCGGGTGCCGGGGACGAGGCCACGGGCGGCGCGACGGCCGAGGGCCGTACAGGCACCGGAAACGCAGCCGCAAGCGCCGGACATGCCCGGGCAGCCGAAGCCGGAAAGACCGTGCCGAATCGCGAAACAGGCACTACTGCCAGCATAAACACAACCAATCGCAATGGCGACGGCAACTCATCGCCCGGCGCGCGCCTCGCCGAATTGATAGCCGGCGGGACCCGCGAGGGCGCCTTCCCCTACGACTGCGTCGTCGGCGAGCATCGGGCCGGAACCGAACCTGCCGCAGATAAAGCAGGCAACGGCCGCTCGAACGGACGCTGCCAAAGCGGCGAGGATTTCTACCGCGGCGAACCCTATGGGCCCGAAGAGGACCCCATGTGGAGCTATGAGGAGTGGCTCGAGAACTGCCTCGACGCAGCAAGCACGCATCCCGTGAGGATCTATGACCCAGAGAAGCAGCCCTTCCTCAACGTCGGCAGCTGCAAGAACCTGTACCTGAACGTCTAGCGGCGCGACGGGGTGCGACCGCGAACCCGCCAAGCGTCCCCGCCCCTTGACCCGCTGCGTTGTTACACATGCCCAGGGAAAGGGGCAAACCCCGGCCGCCGCAAAGCAAGGGGCGCCCCCGCCCTTCCTGAAGGACGGGGGCGCCCGCGAATAAGCCGCCCGAGGGGCCCGCCTAGCCCCTGCCGGTGACGGCGTCGAAGTAGTGGTACGCGCCCCAGGCCGGGACGTAGACGCCGCCGTGGGCCATGGCGCCGGTCACGGGGTCGAAGTAGTACCAAGCCCCGTAGCGGTAGTCCAGGCCGTAGACCATGCGGCCGGTGACCGCGTCGTAGCGCACCCACTTGCCGCCGCTGGAGCGCAGGTAGACGTCGCCGTGGGCCATCTCGCCGGTGACCTCGTCGAAGTGGTACCAGGACCCGTAGCGGAAGTCCTCGCCCTTGACCATCTTGCGGTCCTCGTCGAAGCGCACCCACTTGCCGTCGCCCCAGGTGCCGTCCGCGTTCTTCTTGGTCTCGTCCTTGGGGATGTAGACGTCCTTGTCGCGGGCGATGGAGCCGTCGGCGTCGGCCCAGTACCAGGCGTCGCTATCGGGGTCGAAGAAGGCGTGCTCGGTGGCGACGACGCCGTTGTCGTACCAGCGGGTCCCGTCAGCGCTCCAGCCGGTGTAGTTATCATCCGGATCGGGGTCGGGCACCTCGGCGCCGCGGATGACGTCGGCCTGGTAGCACGTGCCGCCCGCGTCCTGCTCACCAAGAACAATGATGTTGTCGCGAAGCTTGCGCACCGTGGAGTAGAAGCCGTCGAGGTACTTGTACGAGTCGTCGAGGCCGCTCAGGTTCAGTTCGGTCTTGTTGCCGTCGGCGTCGGTGCCCACGGCGGCGTTCCAGGCACCCGTGCACACAGACACACAGTTGTGCGTGAAGATGGAATAGTGGCTCTCGGAACCGCTGTTGTAGAAGTCCATCATGCGCTCGAGCTGCGAGCGGGTGATGTCGATGGAGTAGATCTGGTTGGGAGCCAAGGTCTGGTAGACCTTCTGGCGCCAGATCTCGCGGTTGACGTAGATGCCGCCCTTGGTGTCGCCGTCGATGAGGTTCACGCGGTTCTTGTAGCTATCGATAAGGAGCTCCGCCGCCTCGAAGCCGCTGTTGGTGAGAACTCTCCTAAGATAGCTGAGAACCATCGCCAGGAGATCAGCGCTACTCAGCTCATGGTTTAGATACTGCTCAAGGTAGCCGGCGAGAATCTCGAAGATCTCTTCCTTCGTCTTGCCGCCGGTCGCGTTCTTCTCGATGATATCGCCGAGCTCGTCCTTGAGGGTGCTGTTCGCGATCGCGTCGTAGAGCGTCTTCTTCGCGGACGAGGACGAGAGATTATAGAGCCCGATGGAGATATAGTCACCGGCGTCGAGCGCGCAGTCGTAGGAGACCTGGCGGTAACGCTCGTCGCCGTCCTTGACCTCGCCCTCGACCGACTTGAAGTTCTCGTCGCCGAGGTCATAGACGGCCTGGTAGAGCTCGGGGTAGACCGAGCCGCGCTCGAACTGGCCGGTCTGCTCGTACTCCTCCATCGTGATGTCGGAGCCGACCTCGGCCTTGGCCTCCTCGAACTGCGAGCGCCAGGTGAGAAGCGACTCGTCCTCTTTGCAGGCGGCCTTGTACTCGTCGGTCATCTCGTAGTAGCCGTAGAGGTCGGTGAAGTTCAGCTCGAGGCCGTCGACATAACTGGTGAAGACCACGAAGGAATGGCCGTCCGTGATGCTCCGATCCTCCGTATAGGCCACGATGGCGAGATTGCCCACGACCTCATCGGCGGCGTCGGACTCGGCGGCCTGCGCGAGCGTGGCGGTGAGCGGCGCGACCGCGAGAACGCAGGCGAGAAGCGCGGCGATAGACGCGCGGGCCGCGTGCGCGAGGGAACGCGCCTGGGCGCGCGGCGCAGGGGGACGGTGAATGGGCATGACTCTTTCCTTTCTCGATTGATGGATAAATGACGTGATTTTACGCCTGAGTGCAATTCCGCGTATTCAAAAGAGCCCGGTAGCGCCAATCTCGGAAGAAACTCGTCCGGGCCTTCGGCAGCAATCACACTCTGCGAGAGACCAGACGGGACAAGCCCGCCCCATTCAAGGCCGCTCTAAGCGATGCCGTATCTGGCGAGGCCCTCGGCCTTCCATCCGAATGCGACGAGGACGTTGTACTCGCGTTCGCACGATATACGCATATAAAGGAGGCCGCCGTACATAGAGCTGGCAGCCCCCTTTATTCAATCGAACTCGATTACCGGGCGCGCTTCTAGGCCTTACTCCGTCGGCTCGACCTTAAGCTCGTCACGCACAAGATCGAATGCCGCCGCAATGGCCTTGTCCATGTCGTAGTACTTGTAGCCGCCAAGACGCCCGGCAAACACCACGTTGCCCTCCTGAGCCGCAAGCTTGGCATACTGCTTATAGAGCTCCTCGTTACGGGCATCGTTGATCGGGTAATACGGCTCGTCTCCGGGCTCCCAATCGGCGGGGTACTCACGGGTAACGACGGTCTTGTCCTGCTTTCCGAACTCGAAGTGCTTGTGCTCGATGATTCTCGTGTACGGGACCTCGCGCGCGGTGTAGTTGACCACGGCGACGCCCTGGTGGTCCTGCTCGTCGAGAACCTCGGACTCAAAGCGGAGGCTGCGATACTCAAGGGTCCCGAGCTTGAAGTCATAGAACGCGTCGATGGGCCCGCAGTAAATCGTCTTGGTTGCGATCCCGGGCTGCTCGGCAACAAGGTCCTTGTACTCAACGCCGCAGCGCGTCTCGACGCCCTCCAGCATATTGGAGACCATCTGCGTATAGCCGCCGATGGGAATTCCCTGGTAACGATCGTTGAAGTAGTTGTTGTCGTAGGTGAACCGACACGGAAGACGCTTGATGATGCTGGCGGGAAGTTCCTTGCAATCACGCCCCCACTGCTTCTCGGTATAGCCCTTAACGAGGGTCTCGAAGATATCCCGCCCAACAAGCGAGAGTGCCTGCTCCTCAAGGTTAGACGGCTCCGAGATGCCCTCGGCCGCGACCTGCTCCGCGATTTTTGCCCGAGCGTCGGCGGGCGTCACAACACCGGGCCACATCTTCGCGAACGTGTTCATGTTGAACGGCATGTTGTACATGGCGCCGCGGAAGTTCGCCACGGGCGAGTTCACGTAGTTGTTGAACTCGGCAAAACGATTCACATACTCCCAGACGTCCTTCATTGACGTGTGGAAGATATGGGCGCCGTACTTGTGGACATTGATTCCCTCGACATCCTCGGTGTAAATGTTGCCCGCGATGTGATCCCTGCGATCGATCACGAGAACGGTCTTTCCGGCTCTCTTCGCCGCATTGGCAAAAACCGCGCCGGAAAGGCCGGCCCCGACAACCAGGTAGTCGTATTCAGACATCTCTAAATTCCTTTCTTGTTGATGTAAAAATGGACGCTTTAGCTTGGGCATTCAGCTAAAGCGTCCGATCAAGCCGACTGATTCTTATTTGTCGAGACCCAGGTACCCCTTCCAGAACTCAACAGAAGTCATCTTCGGAAGGGCCTCGGAGTACGCCTTCTTAAGCTCGTCGTGACGGCGGCGGAACTCGGCCTTATCGGCCTGATAGCGCTTTTCGAGCTCCTGGAACTTCGCGGCGTCCTTGTGACGAATAACGGCCTTCTTATTCGGCACATCAATCGCAACGATATATTCGGCCCCAAACAGCTTGCCGATGGGCTCGGCCCAGCCCACGTTATCGATAACCGCGACCTTGCCAGACTCGGTCAGGCCACCAAACGACCTGCTGCCGTTGCGCGTGAAGGCATAGAGCTTGCGATCTCGGTCGGAGATAGGCCTATCGCGGTAAACCTTCCAATCGGTAAGCCCATCTACATCCACGCCCAATTCGAGAAGCTCATCGCGCATCTCCTCGATAGGACGAAGTTTCTCGGAGTTCTTGTTGGCATCCATGAACGCCTTCTGGGCAACGGGCTGCATGATCCACTCCGGCCCCTTAAGGAAGTCCTCAATAGCCTGCAGCACGAGCTCTGCGTTGGCATAGTTGAACTTGCTGAGCTCAAGGTTGAAGGTGCCGCGAATCTGCCTGGAGAATTCACTCATAGGCGCGAAATTGCTTGCGAATTGGTCGATGAGGCAGTTACGGGTCATCTGGTAACGCTCCTGCGCGGCGTTGTAGCGCATCTGGAACGAGAGATGCCAGATGCAGATGCTGTTCATAGTGATGAACTTGGGCTTGCAGCGGCGGCTGTACTCGACATCGTCTCCGCGAACGAACACGGGAACCGGAAGTCCGTGGGCCTCAATCTGCGACATCGGGATAACGCAGTACCACCAGGCGGCATAGCACTGCTCCTGATCGCGGCAATCGGAAATATAGCTCGGTATATCGAAGGTCTCGTTCGCGACGACGTCATGGAGAACATCCATGCGCGCAATGGGCTTAATGGGGTGGAACGCTCCCCCGGTGCCGATAAAGCCCATTTCCTCCCAGCGAATATAGGGCTCGTCCATATTCATCATGGCACCGGAAACAAAGGCATCGGCGTACTCGTCGTTCACAAGGCAGAGCAGGTTGTAGGTCCTGATAATGCTCTCTGGCGAGATCAGCACGTCGTCGTCCATGAGCAGGACGTGGGTAGCTCGAGGGTCGCCTTCCATGGCCTCGATCATGCCGCGGGCAAATCCACCTGCGCCGCCGGCGTTATCGTTGGGATGGACGGTGACGCCTTCGCCCGAAAGCCCCTCTGCATCGAGCGTGCGGCCGTTATCGACAACGTGCATGTGGAAGTGCTTCGCAATGGCGTCGCTCGAAGCGAGAATCTGCTGCTTAACAAGCTCAATATTTCGGGTGATGTACTCTTCCTTCTTAAAGGTCGTGGTGCAAAGCGCGAGCTCCACATCGCGAACCTGCGACTCGTCGACGATGGCGTAATAGTAGGCATTGCGAATCTTGACGTCTCTCTCGCAATCAATGACGAAGGAGACGAGGACGTCCTCGGTGGACTCGGAAATCTCGAAATCAACCGACTGCCACTCATCAGACTCGGCGATTTCCACTGACTTCCCGTCAACAAGCTCGGAGTAGTAGCTAAATGCCCCGGCGCACGTCTGGGAAACAACACAGGCAGATCCCTTGACCTCAAGATGAAGGCCGAATCTCTCGGCGACGCTGTACTGATGCCACTTCTTGATCGAAAGCGCATTGAAGAACGTGGTGAAGTCGTGCTTGCCGGCACCCCTCAGGCACCAGTCACCGTCCTCCCCAAGAAAGAACGGCTTCGTGGAACGGCAAAGCATATGAGGCGAGCCGAGAAACTGCGAATCCTCGGAAAGAAGGATGTTCGCAATCTTAAAATTAACCATACATGCCCTCCAATATAGCTAAGGTCAGATTTCAAGAGTATAAGCGGTGAACCAGGGTCTCGCTAATGACAGCGTCCGAAAAGTCGGCGCACCCGGTCGCCGCGGATACTCGCGAAACCGCGAATAACTGCAAGAATGAACCTAAATCACTGCATCAAATTATCAATTTCCCAGAATCATATTCACGCTCGGCCGGTGACGTCATCGAAGTGATACGTGCCGGACCACTCGCTCACGTAAACGTCTCCATGCGCCATGGCGCCGGTCACGGGATCGAAGTAATACCAGGCACCATAGCGGTAATCGAGGCCATAGACCATTCGGCCCGTTTCTTCGTCGTAGCGAACCCATTTGCCCCCGCTCGAGCGGAGATAGACGTCGCCGTGAGACATCTCCCCCGTTATCTCGTCAAAGTAATACCAAGCTCCATTACGGTAGTCCTCGCCCTTGACCATCTTGCAATCGGCGTCGAATCGAACCCATTTGCCATCGCCCCACGTGCCGTCCGCGTTCTTCTTCGATTCGTCCTTGGGTATAAAGACGTCCTTGTCGCAGGCGATGCTTCCGTCGGCGTCGGCCCAGTACCACGCATCGGACTCAGCGTCATAGAACGCATGCTCAGAGACAAACTCATCGTTTTCGTACCAGCGCGTGTGGTCCTCGTTCCAGCCGGTATAGCCACCGGCATCAGGGGACGTGCCGCCCTTGAGGGTAAGGGCGAACCGCTGGTTAGCGCCTCCGTTGGCGGCCCAGAGCTCGAGCTTGGTCCCAGGCTCGGTCGACGCGAAATACACGTCAATGACCTTGTTGTGGGAACCCGCGCCGACCCCGGCAATCATGTAGGTCCCGTCGGACATTACGTAAAGGTCCCACAGCTGATTGGTGCCGGAATTAGCCTCCCACTGGATTACGTCGGTGCCGTTGGCGGTCTGGCCGTTGAAGGCGTCGAGCCTCTTGCCGGTGCACACATTCGTGATCGTATAGTGCCCGTCGCCCGCAGGCGCAATATGGAACAGCTGGTTATCGGAGCCGGACCCAGGCCACACGATGGCCCCCACGCCGTTGTTGCTCGAGGAATTGTAGATGTCGATATAAAGATTCCCGAGCGCCGAGCACATAGTGTAGTCGCCCTCGGTCAAGTCGGTAACGCGCTCTCCCAGGGAATCCAGACTCGTGCCGTCATGGTCGCCTGCAGGCCACGAGGCGTACCCGAACGCGTTTAGGTCGCAGTCCCCATATACGCCGCTCACCGAGCCCTCGCTCGTGTACTGCCAGCCGCGATAGTTGGAGCTCAGGTCACTATAAGTAAGCCGGCCGTAATACTGAGCGACCCAATTGGTGAGGCCATGAATATACGAAGAGTTAAGGGCGTAATTGAGCCAAGAAGTATACGAGTACACGGCAAAGTTGTTGTATCCGGCAGACTTGACGCTCCTCAGGCAAGCCTCCACCATCGCCGCGTTGGTGGAGGGGTTGGTCACGGGCGAATGCCCGGTCCATGACCACTCCTCGAGGTCATAGTAAATCGGGTAAGAAAGGTCGTTTGCCGTCACGCCGAGCTGATTCAGCGCCCAAACGATATAGCTGCCCTCATCGGCTGCCGCCGACACAGAGTCCGCGTAGCTATACAGATACACGCCAAAAGGAATCCCGAGTCTCTTGCACTCGTTGATGTTCCTCTGGGCCTTATAGTCGAGTCGAGACGTGCTGAATCCGATGCGGATAATCGCGCCCTCGACCCCATCGGCTTTCGCAGCGGCCCAATCGATGTCCCCGTTGTGCTCGGAAACGTCGATGACGCCGCGGGCCTTACAGGCGAACATGGTGCCGTTGGACTGGAAGAACGCCTGCTCCCCAGAATACCAGCCCCAATACGCGCCGTAATCACCGTTGTCGATGGAACGGCCCAGGGCAGCGGCGCCGGAAGACACCATCTGGTCGCGAGCCTCACCGACGCTCATGCGCTCAAATCGAGTGCCGCCCGTAATATCAAGCGGGTCTGCGGGAGAGTCCTGCGTCCCCAGCAAGCTGGAGGAAGCGCTCGACCCGTCCTTGACATACACAAGCGACCCGTCCTCCAGGACGGCGACTTCCGCAGAAATCAACTGAGCGTCGTCGGGAATCGACTCGTCGATAAACGCGGGCAATGAGGAACTGGCCTGATCGGATAGAGCAAGAGCGGTCCCGGGGGTCAACAAACACGCAGATAGGCACGCGGCCCCGATAAACGCACGGACCGGCGCCAGCCTATAGTTACGAACGCTCAATACCCAACCTCTTTTCAAACAGCTCAGACATAAAACAGGCCCCCTGAGACGCAAGGGGGATCAATAGCACGTAAAACGGGAGCAGGTAAATGCCCTTAGCCTCCCAAAGCAGATAGCACCCGAAGCCGGTAAAGAAAATCCCGACCAGGAGCAGCTGAGGACCGAAGAAATCCCTCTTCCTCACGCATGAGGCAACGTAGGAAAGCGCGAGTACGTAAACACTGATTTGCACGCCGTCGAGAACCGCGGCGAACAGAGCCGCGGGAGGATTGGTCCCCAATGCGGAATAGGGATCGAAGAATGTATCGAAGTCCTTCGCGTTCATACCCGCGTATACGAAGAACTCGAATGTCGGGTCTGCCCACTCAGTCGAAAGCTTCTCGAAGTAGAACGAAAGGGCCCCGGCAGGGCTATCGAGGAACTCGGAGACGTTGGACTTGATCGCGTCCATTGCGAGGGCCCCCTGGGCGTCCTTGTCGCCCTCCGCAGAGAGGAAGACCTCGATCGCCTGGGTATCCCACCAGCCGGCGGCCCCGGTAGAGGCGCTTCTATTTGAGCCGAGCATCAGCCATGAAGTCTTCGGCATTCCGTCGCCAAAGGAGTAACCGGCCTTGCTTTCCAGCGCATGGACCGGAGCGGAGGACAACGAGTTGGAAACCAGCAGCACGGCAACAGCCGCAAGAACCGTCCAAGGGCTTCTTGCCTTGACCGAATGTATAAGCCAGCAAATAACCGAGGCGATGGCGAACAAGATGAACGTCGACTTAACCGCCAGGGTCAGCGCAAGGGGAACGAAGGACGCGCCTATAAAGAGAAGCCTCGGCTTCATGCTGTTTGCACAAATCGCCCTGCACTGCAGGTAAATAAAAAGCGACCCGAAGCAGAAGCCCACGTTGTTCCCATAAGGGAACGCAGCAGAAAAATGCAACGGAAGGCAAAGGGCCGTCGCCACGACGCACACAACAAACGGGCAACGGTCCTCAGGATCGAACAGGTCGGCAATGCCCAAGATGACGGCAACAACCACCTCGTCGGCCAAAACATTCACAACGAGCAGCGCCTTAACCGCATATTCGCCGAACAGCCGATAGAAGGCGTAGAAATACCAGAAGATGCCCGCCTGGAAGGGATACTCCATAAAGTAAAGGTGAGCGTCGTCAGGAAGTTGGGAAACAGCAGTAACGGCAGCCGAGCCGGTGAACGACCCCCAGTCTCCGCCTGCAGCGTCTTTTGCATATGAGAGCAGCCGAAAAGAATCCCCGAACCTCGAGGTATCGATATCCTGAATCAGCACCCACCACAACCCGAGGGCGGTGGTCACGGCCAGGACAATGGCGACCGCGACCTTCTTGGGGACTCGACGCGAAAACTGAGCCGCAATCACCATGAGCAAGAGAACGGCAACTCCGCAAGCGAGGCCCGCCAGGGGAAGAACCGAGCCCTCGGAGAGCAAGGTCACGACCGTGGGAACCTCTCCGTCTACTTGAAAATAAGCCGCCGTCGAGAAAACGGCCACGGCAACGAGTATCGCCAAGAACAATCCCACGACAACATACAGCATGCCCGCCAAGCACGTAGCGACCTTTGAATTGATGTGCTTCTCGGCATCAAGTTCCAGCACCTAAACAACCCCACCCAAACTCAAAATAGACAGCACGGCAAAAACGACAGACCCAAATTTAAGAAACAACCGGCCTGATGAGGCTATTTGCGCAGGCAAGCATACTCTCCATTTGCGGAACGGAGTCAAATCGCAAAAACACCAGGCCCAAGGCTTTGTTTGCCCCATCAAATGGCGATACCTTATCGCCGGGCTCGACATACATCACCTCACGATAAAGGCATGGGCGAATCGCCTCGGCGTATTCGACGCCCTCAAAGACGCCTTCAACACCGGCATGAAGCACAAACGTGGCAAAAGGCGCATCATTGCCCTCGAAACTCACATCCATCGAGGTGTCCCCGGCCGCAAAACGCACATTCGCCTCAACGAGGTCAATGCCGGAAATATCCGAGAGCTGAACAGGAATCATGTTCCCGCCGGCTCGCGCCCCGAGCTCCAGGAAATACGGGGCGTCGTCCCTGCCGATGATAATCTCCACATTGAGCTCGCCGAAGCGAATATCGAGAGCGGAAACAAGCCCCTGAACGGCTTCCTTACAACGCGCGATCTGCACATCGCTCAGACCGGAGGGGTTGCGCTCCCCCACCGGCACAAGGCCGCCCAGCTCGTCGTCGCGCAGACAGCTCATAAGCCCCCAGAATCTCACGACGCCGTCGGCAACGAACACGTCTCCGCCGATAACCCTGGGAAAGACCGACTCGATGTACTCCTCGAGAACAAGCGTCCCGTTTCGGGAGAAATCACGGGCATGATCAAGCGCACGCCCGAATGTCTCCGGATCCAAATCCGACAGGACGCTGATTCCCTTAGACCCCGAAGAATCGGTGGGCTTCAGCACCCACGGGGACCTCATAGTCGAAGCGATCTTCAGCAAGTCCTGAACAGGCGAGTCGGCCTCCACAGACACCGATTTCGGGCACGGAAAGCCGTGCTCGGATAAGAACTTCCTGAACAGGTGCTTCTCGCTCAGGATCTTCACGGAAGCCAAGGGATTCGTGGGGAGGCCCAGCGCCTCGGCCACATAAGCAGCCGTCGGCGCGGCAGGGTCCGAGGAATAAGCCAAAACGCCCGACACGTTCTCGCGGCGAGCGATCTCGAGCATCTTCTCGCTATCGGTTGTGCTCTCCTGGTAAAACACATCCGCAACGAACTGCCCGGGGTTATCCGGCAGGTAATCGCAGAGCACGGTTCTATATCCAAGTCGCTTTGCGGTCTCGACAGCAACAACCTGTTGCTTTGACCCGCCGAGAAGCAATAGGGTTTTCTCTGCTTCCGCCATAAGTGAATTCTCCTTGCCGCCAGTCAATAAGCCCTTAGTTTAACCCACAGCAACGCAGCGGATAATGCGCCGGCGAAATGCCGGCTTACATAACGTATGGCCTCCATCGAATATAATCAGATGAACCGTAAAAACCAATATTGGAGGCCTCATGACGAATCCACGTACAGGCGCATTGACGGCAGCTTCCTTCGCGGCCGCCCTCGCGCTGTCTCTCGCCTGCCCATCCCCGACGTACGCAACAGGCACCGCCGTCGTTCCCACATCAAGCAACGGCATCTCAAGGGAGTCGAGCGAGGGCTGGAGGATCGAGGATGGTCTGCTGATCATCGACGGCTCGCTTCCGGAATGGGGGCCCTTTTCGGACAACGGGTCGTTCCCGCCATGGTCCAGCTATGCGAAGCAAATAGAACGGGTGGCCATCCTCCCCGGCTCTAAAGCAGCGACCTGCTATCAGATGTTTTCCGGCTGCAGCTCGCTCGCGTCCCTCGAGGGCCTTGAGAATCTCGACACCTCGGAGGTCGACGACATGGGCGGCATGTTCTCGGGGTGCACAAGCCTGGAGGAGCTGGACCTTTCCTCCTTGAACACGTCGAACGTCACGGACATGTCCGGAATGTTCAATTACTGTCTTTCCCTCAAACGTCTGAATCTCTCTGGGATAGACACAAGCAAGCTTCAGCTCATGGGGGCCATGTTCTTACGATGCATCGAGCTTAGGGAGCTCGATCTCTCGGCCTTCGATACTTCCAATGTCGCCAACATGGACTTTCTCTTCTGGGATTGCCTTCGCCTCACCAAACTCACGCTCGGCGCGGATTTTAGATTTCTTAATGAGAACTTCGCCTTGCCCAGAACATCCAAGTGGTACGCCTACACAGACGGCGACAAGACACGCATGGAAGACAATCAGCAGATGATGGCCACTCAGCAATCCGCAACCGAGCCGATTTTGTATGCGGTCAACGGCTGGTCTACCGAGACGATCGATGGCGTGGAGGAAGAGCGATGGTTCGAAGACGGCATTATGGCTGAGAACCACGCGTTCTACGACCCCGACTCCGACGCCTGGTATTGGGCCGACGACGGCGGAATCATCGCATGCGGCAAGGACGTCTTTATACCCAAGGACGAGGCTCACCGAGAGAACGGCGGCAAGTGGGTCCGCTTCGATAACGAACGCCGCATGGTAAAGGGCGAGGATTTTCAGGACGGCAACTGGTACTACTTTGACGAAATCACCGGAGAAATGGCCAAAGGAGAAACATACCTGGACTTTGATGCCGACCACACCGGCTGGTATTACTACGACGAAATCACCGGTATCATGTACCACGGAGATACCTACGTGAGATCAAACGGAGGCAAGTGGGTCCGCTACGACCTTGACACCGGTAAGATGGTCAAGGGCCTTCATCGCCACGATGATTCCTGGTATTACTTCGACCCCATAACCGGAGCCATGGCTCACGGCCTGGCATACGTCCCCGAATGGAATCGCTTAGCCTGGTTCGATTCCATTACCGGTAGAGGCTAAAGCCCCGCCTTTAACAGAATCGGCGCCCGCTGGAAGCAACTCCCAGCGGGCGCCGTCTTATTTGCGTCAAGAGGGGCTTTAGCGCGGAATGCCGTTACGGGCCTTGATCGCGTCCTCGTCGAGCGCGTCGATCGCCGCGAGCTTCTTCTCGAAGTACGGGGCGAGGACCTCATGCTTGCGGTACGGGGTGAACATCTGCAGGTAGGTGCAGCCGGAGTGGGAGTTGATCTCCATGAGCTTGGGACCCTTGTCCGTCATGCAGAGGTCATAGCCGAGCCACTCGACGGGGGCCAGGCGAATCGCCATCTGCTTGAGCATCTCCTCGAGCTCGGGCCAGTTCTCGATCTTTCCGTCGACGTAGGTGCCGCTGTCCGGGTGGGTATCGGTGTCCTTGCGCCCGGCGTTGTAGCTGAGAAGGATCGAGGGCTTGCCGGTGCTCACGCCGTAGGTGCCCGTCTTGGGGTCGAACGGAACGTTGAAGAGGCGCAGGCCGGGCTCGCGGGGAAGGTTGAAGTTGCTCTTGCTGTCGTCATTCTTGGTGTGCCCGGAGTCGTCGGAGACGGCGAAGCGGAAGTAAGAGGCGACGGTGGTCGGGCTCACGCCGTCCTCGTTGAGCATGAGGATACGCAGCGTGTGGATAACGGGGTTGATGCGCGCCCACTCCTCGGCAGGGTGGAAGAACTCGGTGTAGAGATAGTTGCGGTTGGTGGTCACGAAGTCGCGGACCTCGGCCTCGCTCGCCTCCTCGTTGCCCACATAGAAGGTGCCGTCGGCGTACGCGAGCTTGTTGAAACCCATGCCCCAGCCGCCGTTGCAGGGCTTGCAGGCGAACTCGCCCTTCTCCTTGAGCAGCGCGATGAAGCCGTCGAGGGACTTGTCCATGTGGCTGTTGATCAGGGGAAGAATGCGGGTGGAGTCGACGTAGTAGTAGCTCTCCGGGATGTACTTCTCGAACTCGGTGCCCGCGAACATGTAGGCGAAGGTCAGCTTGTCGTTGATCCAGAAGCGCTCCCAGTCGTTGAGCGGCCAGACGCGACAGTAGTCGTAGTCGGAGAGATAGTCGCCCTTGTTCTGGTCATTGAGCTGCAGGGCCACGGCCGTCTCGCCGTAGAAGCCGTTGGCGTGGGCCCACTCGAGGAGCTCGGGGTCGATGAACTGCGCCTCGGCGTTGCTCTTGCGCTCACGCTCGAGGTTGCCGAGGTACTGGTTGGCCATCTTGCGGGCGAAGCCTGCCTTGAGCAGGGCTTCCATGGTGTTGTCTACCATTGGGTGCGCCTTTCTTGTATGAAAGCAAATGTGTATCGAGTATAGGAGAGAGGCCAGTCGCCGTCGCCCGCTATTCGACAAAAGCGAGAGAGGCTCCCGACGAACGGAAGCCTCTCCTAAGCCAAATCTAAGATCTCTTAGTAACGCACGTCACTGTAGATGCGAATCGTGGTGTACATGGGCACCCAATCAAAAATCCACTTGGCGTTGATGGTGCTCAGTCGGACACATCCATCCGTATTGCGCTGGCCAAGCTGGGAATCCTCGTCTCCGCCGGTGTGAACAACGGAATGGATACCCTGGTCCTCGAGATAGTGGTAACGATACGAGGTGTTCGCAAACCGGTCGTCGGCAACCTTACCGATAGCAGGTCCCGACCAGGTGATTCCCGAGCTACCGGAATTGACGAAGTTATCGATCTGCGCGCCGTAGCCGCTGGAACTGTGGTCATACACAGAACCATTGGTTATGCCCCTCTCGTCATTGGTGAGAAGCCCAAGGTGCCAGAAACCCTCGATCGTGCCGTTGCCATGATTGCCGCTGCCGCTCGCGACGCTGCAGAGATAGTCCTGCATAGGAACCCAAGTACCGTTGACCTTGCGGAACACGGAGGTCCTCAGGCGACCCTTATCGACCATAACGTACATATCGTTCGTAGCACCGGAGTTGCTTCCTGCCCAATTCAGCCACAGGCATGCATCGTGCGCGGCATTTGTAGAAGAGCACTGACGGCCGGTCGACGTATCGAAATAGTTCCATACGCCATTAATTACCTGCCAGTCGTAGAGCATCCAACCCATGGTGGTGTCGTAATAGCAGGTCTTGCCGCCATAGTATGCGTCCGAGGGATCCGCGATCCATCGATAGCCGTAGGTAGTGGCGCCCGTGTGGTCATCAAAGTAGTACCAGTGATAGCCCGCAGAGGTGTTGTCTTTGCTCATGCGGTACTGCTCGCCGTAGACCATCCAGCCGAAGGTGTCGTCGTAGTAGCACCACTTGTCGTAAGAGGCCACGTACACGAAGTTCTTGAGCATCTGGCCGGTGCAGGCGTCGAAGTACCACCAGTGCCACTGGGAGTCGTCCCTGGAGACGCTGTAGTTCTCGCCCTTGACCAGGCTGAAGTCGTCGGCGACGCGGACCCACTTGCCGTTGCCGTTGTTGCGCCAGTCGCCCGCCTCGGCCGCGTCGTTCAGCGGGATGTAGGTGTCCTTGCCGCGGGCGCACTTGCCGCCGAGGTCGGCCCAGTACCACTTGTCCGTGGCCGGGTCGTAGAAGGCGTGCTCCTCGCGCATCACGCCGTTCTCGTACCAGTACTTGTCGCCGTTGACGTCGGTGTAGAAGACGCGGTCGGGGGTCGTGAGCACGCCGTCCACGTAGTACTCGAGCTCGCCGGTCGCCGGGTTCGTCCACCAGCCGTTATCGGGGTGGGCGCTGTTCGTCGCCATCTCGACGCTGTCCTTCCCCACGGGGTCGGAAGCGGAGTCCGCGTCCTGGTCCTTGGCGCCGGAATCGGCGGAAGACTCAGTGCCGTCGCCCTGCTTGGCGGAATCAGCGTCCTCGCTCCCCTCGTCCGAGCCGGAGCCGTTCTCGTTCTGGGTATCGGAGCCAGAGTCCGTAGCGGTATCGCCTGAACCGAAGCTGTCCGTCGAGCTTTCCGTCCCGACGCCGCCCTGGTCCTCGGAGTCAGTCGGCGCATCGCTTGCGGCAGCGCCGTCGGCATCGGCGGAGACGACCGAATCGTCCTCAACGACGATCGCCTCTTCGCTAAGGACAGCAGCCGTTGTATCGGACGAAACAATCAGCTGGTCGAGCTCCTCGGCCACTGCAGTGCCCGTGCCCACCGTAAGGGCAAGGCCAGCGGCTACGGCAACGGCCGCAATTCTCTTTTTGTTACCTGTCCAAGGCATATCGAGCTCCTCTCAATCCGGCCCGTTATAACGCAACGATTAAACAGCGCCCAAAAGAACGCCAACCTACTTCTTCATAGCAGACCCGCCGGCGACGAAGTCGCCAAGGTCGCTTACCGGTCCCTCGGTGATTCCATGGGTCCTATCCGCGGAATGGATAATCACTCCATCGCCCTTATAAATCGCAGCATGACGAAGATTACCCTCAGACGAGCCATAGAAGACGATGTCACCGGGCTCGAGCTGGTTAATGTCGTACTTAAGGTTGCCGAGGCCCTTTACCCACTTAATCTGGGCATTGTACGAGGAATCGTTCCACCAACCGGAATCGCCCCAAGACTCCCAGGCCCTAATGCCGCAGAGATAGTGAACATACGCCGTAAAGGCATCGCACGTCAGGCTGAGCTGGGTATTGTGAGGCTGAACAGTAACGACAGACCCGTACCAGAGCCCAGAGTTCTTTGACTCAAGCGACTCGGCCGTTTCCAGAAGCTTCCTCACATTCTCGCCAGAGTAGTCAGTCGAGGAGCCGGCGTATCCGCCGTACCCGGTGAACCAGCCGAAGACGTTGTCGAAGATCATCGGGGTGCCGTTGACGTTCTGGGCACCGTACATCATCCAGCCGTAGGTCTCGTTATAGTAATAAGTCTTGTTCTCGCCGACGCTCGAGACATAGCGCGTGTTGAGACCCTTGGCCATAGCGCCGGTAGTCTCGTCGAAGTACCACCAGTGAAGATTACCGTCGATATCGGACTCGCGATAGTCCTCGCCGTGGACCATGACGCCGTTCTCGTCGTAACGGCACCACTTGCCGCCATTGGACGAGATATAGACGTCCTTGCCGCGATCCATGACGCCGGTGACCTCGTCAAAGTGATACCAGCCATAACCCGGCTTCACCGTAGGGTCAGAGCCCCACAGAGACGAGTCGAGATACGCCTCCCCGTGATACATCTCGCCGGTGATCGAATCGAAGACGTACACCTTGCCATCGGATGTATAGTCGAGGCCCTTGATCATCACGCCCTGGTCGTTGACACGGACCCACTTGCCCTCGTCCCACGTGCCGTCGGCGTTCTTCTTCGTCTCGTCCTTAGGGATATAGACATCTTTGCCCTTTGCAATGGCGCCGTCTTTGTCAGCCCAGTACCACTCAGCGCTATCAGGGTCATAGAAGGCGTGCTCGGAGGCCATGACGCCGTTATCGTACCAGCGGCTCTGGTCTTTGTTCCAGCCGGTATAGGTAGGGTCGGAATAGTCAACAGCAAGAGCGGACTGCGGGACAGCGGCGAAGGCGCCCGCAACCGTAAGCGCACCGAAGAGTCCGGCCATTACGGCTTTGCGGGACATTCCGTTCATGTTGGGCATAACGCTTTGCCTCCTCGTTGTAGACATTTCTACCTAGTGTATTAATGCTTCTCGCAGAGCAACTGCATTAAATGCCAAAACGCATCGAATACACAGGTGTATTTTTAATTACTTGATTAGGCTCCCGAGGCCAATATCGTCGAGCAGATGTGGTCGACCTCATCAAGAGAGAGATCCGCGTACATCGGAAGCGTAAGCACCCTCTGCGAGAGATCCCTTGCGATCGGCGTCTCGGACGAGTCGTACATGCCTCGATAGCAGGCGAAGTCGCTCACCAGAGGATAGAAGTACTTACGGGCGAACACACTCTCGCGCTTGAGGGCATCGAAGACCTGGTCGCGCGTGGCCCCGAAGTTATCCTCGAAGACGACGGGAAGATACGCATAGTTCGGCGTAATGCCTTCCTTAGGCAGACAGACCCGAATTCCCTCGCGACCGCCCAGGTTGCCCCAGTACCGTTCGGCGACTACCTTGCGCTTTGCGATCTCTTCGTCCAGATGGCGAAGATTGCAGATGCCCATGGCGGCACAGAACTCGTTCATCTTCGCGTTTCCGCCGACGTACTCGACGTCCTCAGGCCCGGTAATGCCGAAGTTCTTCCACTGGTTGAGAAGCTCGAGCAACTTCGGGTCCTTGAAGCAGACGGCGCCGCCCTCGACGGTGTTGAACACCTTCGTGGCATGGAAGCTGAACATGGACGCGTCGCCGAAGGACGCGGAAGACTCTTCCCCGCGGAACACGCCGAACGCGTGGGCGGCGTCGTAGATGACCTTGAGCCCGTGTTTATCCGCGATTCGCTGGATCGCGTCCACGTCGCAAAGGTTGCCGTACACATGGACAGGAACAATCGCGCACGTATCCTCATCGATCGCGGCCTCGATCTTTTCGGGGTCGAGGGTATAGTCATCGGGCTTGATATCCACGAATCGAGGCGTAAGTCCCTTGCGGACAATGGCATGCGTCGTCGACGCGAAGGTATAGGGCGTCGTAACGACGCTTCCCTTGAGCTCCATCGCCTCAAGAACGCACTCGAGCGCGTTGTGGCCGTTGGTGAACAGCGCGATGTTCCCGACGCCAAGGTACGACTTCAGGGCCTTCTCGAGCTCATGGTGCTTCTCGCCCATGTTCGTGAGCCAATGAGACTCCCAGAGAGTGCGAATCTCTTCCACGTACTCATCAAACGGGGGCATCGAGGACCTCGTGACCAGAATCGGACCGTTCGACATGCCTGGCTCCTATCTCTTGTGACTCAACCGATTATAAGGACTTGCGCTTGCGCAGCCCGGAAAGGAGCCCAAGCAGATACGTCATTTCCTCAACCCTAAACAGCAACGCGAGCAAGAGATACGCGGCCGCCATAAGGATGGACTCCAAAAGAATAGTCCCGAGCAGCGGCAAACCCAAGGAGCCGACGGGATAGGTCAAGGCGCCCGCCGCGATAGCCAGGGCAAAAGCGGGCAGGATATCGCGGACCTGCTCGAGATACGAGTACCCGATGACCCTTTTGTTGGGGTGCGCGTTCACGAAGGTGCAGATGACCCCCGAGACGACGTAGCCGGCCACAATGGCAGAGAGGTCCCCGATAACGAAGACGGTCACACAAAGAATGGAGATGCCGATGAGCTTCTTCACGATCTCCAGCCGAAGATAGAGGTCGCTGCGCCCCACCCCGTTCAGCACCTGAAGGTTCGTGGTATGCACGGGAAGCAGGGCATACACGAAGCAATACATGCGCAGGTAGGGCACACAGGAGAGCCATTTATCCCCAAGCAGGAGACAGACGACCGGCTCGGCCAAGAACGCGAAGAGCGTCATCGCCGGCGCAATCAGAAACGTGCTGGTCTTGAGGGCCCGGCGCGCGAGACGCTTGACCTTGACCGTATCGTCCTGGACGCGGGCCACAGCCGAAAGCATCACCGGCTGGATCGCGCCGTCGAGCATCAGGCCAAGAGCCTGCGGGTACTTCTTGCCCTGAGAAACATAGCCGAGGCTCGCGCTGTTGAACACCTTGCCGATCATAAGGTCGGAAAGGCTCTGGTATCCCTGCTCGAGCAGACCCGAGGCGAGCAGCTTCCAACTAAAGCGGAAGAGCGCGAGCGCCCGCACGGGCTCGAACACAAGCTTGGGCTTCCACGCGACCTGAAACGCGAGAACCACGGACTTGACCAACTGGAACATCAGCTGCTGAAGCACGAGCGCCCAAAGGCCGGCGCCCAGGACCGCGGCGACTATGCCGGCGGCACCGGAGCTCACGCTCGCCGTGACCGTGGCGCGCGCGGTCTTGTTGAACTCGAGGTTCCTGGCGACGATCGCCTCTTGGATCGCGTTGAACGCATTGATGATGAGGATAAGCACCAGCGCACGCAAGGGCCAGATGATCGCCCCCATCGAATAATAGGCGGCGATCGCAGGGCTCGCGAACCACACGCACATATACAGCACGATAGAGACGACGAGCGACATCCAGAACACCGTCGAGTAATCCCGCTCGGTCACGTCCGGCCCCTGGATGATGGCGGTGTTGAGGCCCGACTGCACAATCACGTTGCCCACGTTGACAAACACCAGCATTATCGCGAGCATGCCGAACTCGTCGGGCGCCAGAAGGCGCGCCATAACGATCTGGACCACGAGACTGACGACAGACGACGCAGACTGCTCGAACAGCTTCCAAACGAGCGACGCTATCGTCTTCTTCCTAAGATTATCGTTGCTGCTCAAAAAAACTCCTAGTTGTAGTACGTGCGGAAGACAAGCCGGTGCAAAGGCTTGCAATAGGAATACAGGCAGATATCCAGCTTCGCAGGAAGGCTCTCCTTCGCGAATTGATCCGGCCAGCGCCCCTTAAGGACGCGCGCATCCCTCAGGTCCTTGTGGTAGAGATACCTCATCCGGTCGATACCGCGCACAACCTCGGCATGATAGGCTCCGTCGGACAGCTCATCCGCCTTACGGAGCAGCTCGATCCTGAGATCTCGCTTCTTTGCGACGATCTTCGCGTGTTCCTCGCTCATGAGCATCGAGCGGTTGGTTGAGTTCTTGGCCATAAACCGGTAGGCGCTCATGATCCGGTCGATATAGCGTATGCCGCCGTTAAGCGCGAAGCTCACCAGCATCTTCTGGTCGCCATCGCACTTGAGGGGATACAGCTCCGACGCGCAGTAATCGGCAAGCGCCGAGAAACGTATAAACAGGCTGTTGGTGGAGTAGCACTGGGTATTGGAGAGCGCATCGGCCGTCGCGATATCGCAATCATGGTCGGCATATCGCATAACCGAGAGCCTCATGCCGCTTTCCGCCTGGACGTTCTCGTTGGCATGAACGCAAGCCGCATATGCGGGATGCCCCTCCATGAACTCAAGCTGCCGCCTCAGCTTTGTCGGATCGGTCCAGTAGTCGTCGCCCTCGCACATGGCGCCGTAGCGCCCCCGAGCGGCCGGGACGACGAAGTCGCCCATAGCGCTCCTGCCGAGGGAATACTGGTTCCGCTCATGCAAGATCACGCGCATAACCTCGGGGTGCTTCTCTTGATACTCGAGCAGGATCCGGTCGGTGCCGTCCGTCGAGCAGTCGTCATTGACTACGATCTCGTACGGAACAGTCAAATCCTGGGCAAGAAAGCTGTCGAGAGCCTGCCTGATATAGCCGGCCTGGTTGAACGTGATGCACATGATGCTTACCACGGGCTCCTTGGCCAGGCGATTCTCGTTCTGAACAATCCTCATAACAAAGCTCCCGGAATTCCTAAAGGGCGATTCTGTACAGACGCATGTTTCCCTCGGAGAGAACCACCTCAAAACCAGGGGTGTCATCCGTAATCATGTTGATGCCCACCCAGCAGTCGGCGTCATAGCTGAAGTCGTAATACGTGGCGTCGGGGCTCATCCCGCAAGGCCCCGACCCTTGGTCGAGCTGGAGCACGTACTTGACACCCAGCCTGCGAGCCGCCTCGGCAACCTCCTGGTCTTGCGCAATATATCCAAGGCGAAGCTTGAGGGTGGCCTTGTCCTCCTCCTGGTCGAATCCATACTGAGGGAAAAGAACATTCAGCGAGTCAATGGCATAACTGAACACGCTGCCGTCGTACGGCTGGTTAACCACAAGGTCCGTGCCGCAGATTTCCTTAGCCCTACAAACAAATTCCTCTTCTTCGGAAGTGTAATAGTATGAATCCGAGTCATTGAAACTTTTATCTACCCAGTAAGCAATCGTGTCGAAGCCCCACGACGCAAATCGCGGGATATCGAACAACGGGAAGTAATTGAACCCGACAAGCAGACCGGTCAGAACGCAGGCGACCACTGCACGGACGCGCCTCGAATTCGCGGGGCGAACGCTGAGGGCGACATTCGAAAGGGCGGCGACGATCGCCTCGGCCCCCGTTGCCACAAGAGGCACGGCGACAACACAAACGCAAGCGGCTGTGCGGTAGTAGTCGTTATAGCAAAAACCAGCTATATACCCGCGAAGGCGCCCAGAAAGACCAACAGAGGCAAGGTAGACGAAGCCCACGACGCCGTAAGAGAGCACGAACCATCGAGTCTTCTTGTCGAGCAGAAGCCTGGCCGCGCCAACGCACAGAAGCACGCAAAGAAGATACTGGGGGCGCCAAATAACAAACTGAAACGTGAGCAGCTTGGGCACTGCTTCAAGAAATGTATACAGCTGGTCCCGCTCATACTCCACAAGCGCCTGCATGAAGGGAAGCGAGAGAAGCACGTACCACAGCGCGAGCGCGCCGACAAGAAGCAACGACTCCGCGACAAGACCGCCCGCTATTCCTCGCTTCCCCGCGAATCGAACCGAGACAGCCTCACGGACCCGCATCATAAGATACGGAACGAGCACCAGATACGCGAAGAAGACCGTGTTCGGCTGAGCGAAAACGAGGGCGACGCCAGACAGCACGAACAAAATAAAAACAACGAGACGATCTTTGACGGCGCCCTCCTTCCCGAACAACACGATAAAGAGCGCGAGCGCAGACGGCATGAGGGTGAAGGACGCGACATTAGGGTAGAGCGGACCAAACAGAAGGATTTTCCAAGGAAAGAACCACGTACAGAGGCATAACAGTGATCCGAGGAACACCCTATGCGGGTTACGGGGAAACAACGTGGCCAAAAGAAGGCACATTCCCAAAGGGAACGCAAAAATGACGAACACCATGGTCGAGCACTGCGCCGCAACCGTGATCTCGCAGCCGGTGGCGGACATGATCAACGCGCCGAGGCAGTGCCAAGCCGAGGGATAGAATCCCCCAAAGAAGGAGGAGTAGACCCCGGAGTCAACGAACTCACGCAGACGCGTGAGATGGTAGGCGTTGTCGTAAAACGGTAAATACGAACTGGGCGAGCCGATGTTCGACAAATATAAAACAACGGCGATCACAGCAGAGCACAGCACGCCGGCAAGAACCGAGAAGCCCGCCCACGACAAACGAACGGCTCGGAAGGGCCGAGCGCCCATATCGTCACCAAAAGCAGGAAGCGCCCTCAGGGAAGCACCCGAGCGACGCGCGATAAACAAAGCTATGCCAAGAAGCGCAGCTAAAGGAAGCGCAAGGGTGAGTACGCCGCAGGAAACGCCGAGCAAGGAATATACCACCGCAAGGATGTTATACAGCGCGGTCGAGATGGCGGGAGCAAGGCACAGCGAAGCGCCCTTATCGGCCAAGAAGCACCTCGCCAGGAGATAACCCGGGACAAGGAGCAACACAGCTCCAACAAACAAGCCAATACATAAAGACGCACAGATCATACGCACCTCAGCCGCTATTAATAAATGCTGTTATCCATCCTCTTGCAAAGAGCCATTGTGCCACGTGCGAAAGCTCGCACACCCCATTGCCGGGAACTCAACGAATCCTTAGAGATGGTATCCTATGTCTGCATCTCACCATTAATTGGAGTAAATAGTGAAAATACTAGCCGTCATACCCGCCTTCAATGAGGAAGAGTGCATCGAGGCGACGGTCAACGAGCTGCATAAGATCTGCCCCCAGATTGATTATCTTGTCATCAACGACGGATCCAAGGATGCAACCAAGGCCATCTGCGAAGCAAACGACATTCCCGTGGTCACGTTGCCGCTCAACACCGGCCTGACGTCCGGCTTCAGGACGGGCATGAAATACGCCCACAGAAACGGTTACGACGCCGTGGTCCAGTTCGACGCCGACGGCCAGCACCGCCCCGAGTACATTCCCGTAATGGCCAGCACCATGGAAGAGAACGGTGCGGACATCGTGATCGCTTCTCGGTATTTGGAAGGCCTCAAGCCGACCGGAGCCCGAGGATTGGGCTCCAGGCTTATCTCAGGTTTAATCAAGGTGACCAGCGGCTCGACGATCACGGACCCCACCAGCGGAATGCGGATGTTCAACAAGCAGATGATTCGCCGCTTTGCCGAGGACTTCGACATCTCTCCCGAGCCGGACACCGTGGCCCTCATGGCACGTAAGGGCATGAAGGTCATCGAGATTCCCGCGACCATGCGCGAGCGACAGGGCGGCGAAAGCTACTTCGACATCCCCCATATCATCGGTTATATGTTGCGGACCTGCGCCTCGATCGTGCTGTTCCAATGGTTTAGGTAGGTTGAATAATGCCAACGACTTTAAGGATTCTGCTCATCGTCGGCGCGCTCGCCGCGTTCGCGTTCATCGGCAATCGTATTCATAAGAATAAAATCTTGATGGGTGACGCCATCTTCTGGATTCTGCTCTCGTTTATCCTGATCGTTCTTGCGGTGTTCCCGGGAATCGCGTTCTTCTTCTCCGGGCTCCTCGGCTTTATGTCCCCGAGCAACTTCGTGTTTCTTCTGGTGGTGGCCCTCGTCATGGCAAAGATCTTTGCGAACTCATCCGAGATTTCCATGCTCAAGCATCGCGTAAACGAGCTCGCCCAGGAAAACGCGCTGCTCGAAAAAAGGCTTCGCGACGAGCGCAAGGGCGACGACAAGAAGTAATGCGTTGCGCGCCGCGATTCCTACAGCGTCATAAGCGTGAGAAACGTACCCGCATTACGAAGCAGGCCGCGACGCCAGATATCCGCTTTGCACATAAGGCCAATTCTCGCGAGGGGATTGGCTTTTTCGATGGCGATAAACGCATCGACCTGACCGAGTTGCCTCTCGTCCAATTTGTCGCAAAACAGGCGCTTGAACTCAACGGCCTGTGAAAGGGCCGCCCGCTCCGTGTCCCTCTTCTGATCGAGCGCGGCGAGCGCGCGGCCAACCGTGAAGCGCTCGGCTCCCACGGAGTTGTCGCCGTGCTGACGGTAAGAAATGGTCGCCCGATCCAAGTGCACCACCTCGCCGAATGCCGCGGCCACAAGGGACGCCCACCAATCGTGCATAACAAGCGCGTCTTCGTCGCACGGCGCCTGCATCAGCCGTAGCAACGGTGCGTTGACCATCATCGTGCAGCCGGTGACGAGGCACGACGCAAGGAAATAACCGAAGGTCAACGTGCCCGCGTCCATGCCCGAATAGGCCAAAAACGACGGGGAGAGCTCGTTGAGTTCGCGGTCGACGACCCTCAAGTCCGTGCAGACGAGCAACGGCTTACCGTCATGCTCCTGAGCGCGCATCGCTTGTAGCGTCACATCGATTTTGTCCGGGTCCCACACATCATCTTGATCGCATGTCATAACATGGGGAGCCTGAGCTTCGCGCAGAAGCGCCATAAAATGCTTCTTTGCGCTGCCGTAGCGTTTCCCCTCAAGAACGAGGCGAATACGCGGGTCGCGCCTGCAGTAACGCTCAATCACCGCCAACGAACCGTCCGTGGAGCAATCGTCAGAAACCAAGAGCTCCCAGTCCCCGTATGTCTGGGCAAGAAGCGAATCAATCTGGGCGGGCAAATACTCCTCGCCGTTATATACGGCCATAAGAATTTGAACGGTAGCCATTAGGTCCTATGCAACCTTTCCATAAGCACCGAGAACGGCGGAGAAGACGCGCGGATGACGGGCAAAGAGCCAGACAGCTATTCTGTTCGGCAAAGCATCGCCGGTTGGATGGGCCGGGGAAGCAAAGGGCTCCTTCTGCCATCCGGGGATGTTCCGATCCAGCCAGCCTCGGAAATGCCCGAGATTCTCGCGGGAACGAGCAGGGCCGTCCCCTTTGCGCGTATAGAGCAGAAACCAGGTGACGAGACGCACGAAGTAATGACGAAGAATCGGCGTGAGCGAAATGCCCTTCTCCCCCATCATGCCGAGAATCGCGTCAAGGGTCTCCTCAAAGAGCAGTCCTTCAGAGGATCGCTGGCTTGTGTTCGAGACGCTTGACTCGTTGAAATACCAGTTATAGCCGCAGTACGGTATGACCTCGACCCGCTTCGCGAGCTCAATGGCCGGCAGCGAGAAGTAGAGGTCCTCATCGATATTCGTATTAAGGAAGGAGAAGGCGTTCGCGCGCACATAGTCGGTGCGATACAGCTTGGCCCAGGCAGCCTCCACCAGATAACGGCCCCACTCGTCGGACGCGGCCGGAGTCGCCTCAAGAACGACCCTGCCTTCCTTGTTGGGCCGTCTATAGCCGCTGCAGACGACCTCGGCGCCGGTGGCGAGGGCGGCCCGAAGATGCGTCTCGACGAAATCGGGATCAAGCCAGTCGTCGTTATCGGCAAACACGAGATAAACACCTGTGGCAAGCTCGATGGCCCTGTTGCGCGCCGCGGCCGCGCCGGCGTTCTCGCGATGCTCTACAACGACCCTGCCGGGATAGCGGCTCGCATACTCGTCCAGAATCGCCGGTGAGCGGTCCTTTGAGCCATCGTCGATGCATACGGCCTCTACGTTCGGATAGGTTTGGTTAAGCACGCTATCCAGGCAGCGGGCGATATACCGCTCAGAGTTGTACACAGGTATAAGAACCGAGACCGTATGCCCCATCAAGCTAGAGCTCATTGCTCTTTGTCCCCCTTGAATACACGAGCTCGATCAACGACGCGATCGGCGCCGGCCAGAAACGCTTGAGCATCTCCAGGTCCTCAGCATCGCGAGACTTATCGGCAATGAGCTCAGAAGTGGCCGAGCCCTCGTGGATGCGGTGATGTATGAGGATGTTGCCCGCATCATAAAGAAATGAACCGTCAAGCTTGGAGAGGCGCTCCCAGGTGGCCCAATCGAGGTTCGACTTCATTCCTACGACAAACGGCGGGTTGGGACAGTTGGCCACGTTGAAGGTCACCGCAGGGCAACAAATAGCGGAACCAAAGCGCAACGCCGCGCGCTTGGACGCACGCTTATCCGCATGGGCGCTGTTCTTCAAGGGCAAAAGAAGAAGCCTCTTGATTTGCAGAAGGCGGTTCTTGTCCACGAACCTACCGTTACGCAGCTCGCCGTAATCGCTGAAGTAGATAATCGAGCGCGCATCGCCGGACAGCCTCGCGACGCAGCGAGATGCGTACATGGGTGAGTAGACATCATCCTGATGCGCGATGGTCACATAGGGCGTCTTGGCACAGGAATAGGCAAAGCTCCAGTCTTGCCCAATTCCGGACTCACCGGTGTTCACAAAAACAGGGAGGCCGTACTCCGAGGCGATCGCATCGAGCCATTCGCTTGGAGTCGAGGTGGCAATGAACACTTCGCTCTTTTCTCCCTCCTGACACATAAGGGAGTCGAGACATTCTCGAAGGTAGGGACTCTGTCCGTAGGCGCAAACAGCAAATGTATGCCGAGAAGTCACTAACCCACCAGCCCCTTGAGATATTCCGCCAACTCCTCTTCCCAATCGCGCGGGATGAAGCCCACGGCCTCGAGCTTGGAGAGGTCAAGCGCGCTGTAGTGCGGGCGCGGAGCGATGGGGCCCTCGGCGCTGGCATAGTAGTCGGCGGTGCTCACAGGCACGACCTTCTCGCCGTTGCCGTTCTTGGCGTCGAAGCAGGCCTTCGCGATGTCGGCCCAGCTCCTCACGGCGCCCGAGCCGGTCATGTTGTAGGTGCCGTAGGGGGCATGCGTGTCCAGCACGTGGAAGATCGCGGCGGCCATCTGGTCGGTGAAGGTGAGGCGGCCCAGCTGGTCGTCCACGACGGTCACCTGGGGCAGGTCGCCGGCGGCCACCTTGTCGGAGAGCATGCACATCGTCTTGGCGAAGTTCTTGCCGTCGCCGATGACCCAGCTAGAGCGCAGGATGTAGTGCTTCGGGCAGCCGCCAACGGCCAGGTCGCCGGCGGCCTTGGACTGGCCGTAGACGCTGACGGGGCTCAAGGCCTCGTTCTCGGCGTGCACCTCGGCGGTGCCGTCGAAGACGTAGTCGCTGGAGATGTGCACCAGGGTGATGCCGTGCTCGGCGCAGGCGCGGGCGAGGAGGGCGGGGCCGGTGGCGTTCGCGGCCCAGCAGGTCACGCGGCCCTCGGGAGTCTCGGCGCGGTCAACGGCCGTGTAGGCGCCGCAGTTCACGACGGTGCCGTAGAGGTCCCAGTCGTACTTGGAGTAGGCCTCCGGGTCGCTCATGTCGAAGGTGTCGATGTCGCAGAAGTCGAAGGTGGCGACGCGCCCGGTCTCCTCGGCGAGCTTGCGGACGGCGCGGCCCAGCTGGCCGTTGCAGCCGGTCACGAGCGTGCGCTTCGGCGCCATGGGGACGACGTCCTTGAGGAGCGGGTGGTTCTTGTCGGCCTCGCTGACGGTGGCCTCCTCGAGCGGGATGGGCCATTGAATCGCGAGCTCGGGGTCGGCCAGGTTCACGAAGGTGTAGGTCTTCTTGAGCTCGGCCGACCAGTGGGCGTTGACCAGGTAGGTGTAGGCGGTGCCGTCCTCCAGGGCCTGGAAGCTGTTGCCCACGCCGCGCGGGGTGAAGACGGCGCGGGAGGCGTCGACCTCGGCCGTGACGACCGCCCCGTAGGTCTCGCTGCCCTCGCGCAGGTCCACCCATGCGCCGAAGATGCGGCCGGTGGCCACGCTGATCCACTTATCCCACGGCTCGGCGTGCACGCCGCGCGTCACGCCGCGCTGCGCATTGAAGCTCACGTTGTTCTGGACCATGCGGATGTCCGGCACGCCCAGGGAGCACATCTTCGCGCGCTGCCAGTTCTCCTTGAACCAGCCGCGCGAATCGCCGTGGACGGGGAGCTCGGCGATGAGGAGGCCGTCGATGGCGGTCTTCTCTACCTTGAGCTGCTTCTCGAACTCGATCTCTGCCATGTGTTCTTTTCCCTCTCCCCTACTGGCCCTGGGCCTTGTAGCGGGCCTCGGTCGCGGCCTTCGCCGGGCGCCACCAGGCCTCGTTCTCGACGTACCAGTCGATGGTGGCCTTGAGGCCCTCGGCGAAGTCGGTGTGGGCCGGCTCCCAGCCCAGCTCGCGGCGGAGCTTGGTGGAGTCGATCGCGTAGCGGCGGTCGTGGCCGGGGCGGTCCTTGACCCAGTCGAAGTCGTCGGCGTCCTTGCCCATGGCCTCCAGGATCATGCGGAGCACGGTGATGTTGTTCTTCTCGCCGTCCGCGCCGATGAGGTAGGTCTCGCCCATGCGGCCCTTCGTGAGGATGGTCCAGACCGCGGAGCTGTGGTCCTCGGTGTGGATCCAGTCGCGCACGTTCTCGCCGGCGCCGTAGAGCTTGGGGCGGCAGCCGTCCACGATGTTGGTGATCTGGCGCGGGATGAACTTCTCCACGTGCTGGTAGGGGCCGTAGTTGTTCGAGCAGTTGGAGATCGTGGTGCGCAGGCCGTAGGTGCGGGTCCAGGCGCGCACGAGCATGTCGGAGGCCGCCTTGGTGGAGGAGTACGGGCTGGACGGCTTGTACGGCGTCTGCTCGGTGAAGCGCGCCGGGTCGTCGATGGCCAAATCGCCGTAGACCTCGTCGGTGGAGACGTGGTGGTAGCGGATGCCGTGCTTGCGCACCGCCTCCAGCAGGCGGAAGGTGCCCTCGACGTTCGTGCGCAGGAACGGCTCGGGATCCGCGATGGAGTTGTCGTTGTGGGACTCGGCGGCGTAGTGCACGATGGCGTCGTGGCCGGGCACGATTCTCTCCAGGAGCTCCGCGTCGCAGATGTCGCCCACCACGAGCTCCACGCGGTCGGCAGGCAGCCCCGCGATGTTCTCGCGGTTGCCCGCGTAGGTCAGCTTGTCCAGCACGGTCACGTGGACCTCGGGGTGGTTGTTGACCACGTAGTGGACGAAGTTCGACCCGATGAAGCCGCAGCCGCCGGTCACGATGATGTTCTTGGGCTCGAAGAAATCAGACATGAGGAATCCTATCGACCGAATGCACAATATTCAAATCATACCTAAAGAGGCCGTCCTCGAGCACTCTCGGACGGCCTTGGCTATGAAGCCAGATTGAATTGTCTGTCTTTAAACGACTGGTCTTCCTCTAATTAAACGGACGGAGCGCGCCCTTGATTCCGCTAGAGGAATAAACGTTGGAGATCCTTACGCCGGTCGCAGGGGTATACGCCTCAATAATCGTGTCGTTACCAAGGTAAATAGCGATGTGACCGGAATAGCAAATCAAATCACCGCGTTGGCGCGAACCGAAGTCGACGTGCATGAAGCGTCCATCGTTCCACATGTCGTTCGCGTAGTGGTCATGCCCGACCGTGAAGTAGTGGTCCCACGGGGTGTAAGGGTAAAGATCCATGCCGGTTGCATAGAGGCATTGCATGACAAGGCCCGCGCAATCGACACCGACTCCGGGAGCGCAAGAATAATCCCAAACGTAAGGAGAGCCGAGATACTCGTATGCGCGTGCGATCATCGCCTCGATGCAATCCTCTCGAGTGGCGTCGACACCGATTCGCGATGAAGTCGCGTATGCCCATTGGCCACTACCCGGAACAGAAACGTTCCAGCTGCTGACCTGGTAGTAGCGCGGGTCGTTCTGGTAGCCAATCTTGTCGCACGCGCCCGTCGCGTTGTCGAATCTCCGGCTATAGCCGTCGATAATCCGCTGGCCGTGGGCCATGACGCCTGTGGTGGTGTCGTACCAGACCCATTTAGAGCCGTTGTTGAGATACTTCCAGCCGTAGATAGTGGCACCCGTATAGTCATCGAAGTAATACCAGTTGTAACCCCAGTCGAGATGGTCGTTCGTCTGACGATACTGCTCGCCGTAGACCATCCAGCCGAAGGTGTCGTCGTAGTAGCACCACTTGTCGTAAGAGGCCACGTACACGAAGTTCTTGAGCATCTGGCCGGTGCAGGCGTCGAAGTACCACCAGTGCCACTGGGAGTCGTCCCTGGAGACGCTGTAGTTCTCGCCCTTGACCAGGCTGAAGTCGTCGGCGACGCGGACCCACTTGCCGTTGCCGTTGTTGCGCCAGTCGCCCGCCTCGGCCGCGTCGTTCAGCGGGATGTAGGTGTCCTTGCCGCGGGCGCACTTGCCGCCGAGGTCGGCCCAGTACCACTTGTCCGTGGCCGGGTCGTAGAAGGCGTGCTCCTCGCGCATCACGCCGTTCTCGTACCAGTACTTGTCGCCGTTGACGTCGGTGTAGAAGACGCGGTCGGGGGTCGTGAGCACGCCGTCCACGTAGTACTCGAGCTCGCCGGTCGCCGGGTTCGTCCACCAGCCGTTATCGGG
>CAVCUP010000022.1:0-46738 GCA_963605405.1 bacterium | reverse complement strand
GACCTGCGCTTTATTTACTTTGCTTCTTGCCACGGCATGCCGTGAGGTAAGAAAGACTCCCCGGGGTGTTTAGCCATGCCGCCCCGGGGAGTCGTTTGTTGTGTGCGGGCAAGGGGGTCGCCCTTCGCCGGCTTTTGAACGCTGTCGCTACGCCGCGCCCTTTGCCGCGAGGATCGCGTCGATGAGGACGGCGACGCCCCGGTCGTTGTTGGACGGCACGCGGAAGCGGGCGTGGTCCTCCATGTGCTTCTCGGCATTGGCCACGATGAAGCTGTGGCCCACGCGCTCGAGCATGGGGATGTCGTTGTAGGTGTCGCCCACGGCCGCGGCGTCCGCGATGTCGATACCGAGGTGCTCGCAGAGATGCGCCACGCCCTCGCCCTTGGAGACGCCCAGGTTCATGAAGTCGATCCACTCGCGCCCGGCGTTGGTAGCGTAGAGCTTGTCGCTGAACTCGGGCTGGTAGATGTTCCTGAACGCGGGCTCGGCGTCGTAAGCGGGGAAGTACATGCTGAACTTGTTCGCCGCGTCGTCCACGTCGTCGTAGGAATCGATCCAGCGGATGTCCTTGTAGTACTTGTAGATGGCGTCGTAGTGGGCGCGGTCGCGCTCGAGGCAGATTGCGTGGTCGTAGCAGCAGAGCACGGGGACGTTGTCCGAGAACTCGTCGGCGCGGGCGGCGACGGCGCGCCAAAGGGCCGGGTCGATGCGGTCGCGATACACAACGCGTCCCTGGTAGACGACGTTGCCGCCGTTGTCACCGCAGGCTGCGATGAGCGAGGCAGACTCGGGGAAGGCGAGCTGGAGAGTGGGCACGGGCCGGCCGCTCGCGGGGCAGAAGACGACGCCCGCATGGCCAAGCGCCTCGATGCGCTCGGCCATGCGCTCGGGCAGCGACCCGTCGTCGGCCAGCAGCGTGAGGTCCATGTCGACCGCGAGCAGCTTGATGCTCGCGAGATCTTTGTCTTCGGTGTAATCCAGCATGCGTTTCTCCTTAGGGCGCAGGTTCGCGGCCCATTCTACCAATGGGCGGCTCGGTGGGCGGTAGCGGGACGGCCTAGGCGCTTCTTTGCCACGGCCCTTGCACGTTATGCGGGGCGATTCGGGGCCGAAGGGGCCTATTTGGGGCCGTAGTGATCATTTTTTCTGGATTCTGCGTGCTTGTTTGGGATGTTTGTGGGGCATGGGGGCCGCCACGAGCTCCGGAAGGGGAGGGCTGAGGAGCGTTTGCCCAGTTGGCTGATGGATGACAGAGCATCAAATGCTTAATAAAGTACCCAGAATCTCGATTTTTTCATCACTGTCGAGCTTGCGGCTCATCGCGGTCCCGCGAAACGCGTCGTCGGTTCCCCGAGCCATAGCGAACTTCTTGCCGCCGGCTCGTTCGGGATACAATCCAGCCCAGTTGTCGACCGCGGGGAGGATTCCATGAACGCATTGCTCAAGCTCTGCCGCGCCGAGGGATTCTCCGAGGGCGAGCGCATCGTGGCCCAGTGGATACTTCGCGATCCCGACGCCTTCGTCCGCGCGCCCGCGAAATCGGTGGCCACCTCCTGCAACGTGAGCCAGGCGACGGTGTATCGGCTTTGCGCAAAGATGGAGGTCTCCGGCATCGCCGAGCTTAAGGCCGCAGTCGCGGCGGGCACGGCCGAGTGGATGCGCCTGCGCGCCTCCGAGGTCGACGTGAACTTCCCTGTGTGCGAAGGCGCCTCGACGGCGCAGATCATCGAGGCGATGCAGTCGGAGTACTCCTCTACAGTTGCCTCGACGGTGGCGCTTATGGATCCGGCCGAGGTAGACCGTTGCGCCGAGGCCATCTGCGCCGCCTCCTGCGTGGACATCTACACCACGGCAGGACATCTTTTTATGGCGCAGAATTTCCAGCTCCAGATGCGCGAGATCGGTATTCGTGTGAATGTTCCCGCGAACGATCATGAGCGGTTCCTATCCGTTGCCGCGAGCACCCCCGACCACTTTGCCATCGTTATCTCGTTCGGCGGACATGGATCGCAGGTCTCCGAGACGGTCAACGGCCTCCACGACCTAGGGATACCGCTGCTTCTTATCTCGTCTGACGAGAAGAGATGCATGGATGACCGCGCCGGGTATCGCCTGCTGATGCCTGCCGGCGAGAACTTCTCACACAAGGTCTCGTCCTTCTCGACGCGGCTCTCGGTGCTGTACCTTCTCGATGTGCTCTATACCGCGGTGTTCGCCCGCAACTATAAGGAGAACCTGCGGCGCAAGGTCGAGCTGGCGGAGACGGGCGCGCGCTACTTCGGCAACGGCAGCTGCGTGGGGCTCGAGTAGGGCGCGGCCAAAGCTCGCGGCGCACATTCACGCCCGCGCCTGCGTTCACAGAGAAAGGACCTCCGATGAGGCAATACATCGTCGACGCGTTCACCGATAAGGTCTTCTCGGGCAACCCCGCGGCCGTCTGCGTCATGGACTCCTGGCTCGATGAGCGCACGATGCAGAACATCGCCATCGAGAACAATCTCTCCGAGACGGCCTTCGCTGTAAAAGAGGGCGACGCATATCGCCTGCGCTGGTTCACGCCGGGCGGCGAGGTGGAGCTGTGCGGCCACGCCACGCTCGCGACCGCGTACGTTGTCGCGCGGTTCATCGAGCCGGCTGCGGATGCCGTCGCGTTCGACACGCTGAGCGGCCGTCTTACCGTGAAGAGGGACGACGACGGCCTGCTCACGATGGACTTCCCGTCGTTTGAGCTCGAGCGTGTCCCGGTGACGGAGCAGATGACGAAGGCACTGGGCGTCGAGCCCGTCGAGGCGTTTCTCGGCGCGGACATGGTCTGCGTCCTGGCCAACGAGCAGCAGGTGCGCGACGTGCGACCGGACCTCGATGCGATTCGGCAGATCGACGGCGTTTGTCTCCACGTGACCGCGCCGGGCACCGAATACGATTGCGTGACCCGCAGCTTCGCGCCCAAGCTCAATGTGGCGGAGGATCCCGTCTGTGGCCGCGGCCACTGCCACGTGATTCCGTATTGGTCGGCCAAGACGGGCAAGAAGGACCTCGCGGCGTACCAGGCCTCGGCGCGCGGCGGCGTGCTGCGGTGCACCTATGCGGGGGAGCGCACAGTCCTTCGCGGGCACGCGGCGCTCTTCTCGCAGGCGGAGATCTTCATTTAGCGGTCCCGCCGCGCGGGCGGTGCGCGGGGATGGCTTGTACGGGGCGTGTGTTGCGTAAAACCGGGTGGCGGCAATGAGAGCCAGGCGTGAGTTGCGTAAAACGGCCTGATGGCAAGAAACGAGGGCTGCTTGTTGCGTATAACGGGCTGATGGCAGCGCGTCCTTAACGTGGGTCTGCCATCAGGGGCATTTGCGCAACATCAGGGCCGTGCTTCTTGCCATCAGGTCGTTTTGCGCAACATCGAGGCCGTCGTTATTGCCATCAGGCCGATTTACGCAACGCGCGCGAGGCCAGACCGTGGCACGTGCCGAGAAGCCTCGGGTGAGAAGTAATTCTCATGCCCGGGGCTTCTTCGCGTGTTCGCGCCCGACAACAATCTCCGTTGCGACCAATCCGGGATTAGCTTCTTTTCGCGGTCGGTATCTTACTCATCGAAGCCAAGATAAACCGACGAAAGGAGCTTCTCATGTCCAACAAGAACGCAACCGTCGCAAGCATCGTTTCCGCCGATCAGGCCACCTCCGGCCTCGCCCCCGTCATCGCCTACTGGTCCGGGGACCTCGCCGCCGAGGCCCGCGCCTGCGCGATCGCCTGCGACACCGGCGCGCAGCTATTTCCGCTTGAGACGAGGGTCCCGTACAATTTGCCCGACCGGGTCAACAGGGCGCGCGTGAACTTCGAGGCGACGAGCGGCTACACCCCCGAGCTCGACGCCGCCACAAGCGCGCGTGCCGAGCGCGCGCTCGCCTCCGGGCGCGAGGTCATTGCGGTGAGCAGCGACTATCAGGGCGGCATTGCCCCCGCCGTCGCCACGCTCATCTCCCTTGCCGGGGACGACGGCCGCGTGAAGCTCGTCGCGTAAGCAAAGACAGTTCGACCTGCGGAAATAACGCGTCCGCTGGGATGAACAGGTCCTAGCGGGCGTGTTTCTTCCTTAAAGAGGGGCCTATGCCCTACGAACTCGCGCATAAGCCGAGACGGCAACCACCCGCGGGGTGCAGAAACCCGGGACGGCGGCAGTATTTGCGGGCTCCTCGAGCAGACCCGTACCCGGGGTTTGAAGAACCGCAGGTAAACGCGTCGCCCGGAAATCGCCTGCACGGGCCGAGAGGCTAAAACTGCCGCCGACGCCGTTTTCGCCGGCGACGGCCCGGCCGTATGGCTCAGGTCATGGGCCACATGTGGGGCTTTATCGCCGCACGGCGCGATATTTCCGCACGGCGTCCCGGCGGGCGCGTTTCTTCCGCGTCTCTTGCCGAGAGGTGCCGGCCGGCGTCGCCTTGCCCGGCGATGACGAATTACGCCGGAGGCTACCGTTATGGCAAGGGCCGCGCGGCAGCTCGCGGGTACAATGGGTTCACTCAAACGATAGGAGACCCATGCCCGAGAGCAACGCCCCTCTTGCCACGCCCGAGATCGAACCCCAGGTCGACACCGCCGCGCCCGACTCGCGAGAAGTCGAAGCCGTGACCGCCGCCGCGTACACCTCGCCCGAAGCGGACGCCGCGTCCCGCCGCACCATCGCCGTTATCGACGGCAACTCGCTCATGCACCGTGCCTTCCACGCGATCCGCCAGCCGATGTCGGCCCCGGACGGCCGTGCCACGAACGCCCTCTTCGGCTTCTTCAACATGTTCATAAAGATGGTCGGAACCTTCAAGCCGGATGGCGTCATCTGCGCCTTCGACAAGGGCAAGCCGCGCGTGCGCATGGAGATGCTGCCGCAGTACAAGGCCCAGCGTCCGCCGATGGACCCGGCCCTGCACGAGCAGTTCCCCATGGTCAAGGAGCTGCTCGGCGCGCTCGACGTGCCCGTCTGCGAGCTCGAGGGCTGGGAGGGCGACGACATCCTCGGCACCCTGGCCCGCCGCGGCGAGGCGGCCGGCTACGAGATGCTCCTCTTTACGGGCGACCGCGACATGTACCAGCTCGCCACCGAGAACGTGAAGATCGTGAGCACCAAGAAGGGCGTCTCGGACGTCTCCATCATGACACCGGAGACGGTCGACGACCTCTATCACGGCATCACGCCCGAGCTCGTGCCCGACTTCTACGGCCTCAAGGGCGACACCTCCGACAACATCCCCGGCGTGCCCGGCATCGGGCCCAAGAAGGCGGCCGCGCTCATCGTGCAGTACGGCAGCCTCGACGAGGTCATCGCGCATGCCGACGAGGTCAAGGGCAAGATGGGCGAGAACCTGCGCGCCCACATCGACGACGCGCTGCTCTCCCGCAAAGTGGCCACGATCCGCACGGACGCGCCGATCGAGCTCGACCTCGCCGACGCCAAGTTCCCGACCTTCGACCCCGACGAGGTCACGCGCGCGTTCTCCGCGCTCGGCTTCACGGGCATGACGGGGCGCTTGGCCAAGCTCTCCGGCAAGAAGGGCTTCGCGGCCGCGAAGCCCGCGGCCGGCGGCGCGGCGGCAGGCGCGTCGGCGGCGGCAGACGTCGACGCGGACGCCTCCGAGATCTTGGCCATTCCGGCGCAGCTCACCGGCGACGACGCCCTGGCCGCCCTCGCCTCGGCCATCGGCGCGGGGGAGCAGGTCGGCTGCTGCGTCGACGACGGCCGCGCGGAGAACGCGCTCTTCGGCCTCTCCCACACGCTCTGGGCCGCGACCTCGTCCGCGCTCTGCAAGCTCGACGACGCTGCCGCCGACGCGGCGCTCGCACAGCTCTTCGAGGAGGGCCTCGCCGCGTCCGCCGACGTCAAGGCCCTGATTCATACCCTCTCGCCCATGGACTCCGCCGAGCCCGAGCGCTTCTCGCCGGCAGATATCGATCCGGCGCGCATCTTCGACGTGGGCGTGGCCGGTTACCTGCTCGACTCCGACTCCGGCGCCTTCGACGCCGCGTCTCTTGCCGAGAAGTACCTCGGCGCCGCGCTGCCCGAGCCAACCGACGAGCTCCCCGCGGCGGCCCTCTTTGCCGTCGCCGCCCGCGCGCTTACGCCCGTTCTCGCCGAGCGCCTGGACGCCGACGGCTCGCGCGAGCTCTTCGACACCGTCGAGATGCCCCTTCTCCCCGTGCTTGCCCAGATGGAGCGCGAGGGTCTCGGCGTGGACGTCGATGTCCTGCGCGAGCAGTCCGCCGAGCTCGGTGCCGAGATCGACGACATGGTCGCCCGCATCAAGGCCGAGGCGGGGGAGGACTTCAACCTCGACTCCCCGCAGCAACTCTCACACGTGCTCTTCGACGTGCTGGGGCTTCCCACCTACGGCCTCAAGAAGACCAAGCGCGGCTTCTACTCCACCAACGCCAAGGTCCTGGCCGACCTCGCCGCCGATCACAAGATCGTGGCCGACGTCCTCGAGTACCGCGAGCGTGCGAAGATCAAGTCCACCTACCTGGACGCCCTGCCCGCGCTCGTGCGCCGCGACGGCCGCATCCACACCACGCTCAACCAGACCGTGGCCGCCACGGGCCGTCTCTCCAGCTCCGAGCCCAATCTCCAGAACATCCCGACGCGCTCGGCGCTCGGCCACCGCGTGCGCCAGGCCTTCACCGTGCCCGAGGGCAGCGTGTTTCTTGCCTGCGACTACTCACAGATCGAGTTGCGCCTGCTCGCGCATCTGTCCGGCGACGAGCACCTGGTCGCGGCCTTCAACTCCGGCGCGGATTTCCACGCCGCCACGGCCGCCCGCGTCTTCGGCGTGGGCGTCGACGAGGTCACGCCCGCCCTGCGCAGCCGCGCGAAGGCCGTGAACTTCGGCATCGTCTACGGTCAGCAGGCCTTCGGTCTCGCGAGCTCGCTCAAGATCCCGCGCAAGGAGGCGCAGGAGATGATCGACCGCTACTTCGAGGCGTACCCCGGCGTGCGTGCATACCTCGACGAGTCGGTGCGCCTGGCCCACGAGCGCGGCTACGCCGTCACAGCCTACGGGCGCAAGCGCCACATCAAGGAGTTCGCGCAGCGCAATAAGCAGCTCATCGCCTTCGGCGAGCGCACGGCCATGAACCACCCCATGCAGGGCACGGCCGCCGACATCATCAAGATCGCGATGGCGCGGGTGGAGCGTCGCCTGCGCGAGGAGGGGCTCGCCTCCAAGCTCGTGCTCCAGATTCACGACGAACTCGACCTCGAGGTCCCCGAGGCCGAGATCGAGGCCGCGAGCGAGCTCGTGCGCGAGACCATGGAGGGCGTGGCCGAGCTCAAGGTGCCCCTCATCGCCGAGGTCAGCTTCGGCGCGAACTGGGCGGAGGCCAAGTAGTGGCGGGCTGGAACGACTTCGCCGCGTCGAACCCCGGCGCGGTCTCCGATACGGCGCCGGTCGACCCCGGTCGCGCCGCCGGCGGCAAAAAGATGCATATTGAGGCCTGGTCGGACGGGTCTTCGCGCGGAAACCCCGGCCCCGGCGGCTACGGCTCGGTGCTGCGCTACACCGACCCGGCGGGCGTGAAGCACGAGCGCGAGTTCTCGGGCGGCTTCGAGCGCACGACGAACAACCGTATGGAGCTCTTGGGCGCCATCGTGGCCCTCGAGGCGCTGCGCCGGCCCTGCGTCGTGGACTTCACCACGGACTCGCAGTACGTGTGCAACGCTTTCAAGCAACACTGGATTGAGGGCTGGCAGCGCAAGGGCTGGAAGACGGCGAATAAACAGCCCGTCAAGAACGTCGACCTCTGGCGCCGGCTCATTGCCGCCTGCGAGCCACACGACGTGCGCTGGCACTGGGTCAAGGGACACGCCGGCCACGCGGAGAATGAGCGCTGCGATCAGCTGGCCACCGCTGCCGCCGACGATCGCGCCCATCGCCTCGTCGACGAGGGCTTTGCGGGATAGTCGCCCTTGCAAGGCGGGTTTGCCGAGCGTTTTGCCAGGAGTGGCCGTCGCTCGCGAGGTCCGCGCCACGGTGGCATGGGGCCCGTCTCCGATTGTGGTCGGAGACGGGCCCCTTTCTTTATCCTGATTTTTACCTGTCGCGACGGGTTCGGGCGTACGGTCGCGGAGCCTCGTCGCTCCACCTGCAACCAAACTTCGACTTTGCGGCAAGTCTCGTGGGTTTGCCAGGCTTTAGGATCCGCCCAACTGGGCAAACGCCGCCGATCGCCTCCGTCAAGAACCCCTCTGGCGCTTGTTCGCCTTGTTTTTTGCCGCAAAGTCGAAGTTTGGTTGCACGCGCTCCGCTTCTAGGGCAAAAAGGCGCCGCTCCGTCTCCCGCGGTGCTCCGTTCGGCCTCCCGGAGCGATTCGCTCCGCCCCTGCTCGGCCTCTCGTGGCTCTCCGCTCTGCCCCCGGCCAGGCCCGTCCCGCTGCTGATCGAACCGCGCGGTTCTCGCGCATACATAAAAGAGGCGCCCGGGCGATAAACCCGGGCGCCTCCTCGCGTCTAACTATGCTGCTCGGCGGTCATCTTGCCGCCAATGCCGTCGGCGTCGGTTACTTGCCGTAGGCCATGAGCTCGTCGATGGTCACGCACTTGTAGCCCTGGGCGATGAGCTGCGGAAGAGCGCTCCTCAGCGCCTCCACGGTCTGCGTGCGGTCGCCGCCGCCGTCATGCATGAGGATGACCTGGCCCGGCTTCACGCTGAGGATCACGTTCGCGATAGCCTCGGCGCCCGGTCGGCTCCAGTCCTCGGTGTCGAGGTCCCAGCCGATCTCGGCGGAGATGAGGTCGCTCAGGTTTGTCACGAGCGAGCCGTAGTAGTTGCCGCCCGGCGCGCGCATGATGTGCGTCACGCTGGAGCCGAGCACGCTCTCGATGGCGTTGAAGCCCTTTGTGATCTCCTCGCGCTGCTCCTCGGCGCTCATGTACGTGAGGTTCACGCCCTGGCCGGAGCCGCTCGCGTGGTCCCAGGTGTGGGTGCCGACCTGGTTGCCCTCCTCGACGATGCGCTTCTCGATGTCGGGCATGTTGGCGATCTGGTTTCCGATCTGGAAGAAGGTCGCGTGCGCGCCGTTCTCCTTGAGGATGTCGAGGATCTCGGAGGTGGTGGTGGGCCAGGGGCCGTCGTCGAAGGTGAGGGCGATGACCTTCTCCCCGTTGGTGTTCACGGTGTAGGAGCTGTAGCCGGCGTCGACCGGAGCCTTGGTGACCTCCTCGACGGTCTTGCCGGAGACCTTGCCCGTCTTCACGGTCTTCTCGCCGTCCTGGCCGCTCGACATCACATGGATCGAGCCGTTGTAATAGCTGGAGAGGGTCGAGTAGTCGGTGCCGGAGGTGCCGTGGGCCACGGTCTCGGTCGTCTCGGTGTACTCCTCCTCGACGTCCGCGCCGTTGTCCACCTGGACCGCGTCGCCGCTCCTGAGCCTGGTCGCGCCCTCGGCCTCGGAGCCGTTGACGGTGGCGGTATACGCGGTGCCGCCGCCCTGCTGCGCGATCGAGCCGTCCACCGCGAGGAGATTGCCTGCCAAGGGGGAGACGACGCCGTCGTCCACGAGCTTCTGGACGGTGGCGCCGGACTCGACGGTCTGCTCGGTGCCGTTGACCGTCACCTTAAAGAACGGCGGGTTGAGGAAGAGATACGCGCCCGCGCCTGCCACGGCGACGATGATCGCGATCACGACGATCAGCGGCGCCTTGCTCTTTTTGCGCCGGGGCGCCTTGCCGCCCTCGGCCTGGTAGGGAGCCGGCTCGTAGGCCGGCTGCTCCTGCCGGGCCTCCCAGGGGTCCTCGTCGCTCCTGCGTCCCTGCTGGGCCGACCCCGCCATCTCCTCCTGCGTGCGCCGCCTCGGTCGCGGCGCCGGCGCGTTCGGGTCACGATAATGCCTTGCCATAGGTTCATCCGTCCTTTATATATAGTTGCTCACCTTACATGCGTTCCTCACACATGCTCACCAGTATAGAGCCTGATCTGGGCTTGTCCGCGCCTTTCAAGCTTTCGCAAGGCATGAGCACGAAATTCCTTTGTTCGCACGTCTCGAAATAAACGATGCATGTCGGTTACACAACGGCACCTAAACATGTCATTCGGGGACACGGCGGGTTAACTCCCGTGCAACAATGGGCAACTACAGTTGTCAAACGTAAGCCAGCACGCCACCCAACCAAGAAGGAAAGAGGCGCACATGGGCAAGGACAAGGTCACCGAGGAGTACGGCAGCCTGCTGTTCACCGACGCGGTCATGCAGGAGCGACTCCCCAAGCCGACGTACAAGGAGCTCACCAAGGTCATCAAGGAGGGCAAGGCCCTCGACCTCGACATCGCCAACGAGGTCGCCCACGCGATGAAGGACTGGGCTCTCGAGAAGGGCGCGACCCACTTCGCGCACTGGTTCCAGCCGCTCACCGGCATCACCTCCGAGAAGCACGACTCCTTCATCACCCCGAAGGACGACGGCTCCGTTCTGATGTCCTTCTCCGGCAAGGAGCTCGTCCAGGGCGAGCCCGACGCCTCGAGCTTCCCCTCCGGCGGCCTTCGCGCCACCTTCGAGGCCCGCGGCTACACCGCCTGGGACCCGACCTCCCCGGCCTTCATCAAGGACGAGGTCCTCTGCATCCCGACCGCCTTCATCTCCTACACCGGCGAGGCGCTCGACAAGAAGACCCCGCTGCTTCGCTCCCAGGTCGCACTGGCCACCCAGGCCAAGCGCGTCCTCAAGCTCTTCGGCAAGGACGTGACCAACGTCATCACCACCGTCGGTCCCGAGCAGGAGTACTTCCTCATCAAGGAGGAGGACTTCCAGAAGCGCCCCGACCTCGTCCTCACCGGCCGCACCCTCTTCGGCTGCGCCCCCGCTAAGGGCCAGGAGCTCGAGGAGCACTACTTCGGCGCCATCCGCCCGACCGTCAACGCCTTCATGAAGGAGGTCGACGACGAGCTTTGGAAGCTCGGCGTCCCCGCCAAGACCAAGCACAACGAGGTCGCCCCGGCCCAGCACGAGCTCGCCCCGATCTTCGAGCAGGGCTCCCTCGCCATCGACGACAACCTGCTCGCCATGGAGAAGCTGAAGCTCCTCGCGACCCACCACGGCCTCGCCTGCCTGCAGCACGAGAAGCCCTTCGACTACGTCAACGGCTCCGGTAAGCACAACAACTGGTCCGTCTGCGCCGACGGCAAGAACCTCCTCGAGCCCGGCTCCAACCCCGGCGAGAACCTCCAGTTCCTCGTCTTCCTCTCCGGCCTGATCGCCGCCGTCGACCGCCACGCCGACCTCATGCGCGTCTCCGTCGCGTCCGCCGGCAACGACCACCGTCTCGGCGCCAACGAGGCGCCCCCGGCCATCGTCTCCGTCTTCCTGGGCGACGAGCTCGACGCCGTTGTCGAGGGCCTCATCAACGACGAGGCCGTCGAGTCCCACGGCAAGACCCGCATGGACCTCGGCGTCCCGATGCTCCCGGACCTGCTCCAGGACACCACGGACCGCAACCGCACCTCTCCGTTCGCCTTCACCGGCAACAAGTTCGAGTTCCGTATGTGCGGCTCCCAGCAGAACCTCTCCGACCCCAACGTCGTCCTGAACACCGCCGTTGCCGAGGTCTGCGACGAGTTCGCGACCGCCATGGAGGGCAAGGAGGGTGATGAGTTCACCGCCGCCGCCCTCGAGTGGGTCAAGGCCACCCTCAAGGAGCACCACCGCATCATCTTCGAGGGCAACGGCTACTCCGAGGACTGGGAGATCGAGGCCGAGAAGCGCGGCCTGCCCAACTTCAAGACCACCGTCGACGCCCTGCCGCAGATGGTCAAGGAAGAGAACATTGCTTTCTTCGACAAGTACGGCGTCCTCAACGAGGCCGAGGTCCACGCCCGCTACGTCTCCAAGGCCGAGCAGTACGCCAAGCTGCTGAACATCGAGGCCAACACCATGGTCGACATGGTCAAGCGTCTCTATATCCCGGCCATCTCCGAGTACAGCAGCAGCCTGGCCGCCTCCGTGGCCACCAAGGCTGAGCTGGGCATCGAGGGCAAGGCCGAGAAGGAGCTCGTCGTCACCACCACCAGCGGCATCGACGCCATCTACACCGCCGTCGCCGACCTCGAGGCCAAGAACGCCGACGCCCGCGAGACCGAGGACCCGCAGGCCGAGTGCGAGGCCTACCGCGACGTCGTCATCCCGGCCATGGACACCCTGCGTGCCGCCGTGGACGAGATGGAGACCGTCGTCGCCGAGGACTACTGGCCGGTCCCGAGCTACAACTCCATGCTCTTCTGGGTGTAGCCTCAAGGCACTGAGCGAGCCCTTGCTCCTGGCGGGGACCTTCGGGTCCCCGCTTTTTTGCGCGAATGCGCGGCGTTTGGGCCGCGCGGCGAAGCCCTTGTCGGCTCGCGCCGCGAGCTCTCGTCCACCGGCGACCCGTCGGGGAGAGACGTCGCGCCCCTTGCCGTGGACAACCGATGCCTGTCGTGCAACGAGAAGTTGTTACGAGTCGGTGAGCGCGCCGATTCATGGTCGCGAGCGGCGGGGTGTGGGCGTAGAATGAAACCCCGTAGAAAGAAGCGCACAGACTCACTACGGGAAGGAACCCCTTCATGACAAAGCACATTTTTGTGACCGGCGGCGTCGTCTCGTCCCTCGGCAAGGGCATCACGGCCGCGTCCCTCGGACGCCTGCTCAAGGCCCGCGGCTACAAGGTGATGATGCAGAAGGCCGATCCCTACCTGAACGTCGACCCCGGCACCATGAGCCCGTTCCAGCACGGCGAGGTCTTCGTCACCGAGGACGGCAAGGAGACCGACCTCGACCTCGGCCACTACGAGCGCTTCATCGACGAGAACCTCACGCGCAGCTCCAACTTCACCACCGGCGCTATTTATCAGGGGCTTATTGCCAAGGAGCGCAAGGGTGAGTTCCTCGGCGGCACCGTGCAGGTCATCCCGCACGTGACCAACGAGATCAAGAAGCGCTTCTTCCGCATCGAGGAGCAGACCGGCGCCGACGTCGTCATCACCGAGCTCGGCGGCACCATCGGCGACATCGAGGGCCAGGCCTTCGTCGAGGCCATCCGCCAGTTCCGCAAGGACAAGGGCCTCGCCGACTGCGTGCTCATCCACGTGAGCCTCGTGCCCTACATCGCCGCCGCCCACGAGGTCAAGACCAAGCCGACCCAGCACTCCGTGCGCGAGATGCGCTCCATGGGCCTTCAGCCCGACTTCATCGTCTGCCGCTCCGACCACGAGGTCGACGCGGACATCCGTGCAAAGATCGCGAGCTTCTGCGACGTCGACCCCTCCTGCGTCTTCGAGAACTCCGACTGCGCCTCCATCTATGACGTCCCGGCCCACCTCGCCGAGCAGGGCTTCGACACCAAGGTCTGCGAGCGCCTCGGCCTCGACCCGCGCACGAGCGACATGAGCGAGTGGTACAAGTTCACCAACGCCATGCACGCCGCGAACAAGAAGGACGACGTCACAAAGATCTCCGTCGTGGGCAAGTACACCCAGCTGCCTGACGCCTATCTCTCCATCATCGAGGCGCTCCACCACTCCGGCGTCGCCTTCGGCCGCCACGTGAACATCGAGCTCGTCGACGGCGAGGAGCTCTCCGAGGCCAACGTCGAGGAGGTCCTCGGCGATTCCGACGGCATCCTCGTCCCCGGCGGCTTCGGCCTGCGCGGCATCGAGGGAAAGATTTGCGCCGCCCACCGTGCCCGCACCCTCAAGGTTCCGTACCTGGGCGTCTGCCTCGGCCTGCAGGTCGCGGTCTGTGAGTTCGCCCGCAACGTCTGCGGCCTCGAGGGCGCGACGTCCGCCGAGTTCGAGCCCGAGTGCACCTACCCCGTCATCGACATCATGCCCGATCAGGAGGACATCACCGACAAGGGCGGCACCATGCGTCTGGGCGCCTACCCCTGCAAGGTCCAGTCGGGCACCCTGGCCGAGGAGGCCTACGGCGAGAGCCTCGTCTACGAGCGTCACCGCCACCGCTTCGAGGTCAACAACGCCTACCGCGAGCAGCTCACCGAGGCCGGCCTCAAGATCTCGGGCCTCTCGCCGGACGAGCGCCTCGTCGAGATGGTCGAGCTTTCCGAGGACGTCCACCCCTGGTTTGTCGCCTCGCAGGCCCACCCCGAGTTCAAGAGCCGCCCGACCACCCCGGCCCCGCTCTTCCGCGAGTTCGTGCGCGCCGCCATCGCCCACCACGAGGGCTGCGACCGCCACGAGGTCGAGGCTGAGTAGAGCGCTGTGGCGGGCGACGGCGCGCAAACAGGACCCGAAGCCGTCGATGGCGACGCCGGCGACGCTGGGCGCACGCCGCTCGAGCGCGGCCTCGGGGAATACCTTGACCATCTCCTCGTGGAGCGCGGAAGCTCCAAGCTGACCATCGAGGCTTACGGCCGCGACCTTGCCCGATATATCGATTACCTTGCCTGCTGCGGCGTCATGGACGCCCGGCAGGTCGAGCGCCCCCTCGTAGAGGACTACGTGGGGGCGCTCTGCGATATCGGGCTGGCCGCCGCCTCGGTGGAGCGCGCCCTCTCGGCCGTGAAGGGCTTCCACCGCTTCCTCTATACGGAAGGGGCGGCGGAGAACAATCCCGCCCATGACGTGCCCCTGCCGAGAAAACCCTCCCGCCTACCCGACGTCATCTCGCGCGAGGCCGCTGCGCGCCTGCTCGACCAGGGCTTCCCGGACACGCCCGCCGGCCTTCGTGACCGCGCCGCGCTCGAGGTTCTCTACGGCTGCGGCCTGCGGGTGAGCGAGCTCTGCGGGCTCGGCCTGCGCGACGTGGACCTCGCGGGCGAGCTCCTGCGCGTCTTCGGCAAGGGCTCCAAGGAGCGTGTGGTGCCCATCCTCGGCACGGCCGCCTCGGCGCTCGGCGCGTATCTCGAGCGGGGGAGAGGCGCGCTCGTGGGACGGCGACCCACCGATGCCGTCTTCCTCAATGTGCGTGGCGACCGCATCTCTCGCCAGTCGATCCATGCCATAACAGGGCGCTACGGGCGCATCGCCGGCATAGAGGGGCTCCACCCCCACACCTTGCGACACTCCTTCGCCACTCACCTGCTCGAGGGCGGCGCCGACCTTCGGATCGTCCAAGAGCTCCTGGGGCACGCGAGCATCGCGACCACGCAGCTCTACACCCACATGGACCGCACGCATATCCGTAAGGTGTATCTGCAGGCGCACCCCCGAGCAGGCCGCCTACCTGCGGATTCTTAGAATCACGGTAGTCTACCTGCGGATTCATCGATCCTTCACATGTGCGCGCCCGACATGCGTTGCGTTTAGTGGAAACGCCCGTTCGCGAACCCAAGATATGGGGCCGCCGACGGGCGTCTTTTTTGCCTAAGTGCGGGGTAAGAACAACTTTGTGTTGCCGGGTGTTTTTTTGTGTCGGGAGGTGTGGCTTATGCCCTATAGTATTCACACGCTCCGGTCAGGGGCTTGAGGTTCCTGGTCTAGAGAGGAGGGTGGCATGCTCGTCGGGTCTTTCCCCATGTCGGTGGATTCGAAGGCGCGCGTCACCCTGCCCGCGGCGTTCCGCAAGGAAATGCTCGAGGGCGACTCTAAGACCATATACCTTGTGCCGATGAAGGAGAGCGTGGAAGGTTTCACCCCCGCTGCTTTCGAGTCTTGGGTCGACTCCCTGTTCGATAGGGACGGGGAGGGGTTCAATGCCCGAAACCGCAAGGACGTGGTGCTCCGAAGGAGCCTCACGTCGCGCGCCGTCCCCGTCGACGTCGACTCGGCCGGCCGCGTGGCGCTCGGCAAGCTCGACGCGAGCAAGCCCGGCACCCGCGAGAAGTACGGCCTCACCGGTGACGTCACGATCATCGGTGCGGACGACCACTTCGAGGTGTGGAACACCGAGATGTGGAACGAGCAGCTCGAGGGCTCCGACGACGAGCTCGAAGAGCTCATGTTCGGCTAACGAGGGGGGTGGAGAGTCTTGACAACTGAATTCGCGCACGTACCCGTGATGCTCGAAGAGGTTCTCAGAGAGCTTCGCCCCACGTGCGGCGACGTCGTGTGCGACTGCACGCTCGGCGGAGCCGGACACTCGGTGGAGCTTGCCAAGAAGGTCGCCCCAGAAGGGCTCTCCATCGGCATCGACCAGGACGACATGGCCCTCGCGGCCGCGGCCGAGCGCTTCTCGCGCGAGGTCCCGGGCGCGGAGCACCGCTTCCTCAAGGGCAACTTCGGAGACATGGACGAGCTCCTCGTCCAGGCAGAGGTTCCCGGCGTCGACTGCTTCCTCTTTGATTTGGGCGTCAGCAGCCCGCAGCTCGATATTCCCGAAAGGGGCTTCTCGTACCACGAGGACGCCCCGTTGGATATGCGGATGGATTCGGGGAACAACACCCTAACCGCACAAGAGGTCGTGAACCACTACAACGAAGCAGACCTCACCCGGATCCTCCGCATCTACGGCGACGAGAAGTTCGCCGCCCGCATCGCCCGCAAGATAGTCGAGGCGAGGGCCCAGGCCCCCATCGAGACCACCTTGCAGCTCGTCGAGGTCGTGAAGGCGGGGATACCCGCCGCCGCCCGCAGAAGCGGGGGGCACCCGGCGCGCAAGACCTTCCAGGCCCTGCGCATCGAGGTCAACCACGAGCTCGATGTCCTGGACCGCGGCCTTCGCTCGGCCGTGGCATGGGCGAACCCCGGGGCGAGGATATGCGTCATCGCGTACCACTCGCTCGAGGACCGCATCGTCAAGCACGTCTTCTCGGAGATGTCTCGCGGATGCACCTGTCCTCCGGACCTGCCGGTCTGCGTATGCGGGAACGTGCCTGTCCTCAAGGTCAGGACAAAGAAGCCCCTCGTCGCCTCGGACGAGGAGCTCGCGGCCAACCCCCGGTCGCGAAGCGCCCTTATGCGCGTGGCGGTCAAGCTCGACCCCGCCGGGCAGTAAGGACGCGCCATCCTCGGCGCACCCGGCCGCAAGGCCGAATGCATACACAAAACGAAGTAAGAACGAACAACCAACGCAGCTTAAACGCACTAAAAACGAACCATCAACGGACTATCCACAAACTCTCAATAATCCATTAAGGAACGCTCAACGATCGCTTGAGGGTGGCCATTGAGGCCCCCGCGGTCCCGCAGCTTCCTGCAGCACAGTCGGATGCGCACGCGGCTCGCCGCAGAAATGATCGAGGACGTTATGAGGTACCAGGGCTCCGAGGCCTTTGACATGGACTACGCGATTGCCCCGGGCGAGGAGAGGGAGAGCCGCCGGGCGGCGTCCCTCGAGGTCCTTACCGGCGGCGGCCTCGACGCGCGGGCCCGTCGCGGCGTCTCCCGCGAGTTCGTGGGCCAGCTGCGCAACACCCTCGTCATCGCGGCGGCGCTTATCGCCATCGGGGCCGTGCGCGTCTTCCTGAGCACGGCGACCGTGGCGACGCTCTCCGCCAACACCGCCCTGCGCTCAGAGATCTCCGACGCGCGCAACCTCAACAGCGAGCTGAAGATCGAGCGCTCCGTGCTGGCGAGCAACTCCCGCATCGCGCGCATCGCCACCCAGAATTACGGCATGGTGCTCTCCACCGAGGCCCTCACCGTCAAGGTGGGCGACGCCGCGGAGGCCGAGGCGACCGAGCAGGCGGCCGCGGAGGCCGCGCAGGTAGCTGAGCAGGCCGCTGCAGCCCCCGCGACGACCGAGTCCGACGTCGACTCCGCGGCCGATGCCGCGTCCGAGGCCGCGGGCCTGCCGAGCGACGTCTCTGCGGCGCTCTTCGAGGATGTTGAAGCTGCGCAGGCCTGGGCCCAGCCCGTCTCGGACTCCTCGCTGTCGTAGACTTCTTCGTTGTGAGAAGAAGAGATCCATATACCCGCGTGAGCGGTCGCCGCGCGCCCGAGGCCTCGTACGACGAGGCCTCTGTTTCGCGCTACGGACGCGCCGCGACGGGCGGCCACGACGACCCGAAGATCAAGGGCCTTCTAGCCGTCGTCGGCGTGCTCTTCGCGATCGTCGCGCTGCGCCTTATCTTCCTGCAGGTCGTTGACGCCGGGCGGCTCGCCGCGCTCGCCGAGGACCGTCGCACGAACGTCTCGGTCATCAAGGCGAAGCGCGGTACCATCTACGACCGCAACGGCAACGTGCTCGCCATCTCCGTGGACTGCAAGGACATCGTCTGCGACCCCACCGTGGTCTGCTACACCGACGACGCGAAGAGGGAGGGGGCCGCCGACGCGATCGCCTCCATCCTCTCCGAGGTCCTCGGCGGCGACGCCGCCACGTACAAAGAGGCGCTCACGCGTTCCAACACCCGCTATGCGTATCTTTCCCAGCGCGTGGACGAGGACCTCGCCGATGAGGTGGCGACCAGGCTCACCGAGGCGAGCCTGGGCGGCGTCTATTACGAGAACAACACCAAGCGCGTCTATCCCTACGGGACCACGGGCGCCCAGATCCTGGGTTACGTGAACCAGCAGGGCACCGCTCTCTCCGGGCTCGAGTACTACTACGACGAGCTGCTGAGCGGCGAGGACGGGCAGCGCGTCTACGAGGCGAGCGGCTCGGGCACGCCTATCGCCGGCGGGGTCTCGGACACCATCGCTGCCCGCGACGGCACCGATATCGTCATCTCGCTCGACATCGACCTGCAGTACGAGTCCGAGCAGATTATCACCGAGGCCGCGACGACCTATGAGGCCGAGTCCGGCTCCGTCATGGTCACGAACCCCAAGACGGGCGAGGTCTACGCCGCGGCGTCCACCCCGCTGCCCGACTTCTCCAACATCACGGACGCCTCCTCCCTGAACCTCAAGCTCGTGACCGATTCCTTCGAGCCGGGCTCCGTCTTCAAGGTGCTCACCACGAGCATCGGCATCGAGAACGGGCTTCTCTCCAAGGACACCACCTTCTACATCCCCGCGGAGATTCTCGTGGGCGACTCCTACGTGACCGACGACGACGGCCGCGACTATGGCATGGACATGAGCGTCGAGTACGCGATGGCCCAGTCCTCCAACACGGCCATGGCCTACTATGTCCAGGACGTGATCGGCCCCCAGCTCTTTGCCGAGGGCGTCGAGAAGTTCGGCATCGGCCAGAAGACCGGCATCGACTTCCCCGGCGAGGCGGCGGGCATCGTTCGCAGCTACGGGGACTACGACGGCTCCACCGCGGGCTCGATGGCGTTCGGCCAGGGCCTCGCCATCCCGCTCGTCCAGATCGTGCGAGCCTACGGGGCCGTGGCCAACCGCGGCATCCCCACGACGCCCCACTTCCTCGTGTCCAAGGCCGGCGAAGAGGTCGAGTGGGCCCAGGGGGAGAGGATCGTCTCGGAGGCCACGTGCGAGGAGGATATCGAGATGATGCGCTCCGTCATGACCGAGGGTTCGGGCGTCAACGGCCAGGTCGAGGGCTACGACATCGCGGGCAAGACGGGCACGGGCGAGCAGGCCGAGGACGACGGAAGCGGCTATAAAGAGGCCCACTACGTCGCGTCCCTGTGCGGCTTCGCCAATGCGAGCGACCCCGATGTCCTCGTCTACGTGGGCCTCAACGGCGTCCCGTACCTCGCCGCCTCCTCCGCGGCGAACGTCTTCCACGACGTCATGCAGCAGTCCGTTACCATTCTGGGCGTCGCGCCCTCCGCGAGCTAGGAGAGACATGATTCGAATCAGCGCAACAGACATCGCGCGCGCCACCGGCGCCGAGCTTCTCCTCGAGGGATCCCGAGAGGTGGACGGCGAGGTCGCGATCGATTCCAGGAAGGTCGGCGAGGGATCCGTCTTCGTCGCCTTCGCCGGCGAGAAGGTGGACGGCAACGCCTACCTGGCGCGCGCCGCAGAGGCAGGCGCGGCCGCGGTCGTGGCCACGGCGGAGGTGGGCGACGACGCCCTCGCCGCCTGCGCCGAGGCGGGCGCGAGCGTCCTGCGCGCCGCCGGCGATGACGGCGAGGCCTTCATGCTCGCCCTCGCCGCGGAGCAGCGCCGCCGCCATCCCGAGTGGCTCGTGGTGGGCGTCACCGGGTCGGTGGGCAAGACCACGACCAAGGACATGCTGCGCGCGGGCTTCTCGGCCACGCGCAGCACGCACGCCACCGCCGGCAACCTCAACAACCTCATCGGGCTGCCGCTCACGGTGCTCGCCGCGCCCGAGGACGCCGAGGTCGTGGTCTGCGAGCTGGGCATGAACCACCCCGGCGAGATAACGCGCCTCGCCCGGGCCTGCGTGCCCGCCCTCGCCTGCGTGACCACCGTGGGCACCTCCCACATCGGAATCCTCGGCAGCCGCGAGAACATCGCCCGCGCCAAGGCCGAGGTCGTGGGCTGTATGCGCGACTCCGGCGTCTCCGCCGGCGACGTCGCCCGCCGCCTCGTGATGCCGTCGGCCTGCGACTACACCCCCTTCATCGCCAATAAGTTCGCCGCCCCCGCGGGCGTCGCGGTCGACCTCGTCGGCTCGCGCGAGGGCGACGTCGTCCGCGCCGAGGGCGTGGAGCTCGACGCGGACGGCCTTCCGAGCTTCACCGTGCGCTGCGCCGACGGCTGGTCCCGAGAGGTCAGGCTCAATCTCCCCGGCAAGAAGGTCGTCGACGACTTCCTTCTCGCCCTCGCCCTCATCTGGCGCGCCGGCGCCGACCGCGACGCCGCCGCGGCCGCGATCGAGCGCATGGAGCACACCGCGCTTCGCCTCGACGTGCGCGCGAGCGCCTCGGGCGTCCGCGTGATCGACGACTCGTACAACGCCGCTCCCAACTCCATGGCGTCCTCCCTCGATATCCTCGCCTCCATGGCCTGCGAGGGGCGCCGCGTCGCCGTCCTCGGCGAGATGGGGGAGCTCGGCGCCGACGAGGAGAGGCTCCATGACCTTGTGGGGTCCTACGCCGCCGCCAAGGGGCTCGACATGCTCGTCTTTATCGGCGGGGGCCTCGCCGAACGCATGGCCGACGCTGCGCGGACCATGGGCTACTCCGAGGACGCCGTGCACCGCTTCGGCACCGTCGACGCGGCCGTCTCCGCCCTCAAGCCCGAGTTCGCGCCCGGCGACCTCGTCCTCGTGAAGGCCTCCCGCTCCGAAGGCCTCGACCGCTTTGCCAAGGAGGTTCTCGATTAAGATGCTCGGAAACTCTGCGTACCCCACCTACCAGGTGTTTCTTGCCCTGGCCTGCTCTGCCATCGTCACGTGCGTGCTTATGCCGCCCTTCATCCGCTTCATGAAGAGGGACGGCATCGGCCAGCAGATCCGCGCCGACGGCCCCCAGAGCCACCTCGTCAAGCAGGGCACGCCCACCATGGGCGGCGTCGTCATGCTCGTGGGCGTGGTGCTCACGGTGGTTCTCTTCGCGAGGTGGACACCCGACCTCGTGGTCGCCGTGGCGGCCATGCTCGTCACGGGCTCGCTCGGGCTCCTCGACGACATCGAGTCCGTGGCCCACAAGCGCTCGCTCGGCCTCACGCCGGGCCAGAAGATGGCCGGCCTGATCACCATCTCCGTGGTCTTCTGCCTCGCCGCCGTCAATTGGGTGGGCATCGACGCCCTCGTGCGCTTCCCGGGCGGCCTCGCCGTCGACCTCGGCGTGCTCACCACCACCGTTGAGCTCGGCGGCGTCGCCATCCGTATCCCGTGGCTCTACCTGGCGTTCGTTTTCTTCCTCATGGCGGGCCTCTCCAACGCGGTCAACCTCACCGACGGCCTGGACGGCCTCGCCGGCGGCTGCACGATGGTCGTCATGGGCGGTATGGCCATGGTCGCCTTCCGCTACGGCGAGATCAACCTCGCCGTCTTCGCCGCCTCCATCGGCGGCGCCTGCATCGGCTTCCTCTGGCACAACTGCAACCCGGCCTCCATCTTCATGGGCGACACGGGGTCCCTCGCCCTGGGCGCCGCGCTCGCGGCCCTCGCCGTCCTCACGAAGACCGAGGTCACCTCACTCATCATGGGCGGCCTGTTCGTCTGCGAGGCGCTCTCCGTGATCATCCAGGTCGTGAGCTTCAAGGCCACGGGCAAGCGCGTCTTCCTCATGAGCCCGGTCCATCACCACTTCGAGAAGAAGGGCTGGGCCGAGACCAAGGTCGTCACGCGCTTCTGGATCGTCTCGGCGGCGTTTGTGGCCGTCGGCTTCGCGCTGTACTTCCAGCTCGGATAAGGGAGGCCGCAGTATGGCAACCGAGAATAGAGACTATTTGGGCGACGTCCTCGTCCTCGGCATGGGCAAGACGGGCGAGGGCATCTGCCGTTACCTGGCGGGCCTGGGCGCCGAGCGCGTGCGCTCCGTGACGCTCTACGGCGGAAAGAAGTCCGTGCCCGGCGAGGCGTCGCGCGCGCTGGAGGCGCTGGGCGTGCGGTGCGTGCTCGGGACCGAGGACGTGCGCGGTCCCGAGGCGGGCGAGGGCCCCGCCGGCGAGAACGGCGGCGCCCAGGGAGCAGGGGGCGCCTACGACCTCGCGGTCTCTTCCCCCGGCATCCCCGAGACGAGCGCCTTCGCCGCGGCCGCCGCCGCGTGCTCGCGCGAGCTCATCGGCGAGCCCGAGCTCGCCTTCCGCGAGAGCCCGCAGCGCTGGATCGCCGTCACGGGCACCAACGGCAAGACGACCACGACCTCGCTCGCCACGCACCTGCTCCGCGAGGGCGGCCTGGAGGCGACCTCGGTGGGCAACATCGGCGTGCTCTGCGTCGGCGAGGTTGAGCGCCGCCCCGAGGGCGGCTGGCTCGTGGCCGAGCTCTCGAGCTTCCAGCTCGCCGAGACCTCGCGCCTGCGCCCGCGCGCCGCGGCGCTCCTCAACATCACGCCCGACCACCTCGAGTGGCACGGCTCCATGGAGGCCTATGCCGCCGCCAAGGAGAAGGTCTTCGCGAACATGGGCGCCGGCGACCTCGCCGTGATCTCCGTCGACGACGCATGGTGCCGTGCCGCCGCCGCGCGCTGCGCCGCGCGCGGAATTCGCGTGTGCGAGCTCTCCGTGGAGCGCGAGCCCGAGGGCGCGGACGCCGCGTTCCTGCGCGGCGACGCGCTCGTCGTGCGGCTGGGCGGCTCCGAGCATGAGCTCTGCCGCGCCTCTGAGCTGCTGATCCGCGGTCGTCACAACGCCCAGAACGCCCTTGCCGCCTCCGCGCTCGCGCTCGCCGTCGGCGCAGGGGCCGCGGACGTCTCCCGCGGCCTCGCCAGCTTCAGCCCCATCGAGCACCGCATCGAGCCCTGCGGCGTCGTCGCCGGCGTGGCCTTCGTCAACGACTCCAAGGCCACGAACGTCGACTCCGTCGTGAAGGCCCTGGACGCCTTCGAGCCCGGCAGCGTCGTCGTGCTCCTCGGCGGCCACGACAAGGGCACCGGGCTCGAGAGCCTGACCGAGGCCTGCCTGGGGCGCGCCCGCGTGGCCGTCTGTTACGGCGAGGCCGGGCCGCGCATCGCCGAGGCGCTCGAGGCCGCGGCTGCGGCGGGGCGCGCCGCCGCCGGCGAGGGAGCCGAGCGCCTCGAGGTCATACGCGCCGGGCACCTGCGCGACGCCTTCGCGGCGGCCGTCGCCGCCGCCCGTCCCGGGGAGACCGTGCTTCTCTCCCCGGCGTGCTCCTCCTTCGACGAGTTCGCGAACATGGGTGAGCGCGGGCGCGCCTTCAAGCAGCTCGTGGCCGGCCTTCGCGACGGGGCGGGGGAGCGCTAGGTGGCCTCCCGTCTTCCCAGCTTCCTCTTCGGCGGCACCGCCCGGGAGGCCCGCCGCGCCATGCGCGAGGACGGCCGCTCCGGCGGGCGCCTGGCCGAGGCCGAGAGGTCCCTCTTCGGCGTGCCCGAGCGCTTCATGAAGCCCAGGCTCGTGCTTCTCCTCGTCACGACCGTGCTCGTGTGCTTCGGGTTGCTCATGATCTACTCGGCCTCCTCCGTCACCTGCATGGCGAGTTCCGCCTGCGGCTACGACGCGGCCTTCTATCTCAAGCGACAGCTCATCTTCGCCCTCGTCGGCGTCGTGCTGGCCGTGATCATCGCGCGGACGGACTACCACCTGCTCTCACGCGACCATCTCATCGCCGTCACGGCGATCACGGTCGTCGCCCTCATCCTCGTCTTCGTCCCCGGCTTCTCGAACAACACCTACGGCGCCTCTCGCTGGATCAAGCTGGGCTTCTTCCAGCTGCAGCCCTCCGAGTTCGCCAAGGTAGCCATCGTGATGGCCGCGGCGTCCATCGCCCAGCACTACTTCTCCGACGGCGACCTGCCCGACAAAGAGCTCATCAAGCTCGCGGTGGGCAGCATCGCCTTGCCGGTGGTCCTGATCTTCTTCCAGCCCGACAAGGGCTCGACCATGATCATCGTCGTCACGTTGGCGATCATCGCCTTCGTCGCCGGCGTCGACACGCGTATCCTCACGATCGGCTCGGTGTGCGCCGTCGCCTTCGTGGCCGTCTACGCGCTCACCCAGGACTACTCGCTCTCGCGCATCCAGACCTTCCTCGACCCTTGGCAAGACGAGCTCGGCGAATCCTACCAGGTTATCCAGGGCTTCTATGCCTTCGGGTCCGGCGGGATCTTCGGCGTGGGCATCGGCTTCTCCAAGCAGAAGTACTCCTACCTGCCGATGGCTCACAACGACTTCATCTTCGCCGTCATCGGCGAGGAGTGCGGCCTTGTGGGCACCGTCGGCGTTCTCGTGGGCTTCGCCTGCTTCGCATGGGCGGGCTTCCGCATCGCTCGCTACGCGCCCGACCTCGCAGGAAGGCTCATCGCCTGCGGGTGCACATCGCTCATCATTATTCAGCTGCTGGTCAACATTTGCGGCGTCATCGGGCTCATCCCGCTTTCCGGCAAGCCGCTGCCGTTTTTGAGCTACGGCGGCTCGTCGATCATGAGCTGCCTTATGTTCGTGGGCATGCTCGTGTCCGTTTCCGCGCACTCGGAGCTCCCCGAGACGGAGCATGACCGCCGGCGCGGCTCGTGGCGCGTTCGCTCGGGTGAGGGCGACCCGGGGCTTTCCTTCGTCGGGGAGGCGACCCCCCGTTCCGCCCGCGGCGGCGCGGGCGTCGGCGCCGGTCTCGGCGCGGGATACGACCCCGGCGCCGGCTATGGCCGCGGCTCGTCCGGTTACGGGCGCGATGACTCCGGCTATGGGCGCAGGGGCTACGGCCGAGATGGCGGCGGGGACGGCGGCTACCGAGCCGGCTACTCTGCCGGCCGCGGCGCGGGACCGCGCGGCGAGAGGCCCGGTTCCGGAAGGGGCGCGCGCGGCGCGCAGGGGCGCCAGCAGCGGGAATCCGGCGGGTTCACCGTTCTCGGCGGCGGCCGCGACCGCGCGGGATCTCGCGGCCAGGGCGGCTACGCCCGGGTCGACCTCAACCGCGAGGATGCGGCCACGAGGCTGCGCGGCGGTCGTCACGGCGCCAACGGCGGAAGGCCCGCAGGGCAGGGGCGCGGCCGTGACGGCGGGCGTCGCCGCAGGTAGACGCTTCGCCGGCGACTCTCGCCGGGTTGAGCGCGAAAGCATGCCCGCCGAGGTGGCCGAGGGTTTGGCGCCAAGAGGTCGCAACCACTGGCTTCGGTAATGGCCCGCCGCTAAGAAACCTCATCCGCTGGCATCGAGCCCATGCCAGCGGATGCGGTTTTTGCGCACGGGCCATCGTCCGCATGCCAGCGGGAACGATTTCTTAGCAGGGCCGCGCCAAGGCGTCTCCCGCTGCCCGAGTGAGTTTGTCCGGCGCGCCGAGCCCATGCTCTCGCGCAGACCGGCCGCACGTCCGCAAGCCGTCGCCCACCGCCTCCTGCCCAGCGGCGGCGGTGTGGGAGGAGCCCGGGACCGCGTCTCCCAGCAACCGCGGGACGGGGGGAGCCCCAGAATCGCGCCGCGCAGTAACGGCGGTGTGGGAGGAGCCCCAAAACCGCGTCGCCCAGTAACGAAGAAGTGAGAAACGCCCCGGAACGTCGTCGCGCAGCAATCAACCGTTGCTGCGCGGCGCGATTTCGGGGCGCTCTTCTTGCCAGCGTTACTGCGCGGCGTGTTCCCGGGGCTCTTGGGGCCCGCCGGTTACTGGATGATGCGGTTCTGGGGCTCTGGGAGAGGAGTCGCTGCTGGACGGCGATGTTCCGGGGCTCGGGTCGCGGGAGAGAGGCGCCGCCTAGGAGCTTCCCCCGGTGGGAAGCCCGGCTGCCGGTTGTTTCTCACTTCCGTCCGCACGGCTTCTGTCCGCACGGCTTTCGCCCGTCCGCAAGACCCCGCCCGATACGCCCTTGGCCCGCAATCACGCGCGGCCGTCCCCGTGAGCGCTAAACTCTATCCAGCCCGCCCCGCTTGATGCGGGCGCGACCGCATATCTTTTACGTCGAGGGGAAACCCAGATGAACATCGCCATCGCCGCCGGCGGCACCGCCGGGCACATCAACCCCGCTCTCGCTCTCGCCGAGGAGCTCCGCGACCGCGGCCACGAGGTAACCTTCTTCGGCCAGCCCTCGCGCCTCGAGGGCACGCTCGTCCCGCAGGCCGGCTTCGAGCTCGTCCCCCTCGAGGTCACGGGCTTCGACCGCTCGCGCCCCTGGACCGCGATCACCTCGCTCGCCCGCGTCTGGCGCGCCAAGGGCAAGGTCGCCGCGCGCTTCCGGCAGGCGGGCGCCCCGGACGCGGCCATCGGCTTCGGCGCCTACGTCGAGGTCCCGCTCCTCGGCCTCTGTAAAGAGAAGCGCATCCCGTATCTCGTGCATGAGCAGAACTCCGTCCCCGGCCTCGCGAACAAGATGATGGCCCCGCACGCCTCCCGCGTGTGCATCTCGGTGCCCGCCGCCCGCGCCGTTTTCGAGCGCGAGGGCGAGACCGGCCGCGTCGTGCTCACCGGCAACCCCGTCCGCCGGTCCGTCACCGAGGGCGACCGTGCCCGCGGGCGCGCCGAGCTGGGCATCTCCGAGGGCGAGACCATGCTGCTCGTCTTCGGCGGCAGCCTCGGGGCCCGTACCCTCAACGAAGGCATGGCACGCCTCAAGGGCCGGCTTCTCTCCATCGAGGGACTGCGCGTTGTGCAGTCCACGGGCAAGGGCGGCTACGACGACGCGGCGGCTGCCCTCGCGCTCGCCCCCGGGGAGTCCAAGCGCTGGTCTCTTCTGCCCTACATCGATAACATGGGCGACGTCCTCGCGGCCGCTGACCTCGTGCTTTCCCGCGCCGGCGCCTCCTCCATCGCCGAGATAGCGGCCGTGGGCGCCCCCTCGGTCCTCGTTCCGTATCCCTTCGCCACGGCCGACCACCAGACCACCAACGCCCGCTTCCTCGTGGACGCGGGCGCGGCCTCGCTCTTCAAGGACGACGAGGTCGCGGGCGAGGCCTTCGCCGATGAGCTCCTCGGGCTCCTCGCCGACCCTGCCCGCCGCGCCGCCATGCGCGCCGCCGCCCGCTCGCTCGCCGGCGCATCCGCGGCCGTCGCCCTCGCAGACCAAGTGGAGAGCGTCGCGCGCGGATAGGGCCGCGAGGTTTTTGGGTTAGAGTAGAGGGTCAGCCGGCGCGCGTCGCGCGCCCGGCCTCAAACGCTGAATCGCTCTTACACGGGAGGGGCTTGCATGAGCGGGATTTCTTGCGGCAAGAAGATAGGGAGCGCCCACTTCATCGGCATCGGGGGCGCGGGCATGAGCGGCATCGCCCTCGTGCTCCACGAGCGCGGGTGCAAGGTCACGGGCTCGGACCTCAAGGCGTCCCACTATGTCCGCGAGCTCGAGTCCGCGGGCGTCGAGGTGCACGTCGGCCACGAGGCCGCGACCATCGACGCCGTGGGGCCCGAGGTCGTCGTCACCTCCACCGCCATCCCCGAGACGAACCCCGAGGTCGTCCGCGCCCATGAGCTCGGAATTCCTATCTGGCCGCGCGCAAAGATGCTGTCCTACCTGTCCAACGACGCCGTGACCGTCGCCGTCGCCGGCACCCACGGCAAGACGACCACGTCCTCCATGGTGGCCACGATGCTCGATAAGCTCGGGCTCGACCCGTCTTTCCTCATCGGCGGCATCGTCGAGGGCTACGGCACCAACGGCAAGAACGGCGACGGCGGCTACTTCGTCTGCGAGGCGGACGAGTCCGACGGCTCTTTCCTCTATCTCAACCCCAACGTGGTCGTGGTCACCAACATCGAGGCCGACCATCTCGACCACTACGGCACCCTCGAGAACATCGAGAAGACCTTCTGCAAGTTCATGGACCTCGTGGGGGAGGACGGCACCGTCATCATCAACGGCGACGTCGCCCACTACGTCGAGCTCGCGCGCTCCACGGGCCGCCGCGTGGTCACCTACGGCTTCGACGAGTCCTGCGACTACGTGTGCCTGCCCGAGGACACCCACCACCAGATCGCCTCGAACTTCTCTGTGGACACCCCTGAGCACGGGCGCGTCCACGTGACCATCGCCGCCAACCCCGGCCGCCACAACATGGCCAACGCCACCGCCGCGCTCGCCGTGGCCGATGTCCTCGGTTGCGACGTCGACGCCGCCGTGGCCGCCCTCTCGCAGTTCAAGGGCGCCCGCCGCCGCTTCACCCATGTGGGCGACGTCGAGGGCGTGACCGTCGTGGACGACTACGGCCACCACCCCACCGAGGTCGCGGCCACGCTCGCCGCGGCCAAGGACCTGCAGTTCAACCGTATCGTCTGTGTTTTCCAGCCGCACCGCTACAGCCGCACCCAGGCGCTCGCCGACGATTTCGCGCATGCCTTCGGCGACGTCGACGTCCTGCGCGTGATGGACGTCTTCTCGGCCGGCGAGCTTCCCATCCCCGGCGTCTCGGGCAAGACGATCGCGAACGGCGTGGCCGAGGTCGGCGACGTGGCGGACGTCGAGTTCGTGCCGAACAGCCGCAAGCTCATCGAGAACCTCGTCGAGACCGTGCGCCCCGGCGACCTTCTCATCACCCAGGGCGCGGGCGACGTCACCCAGATCGGCCCGCTCTTTATCGATGCCATGCGCGAGCGCTCGGGAAAGTAGCCGCCACGTGAGCATATTCAATGCATACATGAGCCTTTCCGGCGCCACCGACGCCGAGGTCCTCCGAGACGAGAAGCTCTCCCGGCGCACGTCGTACAGGATCGGCGGGCCCGCGAGCCTGCTCATCGTCGTCCACAGCTACGCGGCGCTCGTCAAGGTGGTCAACGTGCTCGCCGACGAGCACGTTGACTGGGTCATCCTCGGCAAGGGCAGCAACGTGCTCGCCTCCGACGCCGGCTACCGCGGTGCCGTCATCTGCCTCGACGACGAGTTCTCGCGGGTGGAGATAGACGCCGAGTCCGGCTGCGTCACGGCCGGAGCCGGCGCGCTTCTCTCCAAGGTCGTGTCGGCCGTCGCGAAGGCATCGCTCTCTGGCCTCGAGTTCTGCGTGGGCATCCCGGGGACCGTGGGCGGGGCCGTCTCCATGGACGCCGGCACGCGCCGCGAGTGGATCGGGCAACGGGTCCGCGACCTCGTGGTCTACCGTCCCGGCGAGGGCCTTCACCGCTACGAGGGCCACGAGATCGCGTGGGGCTATCGCCAGACATCCATTCCCACGAGCGAGATCATCCTGGAGGTCACGCTCGCGCTCGAGCCCGGCGAGGCCAAGGAGATCTCCGCGGACATGGAGTCCAGGCTCTCCCGCCGTCGGCGCACGCAGCCCATGGGCAAGCCGACCTGCGGCTCCGTCTTCCGTAACCCGGCCGACGCCTCTGCGGGCGCGCTCATCGAGGAGTGCGGCTGCAAGGGCATCTCCTCCGGGCGCGCGCAGGTCTCGAACGAGCATGCCAACTTCATCGTGAACAACGGCGGCGCCTCGGCGTCCGACGTCCTCTCGCTTATCCAGCTCACGCACGACACCGTGCTCGCCGAGCGCGGCGTGGACCTCTGCTGCGAGGTCAAGCTGCTAGGGTTCGGCGACTAGGCGCTCCTCATGGCCGCGGATAGGAACAGGAAAGGCACGCCCCGCAAGGGCACGCCGCGCTCCGGCGCGCCGAGACAGGCCGCCCCGGTGCCTTCCCCCATGAAGAAAGGCACCCTTTTCGGGCCGGGGGGCGCCCCGTCGCGTCCTGCCGGGAGCCGTGCTGCGTCCGGGCGCCCCGCGTCATCGGCGTCACGCTCCGCCTCGGGTCGGGGCGGGGGCATGTCTTCAGGCGGCCTTAAGGCCCCGGGCAAGATGACCCTGGCGAGAAAGCCCGTCGGCCCCGGGCCCGGTAAAAGGCCCCAGACCCGCCCGCAGACGGGTTCCCAGGCGCGGTCCCAGGCGCGCGGCCGGGCCGGGCGGCCCGTGCCCGCCCCTCCCAAGGGCACGGGGACGGGCCCCCTCGCCCGTGTCAAACGCGGCGCGTCGTCGACTGGGCTCGAGCTCAAGAACCCCTTCGCCGGCATCAACGGCAAGAGACCCGCCGCCACCCCGGGCGCGGTGGCTTCATCGGGCTCCGTGCCTTCCTTTCTTTCCGGCGGCGCGCCGACCCCGGCCGCCTCGGGCCGCGAGGCTCGCGAGCGTCACCAGCGCGCCGGCGCCGTCAAGGCCCTGGGGCTGGCCGCCGCAGCCGTCTGCGTCTTCGGCGTCGTCGTGCTCATCGCCTTCTTCGTGCTGCGCGACTCGATGATGTTCTCGGTGGAGAGCATCGTGGTCGAGGCATCCGCCCACGTGTCCGAGGCCGACGCTTCCAAGCTGCTCACCGTTTCCGACACTACGACCCTGCTCAACGTCGACGTCGCCGATATCGAGGCCCAGCTCAAGCGCGACCCTTGGGTGCAGTCCGTGGAGCTCACGCGCGAGTTTCCCCACACGCTCAAGCTGACGATCCGCGAGCAGTCCGCCGACCTTCTCGTCGTGATGGCGTCCGGCTCGCTCGGGTGGTACCTGGGCAGCGGCGGGTCCTGGATCGAGCCCGTGAAGATCACGGTGGCCGACGGCCAGTCCGTGAACGACGCCGCGCTCAAGAAGGCCCGTTCGGAGGGCGTTACCCTCGTCACGGGCGTGCCGGCCACGGTCGACCCCGTCGCGGGCTCGGCCGCCACCGACGACGTCCTCGCCGCGGTGCAGGCCTTCCGCGCAGGTTTCTCTGAGGAATTCTCGTCCAAGGTCGTGAGCTACGACGCCTCGAGCGCGGACGCCGTCTCGTGCGTGCTGGAGAGCGGCGTGCGGGTGCTTCTCGGCAGCGCGACGAACATCGCGTATAAGGAGGAGGTCGCCTCGGCGCTTCTCGCCAAGTATCCCGGGCAGGTCACCTACATCAACGTCCGCATTCCCTCGACCCCCTCGGTGCGCCGGGTCAGCTCCGACGACGTCGCGCAGGGCACGGGGGCCGACGGGGGAGACGGCTCGGACGGCGAGACGGGCGGCTCGAGCGGCTCGGATGGCTCAGGCGGCTCGAGCGGCTCAGACGGTTCGGGCGGCGAGACGGGCGACTCCTCGGGCGAGGGGGCGGCGAGCGGCGCCTCCGACGAGAGCGGAGGCGCTTCCGGCTCGGGCGGCGACTCGGCCTCGGCCTCGACCGATGAGGCTCCCGCCGTTTCCTCGGCCGAGGCGGCTTCTAACCAGGATGATGCCTAGCGAGTTCTCGCCTTCACGCATGTGGCCTTTTGCCTGCGACATCGGGCCCTCGGGCGCGGCGGCGCGCCGATTCACGCCGCTCGAGCATGGCCTTTTGCCCGGATGTCGAGGGACGAAGCTCGCTGTGCGGCGGCTGGGTTTCGGGCCGTCCTCCTTTCAGGCACAGGACCGACGCCTGGTCGCGCGGGCCCCTGGGCGCTTCCCCCGCGTTCGGCGGGCTGCCTTCTTAAGGGTTGGTTTAGCCTTTGCGCGCATAAGGGGCCCGCGCTCACCTGGCTTCTTCACGTTTGCTCCATGTCGTTTGACGCACGGGGCCTCGATGTGCAAAACTACGACGCTTTGACCGAGGCATAAGGCTAAACTCGAGCTTTAGGGTTTGGGACGCGCGCCTCCTTGAGAGCACGCGCAAGACGCAATCGCAAGGAACCAAGATGGCAAAGAAGCCAGCAAAGGCCCGCAGGGCTTTCAGACAACCGGCGCAGAGTCCTCAGGGGCCCGCGGCCAAAGAGGAGGAAACGATGATCAAGGACACCGACACCCTCAGCAACTACCTCGCCGTGATCAAGGTCGTCGGCGTCGGCGGCGGCGGCAACAACGCCGTCAACCGCATGATCGAGGAGGGCATCCGCGGCGTCGAGTTCGTGGCCGTGAACACGGATGCCCAGGCGCTCGCCATCTCCGACGCCGATATCAAGGTCCACATCGGCTCCGACATCACCAAGGGCCTGGGCGCCGGCGCCAACCCCGAGGTCGGCAAGGAGGCCGCCGAGGATTCCCGCGACGAGATCAAGGCCGCGCTCGCGGGCGCCGACATGGTCTTCATCACTGCGGGCGAGGGCGGCGGCACCGGCACCGGCGCCGCTCCCGTCGTGGCCGACATCGCCAAGAACGACGTGGGCGCCCTCACCGTCGGCGTCGTGACCAAGCCTTTCACCTTCGAAGGCCGCCGCCGCTCCGGCTCCGCCGTCGAGGGCATCAAGAACCTCTCCGAGAGTGTCGATACCCTGATCGTCATCCCGAACGACCGCCTGCTCGACCTCTCCGAGAAGAAGACCACCATGCTCGAGGCCTTCCGCATGGCCGACGACGTGCTGTGCCAGGGTACCCAGGGCATCACCGACCTCATCACCGTCCCGGGCCTCATCAACCTCGACTTCGCCGACGTCTGCACCATCATGAAGTCCTCCGGCACGGCGATGATGGGCATCGGCACCGCCTCCGGCGACAACCGCGCGACCGACGCCGCCGCCGAGGCCATCTCCAGCCGTCTGCTCGAGGGCACCATCGACGGCGCGACCCGCGTGCTTCTCTCCATCGCCGGAAACAAGGACCTCGGCATCCAGGAGATCAACGACGCCGCGGACCTCGTGGCCCAGAACGTCGACCCCGACGCCACCATCATCTTCGGCACCGTCGTCGACGAGTCCCTGGGCGACCAGGTTCGCGTGACCGTCATCGCCACCGGCTTCAACGACGCGAACGTCCAGCAGCCGCTGCCGACCATGACCATGCCCTCCGCGAGCCGCCAGCAGAGCGCCTCTCGCCCGGCGTCGCGCCCCGCGCCCGCTCCGGCGCCCGCGCCTTCCTCCGCGCCCTCGATGCCCATCAACGTGAGCCGCCCGAAGTCCAGCTCCTCCTCGAGCAACGACTTCGACATCCCCGACTTCCTCAAGCGCAGCCGGATCTAGTGAGCCTTGGCTAGCCTGTGCAGATATAAGGCGGGCGATGTGGCCCTTCTCTCGGACGCCGAGTCCGGGGGCGGGGTCACGTTCGCGTTCACCGAGCGGGGCGGGGGAGTGAGCGCCGCGCCGTACGCCTCCCTCAACCTCGGCGGCGCCTGCGGGGACGACCCCGCGGCCGTTGCCGAGAACCGCCGGCGCGCGCTCGCCGCCGTGGGGGCGGGCGACCTCGCGCAGAGGCTCGTCTACCCGCGGCAGGTCCACGGCGACGAGGTCGTCGTTGTCCGCGAGGCGGCCGGAGAGCCCTTCGACGAGGCCCGTGAGCGCGCCCGCTCCGGCGCCGACGCCGTCGTCTGCACCGCCCTGGACGTCCCGGTGATGCTCTGCTTCGCCGACTGCGTGCCCGTCGTCCTCTGTGCCCCCGGCGGCTTCGCCGTCGCGCACTCGGGCTGGCGCGGCACCATCGCGCGCATCGCCCAGAAGACGGCCGGCGTTCTCATGCGGGAATGCGGCTGCTCCGCCTCCGACCTCAAGGCCTACATCGGCCCGCACATCGGCGGCGTCGACTACGAGGTCTCGGCCGAGCTCATGGGCCGGTTCATCAAGGAGTTCGGCGACGGCGTCCACGTGGGCGTGGCCTCGCGGTGCAAGCTCGACCTGGGCTACGCTGTCGCCTGCGCCCTCACGGACGCCGGCGTCCTCAGGGATAACCTCGCGAGCTGCGCCGCGTCGACCGCCTCCCACACCGACCGCTTCTATTCCTATCGTGCCGAGAGGGGCGCGTGCGGGCGCCACGCCGCCGTCGCGGTGATGCGCGCGGGCGCGGCCCCCGCATGGGACCTTATCGACGACGGGGTGATCATCTGATGGCCCAGGCCAGGCTCGACATACCGGTTGACTTCGCCTACGAGGCGTTTCTCGCCGAGCGCAGGGACCGGATTTGCGCCTGCGCGGCCGAGGCCTGCGCTCGTGCGGGCAGGGACGTCTCCGAGGTGGGCATGCTCGCCGTTTCGAAGACCGTGGAGCCCGAGGCCGTGCTGGCCGCCTGGCGCGCCGGCTGGAGGGCCTTCGCCGAGAACCGCCCGCAGGAGCTCTCCCGCAAGCTCGCCTTCATGGCCGGCGAGGCCGAGATGGCCGGCTCGCGCGTGGACATGATCGGAAACCTGCAGAAGAACAAGATCAACCAGGTCATCGGCAAGGTCGGCCTGCTGCATTCCGTGAGCTCCGCCGAGCTCGCCCGCGCCGTCTCCTCGCGCTGCGAGGCGAGGGGCCTCACGCAGGGGTTCCTGCTCGAGGTCAACGTCTCCGGAGAGCTCTCCAAATCGGGCTTCTCGCCGGACGGGGCGCGTGCCTTCGCAGAGGAGGCGGCGGCCCTACCCGGCATGGAGCTCATGGGCCTTATGGCCATGGCGCCCCGAGGCGACCTCGACGCGGCGAGAAGGAGCTTCTCCGGCCTCCGCGAGCTCGCCTGCGAGCTGCGGGGCCGCACGGGGCTCTCGCTTCCCGTGCTCTCGTGCGGCATGAGCGACGACTTCGGCGTCGCCATCGAGGAGGGCTCGACCCTCGTGCGGCTCGGCCGGGTCGCCTTCGACCCCGGCTACGCGCTCGCGTGAGGCCACGCACTATACGCATCTGACGGCTGCGCCGCGCCGCGGCGCCGCGTGAAAGAGAGAAGAACATGGGCTTTCTCGACTCGCTGAGGGACCGCTTCGGTGGCGGGGACGACTATTACGACGACGATTACTACGAGGACGACTCGGCCGGCTATGATCGCGAGCCGCGTCGCCGCGACACGGGCAGCGCGCCCCGCCTTCTCGGCAACACCCCGCGTCCCGAGGCCGAGAGCGTCTCGGTCTATACCCGCTCCGGCCGACCGGTGGCCTCTCAGGTGCCCTCGAGCATCCCGAGCCCGGCGCACGCGAGCTACGAGTCCCAGGAGACCAACGCCATGCAGCGCGGCTCCTACTCGAGCCCGAGCTCCCCGGCCCCTGTGGCCGAGTACGGCGGGGCCGCGCGCATGCGCCCCGTCCCGAGCCAGCTGCCCCCTTATGTGCTCCGGCCCGTCTCCTACGACGACGTCCAGACGGTGGTTCGGCGCGTGAAGACCAACCAGCCCGTGGTGCTCGTGTTCCGCAATACGAACATCGACGTCGCCAAGCGCATCCTCGACTTCTCCTTCGGTTTCGCCATGGGCATCGAGGGCGAGGTCACCGAGCTCGGCGACCGTTGCTTCGTGGTCCTTCCCGAGGGCACACAGCTCACCGCCACCGACCTCAACAAGCTCGTCGCCGACGGCGACCTCGAGCGTTAAGGAGCAGGACTTGCCTAACGCAGACCTCAAGCTCGGCATCATCGGCGCCGGCTCCATGGGCGGCGCCATCGCGGCGGGCCTCGTCGAGGCCTCGGCCTGGGAGCCGTCGCTCATCCTCGTCGCCGGCCACGACGGCCACGGCTGCGCGCCTCTCGCCGAGAAGGGCATCCGTGCCTTCGACGATGCCCTCTCCATGCTCGCCGAGGGCCCCGACGTCGTGGTCCTCGCCGTGAAGCCCCAGGTGCTCCCCTCCGTCATGGCCGAGTGCGCCGAGGCCTTGGCGGGCCGCCTCGTCGTCTCCATCGCGGCGGGCGTGCCCATCTCCTCGATCCAGGAGGCCCTGCCCGGCTCCCGCGTAGTCCGCGTGATGCCGAACCTCTGTGTCCAGGTGCTCTCGGGCGCCTCGGCCGTCGCGCCGGGCGCCACCGCCACGGGCGCCGACGTCGAGCTCGCGTGCCGCGTCTTCGGCGCCCTGGGCTCCGCCGTCGTGATGCGCGAGGACCAGCTCGAGGTCGAGGGCGCCGTCGTCGGCACCGCCCCCGCCTTCTTCGCCGTGTTCGTGGACACGCTCACTCGCGCGGGCGTCAAAGCAGGCATGCCTGCCGCCGCCTGCCGCGAGCTGCTTCTCTCCACCATGCGCGGCACGGCCACGCAGCTCCTCGATTCCGGAGAGCACCCGCGCGCCTATGCCGAGAAGGTCACGAGTCCCGGCGGCACCACCGCCGCCGGCCTCTACGAGCTCGAGCCCATGCTCTTCGAGGGGTCCTTCGCCGCCGTGGACGCCGCGCTTGCGCGTGCCGCCGAGCTCGCCGGCGGGAAGTAGGGGGTCGCGGTGGCTTCTCTGTACTCGCTCATAGCGAGGATCTTCAACGTGTATGAGTTCCTTATCGTGGTCTGGTGCCTCATGAGCTGGGTGCCGCGCGGCACGGGCAGCGGCGGCGTCGACGCCTTCCGAGACGCCCTCGGGATGCTCGTGGAACCTTATCTCAACGTGTTTCGCAGGGTCATTCCGCCGATGAACGGTATCGATTTTTCGCCGATTGTTGCTATATTTGCTCAGCTTCATAGAGCGGCTGGTATTTACTATCATTTAGGAAGCATTTGAGGCGCCCCACCCGCGCCAGGTATGGAAAGGAACGGCACAATGGCCATCACCCCCGCAGACATCGAGCAACAGACCTTCTCGGCCTCTAAGCACGGCTACGACACCGAGGAGGTCGACGCTTTCCTCGAGCAGCTCTCGACCGAGGTCGACGGGATGCTCCAGAAGATCGCCGACCTCAAGGGTCGCCTGAACAGCACCGAGGCCCAGCTCGCCTCCGCCCGTGCGCAGGTCGCGGAGCTCGAGGAGCGCGCCGGCGCGCCTTCCCCCGCGCCCCAGGTCGCCTCCCAGAAGGCCGAGCAGAGCTCCATCCAGGTCACCGAGCGCCAGATCTCGCAGGTCCTCATCGTGGCCCAGCAGTCCGCCGACAAGCTCGTCGAGGACGCGCGCGCCGATGCCGAGAACATCCGCACCGATGCTGACCAGAAGGCCCGTGAGGTCATTCGCCAGGCCCTGGCCCAGAAGCAGGCCGAGCTCGACGAGATTGACCGCCTCAAGGCCTCCCGCGAGGAGTTCCGCGGCGAGTACACCAAGCTCCTGCAGCACTTCATGGACGACGCCGAGAGCGTCTTCCCCGCGCAGGGCGTCATCTCGACGAACCTCTCCGGCTCCAATGGCACGACGCACAACGACGTGACCGTGGCCGCCCCCACCCCCGTTCACGCCGCCGCTGCGCAGCAGACCGTCTCGGGCATCGGCGACTTCGGCGACCTCGACTAGTTGTCGCGCCCTCACAACACATCGCATGGCCTTCCCGGCTCGGAGCGACGTTTCCGGGCCGGGTTTCTTATGGAAGGAGTCCCTATGGCAAAAAACGATCGGCTCGAGGCGAAGCCCGACAAGTCGAAGAAGCCCAAGCACCTGGAGCTGGACCAGATCAAGCTGCCGAGGTGGATCGCGCTCGCCGTCGCCGACTACATCGGCGGGTCCCTGCTCGCGGCGGTTCTCGTCACCCCGCTCAGGTTCGTAACCTTCGAGGGCGAGTGGGCCTGGCTGCAAACCGTCCTCAGCGGCTTCCTCTCGTTCGCGGGGCTGTTCATCATGGCTGCGGTGTTTCTTCGCGTGATCTGCAAGTCGAGCCTGAAGGACTTCGTCGCGGGAGAGGGCCGCAGCGTCGATTGGCGCCAGAGCAGCATTATCGCCCTGCTCTATCTCCTCGGGTTCTGCCTTAACGTGCTGATCTTCTCGGTGGCCGGCGGGTATGTCTCCGTGAATACCGTCGGGATCGCGCCTATGCTCGTGAGCTTCCTCGTCGCCTTGGTGTTCACCTGGATGCAGACGACCTGGGAAGAGCTCGCGTTCCGCGGCCTTTTCCTGCGCTGGGCCTGCGGCAACAGGATTTCCCCGACCGTCCGCTGCATCGTCGCCGGCCTGGTCAGCACCCTTATCTTCATGGGCCTGCATGCCACGAACCCCGAGGTGTCCTCTCAGAGCGGGGCGGCCGACGTCGCCATGTCGCTTGCCGCTTACTTCTTCTCCGGGGCGGCCCTGTATGCCCTCGATGTGGCTTTTGGAGACCTTATGCCGGGCTGCGCGTGCCACTGGGTGAACAACTTCATGAACTTCGCGTTCTTCAACCAGCCGGGCACCGTCGTCGTCATGGCCGCCTTCTTCGTGGACGCCACCCCCGTGACCCCGGGCTATATGCTCGCCTCCACGGTGGTCGCCTACGTGCCGGTGATCATCTATACGGCCGTGCAGGTCAAGAAGGGTAACCTGCGCCGTTCTGCCTAACCGACCGTCTATCCTGCCTGTGCCGGCCCATCTCGAGCCCCCTGCTCAGGGGGCGGGCAGCACGTAAGCGCAACTCCTGCATACTGATTGGGCCTCGCCCCTGTCGCCTCGGAACTCTTCGTTCAACTAGTTCCGAGGCGACAGGGGCGAGACCTTGCGCGCGAGCGCATGCGCTCATGCCAGCGGGGCCTCCCGGTCCCCTCAAAGCTCTTCGTTCAACTAGCTTTGAGGGGACCGGGAGGCCCCGCTGGCATGAGTACTGATGAATGAGTAAGTGCGAGGTGGGCCTATGAGCCGGGTTCTGTCGTGGGCGGCCATTTATCTACGAGCATCGTTGCCGATACCCTCTAGCGCGCAACCCGAGCGCGGTGCGGGCCACACCATGGCGCTCCTATTTGCGTTTGCTCCGGATGGGGCTTGCCAAGCCGCCGTGTTGCCACGACGCTGGTGGTCTCTTACACCACCGTTTCAGCTTTTCTCTTAACGGGCGAACCCGCCAGTGGGAGTCTTCTTTTCTGCGGCGCTTTCCGTCGGGTTACCCCGCCTGGCCGTTAACCAGCATCCTGCCCTGTGGAGCCCGGACTTTCCTCATGACGCGCGATCGCTCGCGCGCCCCGCGGTCGCCTGGCCCACCTCGCAAGAAGGCATACTAACATTAATCTGCAATACCTGCCATCTTTGCCGGGCCGCGAGACTAATGACCCACATACTTGCTACAATGTTTCTGATTTGTGTCTTGCGCGGCGTGTCCTGCATGCCGCGCCTTAGGAAGGTGTTCCTTGGGTCTCTTCGGTAGTCTTCTCGGCCAGGCTCGTCCGGCCTCCGTCGTCGCGAGCGAGTCCGCGGGCTCGATATGCGCCCCCGCATCTGGCAAGGTGGTCTCTCTCTCCGAGGTCAAGGACCCGGTGTTCTCCCAGGGCATGCTGGGCGAGGGCGCCGCGATCCGCCCGGCGGGCAACGTCGCCTACGCGCCCGTGTCCGGCGTGGTCACCGCCGTGGTGGGGAGCAAGCACGCCGTCGCCATATCCGGCGACTCCGGCGCGCAGGTGCTTCTCCACGTGGGGGTGGACACCGTATGCCTCAAGGGACGAGGGTTCACCACCTTCGTCGAGAAGGGCGACCGCGTCCGCGCGGGCGAGGCCGTCATCTGCTTCGATTCCGACGTTATCCGCAGCTGCGGCCTCGACGACACCGTCATCGTGACCGTCACCAACTCCGACGAGATGGGCCCCGTCGAGCCCGCCTGCGACCAGGCGGTCTCGGCCGGGGAGCCGCTGCTGCGGACCGCGGACGCGGCATAGGGGCCCGGTATGGGACGCGATCCGTACCTGACGCTGCGCTCGGGCACAGAGCAAGCCGGTGAGTTCGAGGACCGCCGCAGCCGCTTTATCGCACAGCTCGTGCACGTGAGCGGCGAGCGCGAGGCGGACGAGTTCATAGCGGCCGTGCGCTCGCGTCACCACGACGCGCGTCACAACGTTCCCGCCTGGATCCTCGCCGACGGCCGAGAGCGCTGCTCCGACGACGGAGAGCCGAGCCGCACCTCCGGCATGCCCGTCCTCGAGGTCCTGCGCGGGGCGGGTCTCAAGGACGTCTGTTGCGTGGTCACCCGCTACTTCGGCGGCACCCTTCTGGGTCCCGGCGGCCTCGTGCGCGCCTATACCGCGGCGGCGCAGGAAGCGGTCGCCGCGGCCGAGAAGGGCGGCGCCGTCGTCGAGATGACGCTCGTCACGCCCGTGGTCGTGCAGCTCCCTTACGCGCTCTACGACCGCGTGAGTCGCCTCGTTGCGGAATTGGGCGGCAAGGTGAGCGACTCGCTCTTCGTCGAGGACGTCCAGCTCACGCTCACGTTCAGGTCCGGCGACGAGGCTCCCTTCATCGCGGCGGTTCGCGAGCTCGCTTGCGGCGAGGACCTCGCGCGCGCGGGCGAGCCTCGCTTCGCCGAGTTCTAGGCCGCGCGCCGAGGCCCCGCAAGATCGCGGAGGCCGTCGGCTCGAGGCGCCTTGCCTGCGGATAGGGACGCGCTGCCCCTGCCGCGCCTCTTCCCATGCGGTCGACCGAGGCGCGTCCTTCCGCCTGCGCCCCGCGCGGGCCATGGGCTAAACTACAGACACTCGCGCTTGTTCACGTAACCGCCCACGTACCCGTACAGGAGGGCTTTCCATGCACGGCGACTCCCAGTCCCTGGTCTCGGTCATCGTCCCTATCTACAACGTCGAGAAGTACCTCGACCAGTGCCTCGACTCCATCGAGGCCCAGACCCACAAGAACATCGAGGTCCTCTGCATCAACGACGGCTCCACCGACAAGAGCCCCGAGATCATCCGCGCCCACGCCGCGCGCGACCCGCGCGTCGTCATGGTCGACAAGGCGAACGGCGGCTACGGCCAGGGCTGCAACATGGGCCTGCGCCTGGCTAAGGGCGAGTGGGTCTCCGTCATCGAGCCGGACGATTGGATCGAGCCCACGATGTACGAGGACATGCTCGCCTTCGCGGAGAGCTTCCCCGAGCGTCTCGACATCGTGAAGACCCCCTGGAAAGACATCCTCAACTGGGACGACCCCGCCAAGCAGGAGGCGCGCCACTCCACGATGACCTTCCACGTGAAGACCTCGAAGCGCCCCTTCACCATCGCCGAGGAGCCGACCCTCATCAAGATGCACCCGTCCATCTGGTCGGCCATCTACCGTAAGGGCTTCCTCGCCGAGCACGGCATCGAGTTCCCCGAGTACCCGGGAGCCGGCTGGGCCGACAACCCCTTCCTCATCGAGACCATGTGCCAGGCCGAGGCGATCGTCTACCTGGACAAGGAGTACTACAACTACCGCGCCGACCTGCCGGACTCAACCAAGAACCACAAGACCGCCGACGCCGTCACGCGCCCCTTCGAGCGCTGGGGAGACATGATGGACTTGATCGAGCGCCTGGGCATCAAGGACCCGGAGATTCTCAAGGCCCACTATGTCCGCGGCATCAACTACTGCTTCGGCGCCATCTACGACGACGGTTGGGACAACCCGCTCGTTAAGGAGGGCGTCGAGAAGGTCTTCGCGCGAATCGACCCCGAGCTGCTTCTTTCCATCCCCGATGTGGCGCCGCACCGCAAGAAGTTCTTCTGCGACGTCCGCGGCCTTCCCGCGCCGAAGATCGACTACGCCGGCTGGGCCGCCCATCTCGCCGAGACGGGCTACTACACGCTGCGCAGCCTCGGCGTGCTCTCGGTGATCCGGCGCATCGGCCGCGTGATCAAGCCGACGGAGCCCTCACACGCCTAAGGGAGCCGTGCCGCGGGGGAGCTCGCGCGTGCGCCTGCGGCCTTCGTGCCCGTGCCGAGGCGGCTGCCCCGGCACGGGCTTCTTTATTTGACGCGCTTGCCGGCCTCGGCGCCGGCGCGTTCGGCGACTGGCGTTGTGTATGACCCCTGCCTGCGCCCTTTCCGAGCGCCTCTTGCCGGCCCATCGGGGGCAAATCGCCCCCGAACGGATTGTCGGTGTGGCGGAGAGATTTTCGGGGTACCATAGCTAATGGCGATTCGCCATCAGGTATCGCGTCCTACCCGGGACGCATCATTTGGCCCTGCGGGGCCAAGAACGAAAGGCACGACATGGCTCAGGGTACTGTTAAGTGGTTCAATCCGGACAAGGGCTACGGCTTCATCTCTCGTGAGGACGGCGACGACCTGTTCGTCCACTACTCCGAGATTCAGATGGACGGCTTCAAGACTCTGGACGAGGGCCAGGCTGTCCAGTTCGAGATCACCACTGGCCAGAACGGCAAGCTCCAGGCTTCCAACGTCACCAAGCTCTAATTCCGATATCGCATATTCGAGCTGAGAAGAAGGTCCGCTCCGGCGGGCCTTCTTTTTTTGTGGCGGGCGCCACCGCGGGCGGAGAGCGTACGCGCTCCGCCGACGTGCCAGCGCGAGAGGGGCCCTTAAGGCGAGCGGGCCCCTGCGCCTGCCTTAAGGCCGCCCCGCTTAGGCCCAGGAGCCTTTGTCGCGGCTTGGGCGGGCCTTCCGCCGGCCTTGCTATACTCGAGGGCGGAATCGGTCATCGAGAGGAGCGCCCGGCCGTGCAAGCAAACAACATCCAGGTACCGCCCTATGCGATGCGCGTCGTGGACGAGCTCGAGGCGGCCGGCTACGAGGCCTGGGTCGTCGGCGGTTTCGTGCGCGACGCGCTTCTCGGCGCAGGCGGGCACGACGTGGACGTGACCACGAGCGCCCCGTGGGCGGAGACGTCCAGGGTGCTGCGCGCCGCCGGCATCGAGGTGCACGAGACGGGCACTCAGCACGGCACCGTGACTGCCGTGGTCGCGGGGCTTCCCGTGGAGACGACCACCTATCGCGTGGAGGGCGCCTACACCGACCTGCGCCATCCCGACGAGGTGCGCTTCGTCACCGACGTGCGGGAGGACCTCGCGCGCCGCGACTTCACCGTCAACGCCATGGCCTATCACCCCGCGCGCGGGCTTCTCGACCCCTTCGGCGGCGAGTCCGACCTGCGCTCTGGGGTCATACGAGCGGTGGGGGAGGCGAGGACGCGCTTCGGCGAGGACGCCCTCAGGGTCCTGCGCGCGGTGCGCTTCGCGTGCCAGCTCGGCTTCGTCATCGAGCCTGCCACGCAGGCGGCGCTGGCGGAGTGCGCCGGGGGCCTCGACGCCATCGCCCGAGAGCGCGTGGGCCAGGAGCTCGACGGCATCCTCGCCTCGGGCCGCGTGGCGTGGGCGCTCATCAACGAGCCTGAGGTCATGGACCGCGCGCTGCCGGTCCTCGCCTGCGGGCGCGGCTTCGACCAGAGGAGCCCGTACCATGCCTACGACGTCCTTGAGCACACGGCTCGCGTCTGCGCGGCCGTCGAGGCGCTCACGGGCGGCCTTGCCCCGCGCGAGCTCCGTTGGGCGGCGCTTCTCCACGACGCGGCCAAGCCCGCGTGCTACAGCGAGGACGCGGGAGGGCGCGGGCACTTCTTCGGGCATCCGGAGGAGGGCGCGCGCATGGCAGGCAGGCTCATGGGGTCCCTGGCCGTGGACCGGGCATGCGTTCGCGAGGCCCAGGCGCTCATCCGCCTGCACGACTTGCCCGTGAGTCCCACGGTTCCCTCGGTGCGCCGCATGATGGCCAGGCTCGAGGAGGCGTGCCCCGGCAGGGGAGAGGTGCTCGCGCTGGAGCTTCTCGACCTCAAGCGGGCCGACGCCCTCGGCAAGGCCCCCGCCTGCCGAGGCTACGCCCGCGAGCTCGACGCGCACGAAGGCGTCGTGCGCTCAGAGATCGCGCGCGGCAGCGTGCTGCGCGTCGGCGACCTCGCGGTGGGCGGCGCGGACGTGATGCGGGAGCGCGGCATCGCGCCGGGCCCCGGCGTGGGGATGGTTTTGCGGCAGCTCCTGGCCGCCGTGATCGGCGACGAGCTGCCGAACACGCGCGAGGCGCTTCTCGCCGAGCTGCGCTTCGGGGAGTGACGGCGCGGGCGCGCGGCGCCGGGGCGCGGATGGCGGGCCCGGCGTGTCCGGCGCGAGCGCCCGGGGCTCGCGGCGAGCGTGCCGGCGGGCCGGCGCGCTTGGGGCGCAAGGCCGGCCTGGGCCCGGCCGACGGGCTTGATCGGGGCCTTTTGCCGGGCCCGTCGGACCTGGGGTGCCCGTCGCGTATGCGCTTCTCGCCCCGGTCCCTTCTCTCCCTGCTCCCTTCTCGCGCCGCGCGCTTCTCGATGAATCGGTCCCCTAACCCGTTTGAGCTGCCGCTTCCTCGCGCGCGATGCGCATGAAGGCCTCCGTCACGGCCCAGCGGTAGTCGCCTGTCGGCAGGCCGAAGAGGATGGGGTAGCGGGCCTGCGGGCCGAGCTCGAAGGTCGCGAGGCCCGCGCGGGCCTCGGGCGGCGCCGCCATGTCCACGAGGTTCGAGGGACAAAGGCACGCCCCGACGCCGCGAAGGCAGAGCGCGAGCAGGGTCTCCATGTTGTTCGACTGGACGCGGATGGTCGGGTTGATGTCGGCCCTCTCGAAGAGCGAGAGCCCGAGCCCGCCCGTGATGTCGGCCGCTCCGCCGAGTACGAGGGGTAGCTCCTGGAGCGCCTCGAGGTCCCCATGCGAGAGACTCGCGGCGAGCGCGTCTTCCGCGATGCCCCTGCCGGCGAGAAGCGCCCGGCTCGCCAATAGCACGATGCGCTCCTCGTAGAAGTCCTCGATCCGGATGCCGGGCAGGCGCGCGCCCGCCGCGGCGAAGATGGCCACGTCCTCGCGGCCGCTCGTGAGGTTCGCCATTATCTCGTCGTTCGTGCCCTCATCGAGGCGAACGCGGACGTAGGGGAAGGCGGCGCAGAGCCGCTCGATCACGGGAGGCAGCAGGGCGCGCCCGCGGGTGTACGCGATGCCGACGCGCAGCGTGCCCGTCTGCTCGGCGGGGGCGGCGGCCATGTCGCGGCGCAGGGCGAGCAGGTCGGCCTCGATCCGCCCCGCATGGGAGAGGAACCGCTCGCCCTCGTGCGTTACGGTGAGCGGTGCCGTCCGCACAAAGAGGGGCGCGCCCGTCTCGCGCTCGACCGAGGCGATGTGCGCCGAGAGGGTCTGTTGCGTCACGTGCAGGCGCGCGGCGGCACGGGTAAAGCTGCGTTCCTCGGCCACGACGCGCACGTACTCGAAGGTCTGGAAGTTCATGCGGACCTGCCCCACAAAATCCGTTTGTGATACACACCAACAATAACAGTTTGGATCGGACTGCGTCTGCCCCTAGCATCTGTTTGCGGAAGAGGCCGGTGCCTTCCGGGCCTCTTCCTCCCGTGTCTCGGGCCGCTGGGGCCGCGCGGGGCCTCTCGCAAGAACCAAGATGGATGCGGCGCGTGCCGGCGCCGCGCACAGGGGGAGACTCATGGAACACATCGTCTTGCTCGCGTTCTGCGCGCAGCTCGTCGCCTTCGTGGCCATGGGCGCGAACGTGCTCGTGCCGTTGGCTGTCGGCTTCGCGCTCTTCTTCGTGTACGGGCTGGCGCGGGGGCGTGCGCCCATGCGGCTTCTTTGCGCCGCGGCGCGGGGCGCGCGCACGTCGCTCGGCGTCCTCGAGTCGTTCGTGCTCATCGGCGTCCTCACCGCGCTGTGGCGGGCAGACGGCACCATCTCCCAGATCGTGGTCATGGCGTCGTCCTTCGTCCTGCCGCAGACGGCGCCGCTCGCGAGCTTCCTTCTCTGCGGCCTCGTGAGCTATCTCATCGGCACGAGCTTCGGCACGGCGGCCACCATGGGCGTGGCGTGCGGGGCCCTGGCGGGCGCCATGGGGGCGAACGCCCTGGTCACGGGAGGCGCGGTTCTCTCCGGCTGCTACTTCGGCGACAGGTGCTCGCCCGTATCGAGCTCGGCTTTGCTTGTGCGGACGCTCACGAACACGCGGCTTGCCGACAACCTCAAGGGGATGCTGCGCACGGCCGCGGTCCCCTTCGCGGCCAGCGCGGCCGTCTACGCGGCCCTGGGGGCGGCCCTCGCGCCGGGCGGCGCGCCTGCGGGGGAGGAGGGCGTGACGGGGCTTCTCGTCTCGGCGTTCGGGTACAGCCTCTGGGCGCTCGTGCCGGCGGCGCTCATCTTCGCGCTGCCGCTCACGGGTCTCGGGATGAAGCGCTGCATGGGCCTCTCCTGCGCCGCCGCCGCGGCTGTCTGCCTCAGCAGGGGAGCGGGCGCGGCCGACATCGCGCGATGGGCATGGGGCGGCTACGTCGCGGCCGACGCCTCCGTGGGCGCGCTGATGAACGGCGGCGGGGTTCTCTCCATGGTCAACGTATCTCTCATCGTGTGCATATCCTCGAGCTACGCCGGGCTCTTCGCCGAGACGGGCCTCATCGACGGCGTGCGGTCGGGCGTGGAGGCCGTGGGCAGGCGGGCGGGCGCGTTCGCCTCCGTGCTCGCCGTGAGCATCCCCGCGTCCATGATCGCCTGCAACCAGACGCTCGCGATCGTGCTTAGCGCACAGCTGTGCGAGAAGTGCGAGGAAGACCCTCGCCGGCTCGCCATCGACCTGGAGAACGGCCCGGTGGTCATCAGCCCGCTCGTGCCGTGGTCCATTGCGTGCTCCACGATCCTCGCGTTCTCCGGCGCGCCCGCGACGGGCTGGGTGGCCGCGGTGTATCTCTGGCTCATCCCGGCGTGGCATCTTTTCCGCAGCTCGCGGACGGGGGAGCGCGCCCTCGCGAAGCTTCGCGGGGTCCGCGCGCTGCCGGCCTCATGAGCCGCTGAGGCGCGAATTTTGGCTCCGTCGAAATTTTTTTCAAAATGACGCTTGCAATGCCGTGCAGTCTCCCGTATAGTTTCTTCTCGCGCTGAGAGGCGCTGCAAGAAAACAAATTGGGACTTCGTCTAGTGGTAGGACAGCGGATTCTGGTTCCGTCAACGGGAGTTCGACTCTCTCAGTCCCAGCCATTTGTTTCCTTGACAATCGTATACGTGGCCCGTTCGTCTAGCGGTTCAGGACGCCGCCCTCTCAAGGCGGAGATCACCGGT
>CAVCUP010000021.1:0-52880 GCA_963605405.1 bacterium | reverse complement strand
GCCGCGTTTGGCGCGAGCGTTACCTCGAAGACCGCAAGCCCACCCCCGAGAAGCTGGCCGATACCCAGTGGCGCCGCGACTACGGCTACTACGGCTAAGAAACAGGTCCCCGATGGTGTGAACCGTGAGCCAACGTCTATCTACCAACAAGAAAGGCAAGGTGATTCAACTATGCTCTAGTTTGATGAACAGATAAACGGGTGCCAAAAGGCTACATACGCCTATACAAGACACTATAAGGCATTACCGCAGGTAGAAAACTATTTTTAAAGCTTCGAACAAGACTTTGCGCGACTTCAAAAGACGAACCGCGCAGGTTCCTTTGTACCGGAATTTGCACCATCGCAGAACGCGAAGCGCCGCAGGCACGGATGCCGAGAAGCGGTATCTGGCGGAGAAGAAGCATCAAGAAGCGAACTATCTCACAGGGACGGGCACCGAGGAGTTTCCAACACCGCGCCGTTGAAAACCCGTGCAACGGCAACCCAAACCAAAAGATCGAAGACCAGCGGCTGGCGTCGCCGAGAAACGCCCCATCATAAACAACCGTCCGACAACAGCAAATAGATTGATTACTTAGTATTACAGGGTGCTATAATTGTCTTACGGTAAATCAAGCAAGGAAGGAAATTATGAACTGTTCCGTAACAGTTAAACCGACACTGCGCCAAAACCCAGGCGTGTACCTTTGACAACCGAACAGCGGACGGCTCAACGACGTTTACAGCTCGCCGTCAAAGTGACTGACCTCGAACTCGGAGTACCAGTTCGACGTCAGGCTCCTGATTGTGACATAGGCTTTGTACACAGACGGGTCCTCCATGTGCCAGAGGTTCATAATCCTCCCCACGAGACGCCGGCACTCGGCCTTGTCGGTGCCGAGCATCGTGACGGAATGGTCGTCCGCCCAGGCGGTCTCCGCATCTCCCATCCCGACAAGGTCAATCACGCCGTCCGCAAGCACGCTTACCGCGTAGTGCGGCTTGCACTCGGCGAAAAGGCCGGCGAGGTCGTCCATATCGTCCTCGAACTCGTCCATGTTCTCGATGTTCTCGTTGTCCATTGTCTCCTCCTAGGCGAACGTCTTGATGATTATCAGCACCATGTAGAACGGCACCAGGATAGGCGCCAGCATGATGAACAAAATGATGTAGAGAATAGCCTTTAGCATGTTTGTCTCCCCTCTTCATTGGTTAACGGCGTTCTGCATGCCCGCCGCGCTAAAAGCGGCACGTCAAGCAATCATGTCCCCATGCATTGGTGCCTTGAGCCCATGTGTTGAACCTCCCGCCATTTGAATCGAGACCCCGTCTCGGGCAAGTCGCCCGATGGGCTTAGCCATGGCGAGAAGATACCAAGGGCACCGGACATTAATTCACGGCCGACCGCCCGGCTCACTGGCCGAGCGGCGCTGGCTCGTCGCCAAAAAAGCCGCGAAGTCTGTAGTTCCCTTCTCGGCTGGCATAAAACGCGAGGAAGTCTGTGAGCGAGAGGGGCAAATCGCATGAAACGCGACATCGTCTGTACAGTGAACGGCGCGAATCCGGGATTCGCTACAGACGACCTCGCATTTCTTGCTCCCGACTCCCCCCACCTACAGACAACGGCCCGTTTTATGCGCGGAGAAGAACGACGCGCTACCGCCCCGTGCCGAGGGGCGTGTATTATTGACGTAAGCGCCAAAGGCGGCCCACAAACACATAAGGAGGACCCGATGACTGACGAGAGCAGCGAGCAGAAAATCACTCCAGAGGTGTCTGAGGACAAACTCGCCGAAGTCGCCGGGGGCGGCTTCATCGAGAACATGGTTGGCGATCCCCTCCACAAGGGATGCGGAGGAAAGATCGAGCCCCGTGATTTTCTCGGCATAACGGCCACCTGGTACTGCACGAAGTGCTTCGAGTGCCATGACTCCCTGGAGTCGTTCGACTTTTACCTCAGCAAGCCTTCGCCTATGTTCTAGCGAACGACGGGCAAAAAACCGAACCGCCCCCATTTCTTGGACGCGAGAAATGGGGGCGGTTCTCTAGCGGGCCTTTTTCGTTACTCGGCCGAGCGCCCCATCTCCTCGCGAAGCAGGCGCTTGATCGTGCCCGCCTTGCTGGGCTGGGTGCCGAGCCACTCGTATAGGTCGGCGTCCCCCAGGGCGAGAAGGTCACGACGACCTGCTTCACCTTCTCGCGGCGGTACTTCATCTCCGCTTTCTTTTGAGCCTCGGCCTTCATTTCGCCATCTTCTTCTGTGAGGAGCAACCATATCCGCCCGCCCTCGGTCCCGCCCTCGCGAGGTTTCGGGCCGTTCGAGCTTGCAAGCCTTGCCAGATAAACTTCAGGGGTTGCTTACCAGTTGGCTCGACACTGCGCCGAAACGGTTGTCGCTCATGTCTGCTTCATCAGCCCGCGTCGCGCAGGGCTTTGCGGGACTTGGCGAAAAGCTCCTCGCGCTCTTTTTTGGTCAGCTTCTCGGCGGCCTTCGACTCGGAGGCGCTGTCGTCGATGACGAGCACCCAGTCCTCGGGCGTTACTTCTTTTTTGTCAGCCGGAACCATTTCGCTTCCTCGTTTCGCTCGCAGAGCATTTCGGTGGCAAGCTGGTCGATAACAGCGCCGCCCACGTTCGGGCACTCAGCCTTTGCCAGCTCCCGTAGCTTCGTTTGATCAAGCAGATAAACGGGTGCCAAAAGGCTACATACGCCTATACAAGACACTATAAGGCATTACCGCAGGTAGAAAACTATTTTTAAAGCTTCGAACAAGACTTTGCGCGACTTCAAAAGACGAACCGCGCAGGTTCCTTTGTACCGGAATTTGTACCATCGCAGAACGCGAAGCGCCGCAGACACGGGTGCCGAGAAGCGATATCTGGCGGAGAAGAAGCATCAAGAAGCGAACTATCTCACAGGGGCGGGCACCGAGGAGTTTCCAACACCGCGGCCACCGCACAGGTTGTCCGCGGTCGCCACTCCCCATAGGCCGCGGCATTGAAAACTCCCGCGAGGGATCCGAACAATCCAACCCACGCGGTCGCCTGGGGTTTCCAACACCGCGCCGTTGAAAACCCGTGCAACGGCAACCCAAACCAAAAGATCGAAGACCAGCGGCTGGCGTCGCCGGACAACGCCCCATCACAAACAAACGTCCGACAACAGCAAATAGATTGATTACTTCGTATTACATGGTGGTATAATTGTCTTACGGTAAATCAAGCAAGGAGGGAAATTATGAGCTGTTCCGTAACAGTGAGGGTGGACGACTTCACCAAGAGCCGCGCCGCCGCGATCGCGGAGGACTTCGGCCTCGACCTGTCCAGCGTGCTGCGCGCCTACATGAAGCAGATCGTCCGCGAGAACAGGATCCCCCTCGCGCTCGAGTACCCCGCGCCCAACGACGAGTCCCTCGCCTCCATCGAGGAGGCGGAGAGCATCATCGCGGAGGGCCGCAAGGGCTACTCCTCCGCCAGGGAGATGTTCGCCGCCATGGAGGACTAGAGATGAGACTCACCGCCGAGTACACCTCGCAGTTCAAACGTGACAAGAAGCGGCTCGAGAGGAAGCATGTCGACATGGAGCCGCTCTACGACCTCATCGACCTCGTCCTCCTCAACGCCTCGGAGGCAATCGCCGAGCTTAAGCAGCGCCACAACATGCACTCGCTCAAGGGCCAATGGGCCGGCAGCAACGAATGCCATATAGCCAATTCGGGCGACTGGCTCGTTATTTGGCGAGAGGGCAACGGGCTCGCGGTCTTCCAGCGAACAGGCTCGCACAACGAGCTGTTCAGGTAAAAATCGACACTGCGAGTCAAAATACGGCTTAGCCAAAAATGCTTGGGTTAGCCCAGGCGTCCCGTAGGGGACAATTTGACTCACCTAAGGCTTCCTTCGGGAAGCCTTTTTAAGGATAAAACTCACCCCAGTGAATTAACGAGAACTATCGACGGAAGGCTTCATCGCGTCGGTCTGATGCGGTCACCTTTCTCGATAAGCATCTTTTTGGAAGCTTCTTGTGGCAGATGCTCTCGCTCTTTTGGTCAGCCGAATGAGTAAGCATACCTTTGCCTTCCTCGATATAGCTGTTTACAGACAAGCCCCCTAAAGGAAAGCGAGAACGCCGCCGCCAGGAAGAAGCCCAGCGGCGGCGGTTTACGGTGCGAACAGCACTGCGTCCCCTGATTATGAACGGCGCCACGCCCCCTGATTGTGCGTTCATGCATGCTCGCGCGACACCAAATTTCGACTTTGCGGCAAAAAACGGGTTGAATCGCAGCCACGCGAGCTTCGCGGTCCGTCGTCGGGCGCGTTTGCCCAGTTGATTAAAACTAAAGTGCCCGCACGACGCCAAAACTTGCCGCAAAGTCGAAGTTTGGTGTCGCACGGGCCGCTTCGTCGTGCCGCCGGCCTCGACTAGCGCGTGAACCCCTTGAAGAACTCCCAAAGATACGCGGCCTCGGGCTTCCAGTTCCAGTGCGCCTGGTCCTCGACGGCCACGAACTTCATGATGGGCTTGCCGGCGGCGTCGTTCAGCACGTTCTCCTGCGCGTGCTTCGCCCCGAGCATGATGTCGTTCGTCTGGTCGAACTTGATGCCGTACCACTCGTTGAGCGAAAGGTCGATCTCCTGCGAGACCTCGAGGCCGTTAATCTTTTGATACGCCTGGATCAGCGGGAAGATGGGCACGCGCGGGTCGGTCTTCGCGATCGTGGTGCCCTCCCCCGTCGGGAACGCGTACGGGCTGGAAAGGTCGACGGGGATCATGCCGAAGAAGTCGTGATCGCCGCACACGTAGGCGAACGGAACCTCGGGGCCGGACCATCCGGCGGCGAGCTCCGCGATCTCTTCCTTATCGATGCCGGGGCCGGAGACGCCGCCCACCGCAGCGAAGCGCTCGACGTACTTGACGCCGTAGAGCTCCGAGGCGCTCGACCCGGCCGAGAGCCCCGTCACGTACACGCGGTGCGCGTCTACCTGTGGGTACTTCTCGAGCATGACGTCGAGCCAGGTGACCAGCCGGTCGTTCTGCAGGCCGTCGCAGCCGTAGAAGTTGGGCTCGGGTACGTCGGAGCCGGACTGGTAGACCGCGTCCTGCCATTCCGGGGAGAGCACGATCATGTCCTCCTCGAGCGCGAGCTCGAGCCATCCGCTGGACTCGGCCTGCACGCGGGCGTCGTTCTGGTTGCCATGCAGGGTCACGATCAGCGGCACGGAACCGGCTGCGGCGTCGGCAAGCCTCCTCGGCACATACTCGAACCAGGTGAAGGCTCCTTCAAGCCCCTTGACCTCGGCATTGTAATTCTCGACGTAGTCGAACTGGGAGAAATCGGGGACGGTGTAGAGCAGATACGGCTCAGTCAGCTCCGCGATGTTGGCCATGTAGAACTCAGTCGTCTCATTGTGCTGGCGGTAGTTCTTGGAGAAGACCTTCTCCCAGCAGTTGGCGAAGGCGGACGCCGCGTCGGCGTCGTCTGCCACCACGACGCGGCGCAGGGGGTCGTCGGGGTTCTCGCAGACCCCGTCGCCGATTTCTTCGGCGCCGTTGGCGGCAATAAGCGCGTCGACCGCGGCCTGGGGCGCGCCACTGAGGTAGGCGGGCACAAAGGGGATGCCGGCGGCGTCGGCCTCGGAGCCGCCGAAGGTCATGATGCCGGCGACGAAGTAGAGCTTGGGGGCGAGGTCGCCGAGCACGAAGTCCGCGCCCGCGTCGATGCCGATAACCTTGACGTTGTTTGCCGGGCCGGCCGCGGCGGCGAGCTCGACGAAGGCGTCGGCGTCGTCGTGGTGTACGCGTCACCGTCCTTCGGGTTGACCACGGTGACCTGACCCACGTAGGCCTCGATGCTCTCGACAAGCCCGAGCTGACCCACGAGCTCGGCCGCGCCGTCGGCGTCCTTCTTGCCGGCGAAGACGTAGTAGTTGGGCGAGAGCATGTCGGAGTGGTGGTACTCGACGCTGTCGTCCGCGGCGTTATAGGTAAAGTTGCCGTCGACCTCGGCGAGTTTGCCGAACCGGGCGGCCTGCGACTCGGCGCCGGAGCCCGTGCTCGAGCCGCCGGAGCACGCGGCGACGGAAATAGCGGAAAGAGCTCCCAGGCCCGCGAGGAAACCCCTGCGGGACACACTGACCTGATTATTCATTTCTTTATCCTTAAACTCGTCTAGCTACCCTGAGCTAGTTTCCCTTAACGGTGAGAACAACGCGCTGATAAGCAACCATGTACGGGCGTTGCTGGTCGTCCGCCGACTCGTCGCTTGCGCGCACGATGACGTGGATGGTGTCTCCCGTGCACGCATCGGAGGGAACGTCGAGCTCCAGCACGGCGCCGTCGGCCTTAAGCGCGACCTCCCCCGCGTACGTGTCCGCCTCGTGGTAGCGGAACCAAGTGAGCGTCACATCGTCGCCGTCGGGGTCGGAGACCTCGGCGTGAAGCGCCACGCGCTCCCCGGCCAAAACCTCGATGTCGGCCCCCTCGAGAACCGCAACCTGAGGCACGTGGTTGGCGCCCGAATACTCATCGGTGACGCACCACGATGCCCTACAGGCCATGTCGTTCATGACGTCGCGAATCCAGCGCGTGAGCTGGTACGCATAGCCCGCGCACTCATCGCAGTCGTCGTCAACGGCGCTCTGGTAGTAATTCAGCCCCGCGCCGAACTCGCAGTCGTCGCTGCGTACGAACCGTCCGCCCCAACCGCCCCACGACGGGTCCTCCAGGCCGCGAAGGCCCTTATCGATGAGGTGCAAGAACGCGGGCGAATCGCCCTCGGAGATCATGCTGTACTGGGCGGGCGCCGGCAAGCCGCCCCAGGTCTTGCCGATAAACTCCGAGTGCGCGCCGAACTGGCTCTCCTCGCGCTCACCGGGATAAACATGGCCGTCGAACCACGTGTGGTACTCGGCGCACAGCGGGCCCTTGTCCAAGAGATTCGGCTTGAGCCAAGAGCCCTCGAACGTATAAAGCGAATCCGCCGGGTCGCGCTCCGCATTGAACTTAAACGCGATGCCCTTGATGTTCGTGCAGTGAATCATCCGCAGGTCAGGCCATGCCTTTGAGATGTAGTCGCGGTACGTGTCGTCCTGCGTCACGATCATGTAGATCTGCGCCTGGCGGCACACGCGCGCATACACCTTGTTCCACGCGTCCGTGCCGCGCCACCCGGCCTCGATACTCTTGAGCGCGCGGCCTATCGTGTTGGTGCCGCCTCCGGCAAGAAGGTACACGGGGCGCGGGTCGTCCTTAAGGATGGCGGCGCGAATCAGCTCGGAGCCCGGCGTGTCCTCGTCCATATCCCCGATGGCCTTCACGTTGCCGACGCAGGTGACGCTACGCAGGTAGTCGGGGTCGGGGAACTCGGGATCGTGGGCCGTGAGGTTCGGATAGACCTCGGCGTAGTCGTCCAGGTAGCGCCACATCCAGTCGCCGCCGGCCCAGCGGTACGGCTCGATACCCGTCGCCTCGTCGCCCGCGTAATGGAAGATCGAGCTCGAGAGCACGATGCCCTCGACGTCGATGTCGTTCGCGCAAAGAAGCAGATGAACGAGGGAATTCATGTCGTCGCACTCGGCGTCGTTGGTAAAGATCGCGCGTGCCTTCTGCTTGCTCACGTCGGCTCCTCGCATAAACGTCGGTTTCGCGTACAAAGAAGGGCGGTCCCGGCCAAGCTCAGAGCACTCTTTGCAAGAACGGGCCCGCCCAAGTATCGGTCGTGCGGCGAGAGGAACGAGGGGGTCGCTCATCTCGCCGAGTAGGAAGGGAGGAATCTGGATTTAAGCCTCGGCCTCGGCGGGAACCTCAGCGCTGCCGGGCTCCGCGCCCTCGCGCTCGGCCGGGGTGAGACCCCAGAACCAGCAAACGATGAAGGAGACGACGACGCCGATGACCATCGCGATGACGCCTTGGACCTCGTTCATCGGATCACCGCCGATGTAACTCAGGGGCACGGCGAAGCCCTGGATCGGGGTGTAGAGCACGACGCCCATGATGGAGGCGTAGAGGCCTGCGGCGGCGGCGCCGATGATGCCGGCGACCATGGGGCGCTTGTAGGGGATCAGGATGCCGAAGAGAGCGGGCTCGCCCACGCCGCCGAAGAACTGGGTGATGGTGTAGCTCCACCACAGGGCCTTCTTGTTCTTGTCCTTGATGCGCAGGCAACAGGCGAGAAGGGCGCCGGTAGCGGCCCAGGACTGGATGTTCGCGCCGAGGAGGATGCAGGTGTCGGTACCGGTCTGAGCGTACTGGGCAAGAGCGATGGCGGCCAGGCCGAGATGCATGCCGGTGAGGACGAACAGGCCCCAGAAGCCGGCGATGAGGGTAGTCGCAAGCCAGCCGAACGGGGTAGCCGCGAGCCAGCCGAGGCCGGCGGCGATGCCCTCGCCGATGAAGCCGCCAAGCGGGGCGAGCAGGCAGAAGGCCAGCGGCAGCATCACGAGCATAGTGATGAAGGGCGCGAAGACGGTGCGAATCTCCTTGGGCAGAACCTTCTCGGTGAACTTGTTGATGGGAGCCATCACGGCGATGCAAAGCAGGATGGGCACGACAGAGCTCGAGTAGTCCTTAAGCACGGCAGGGATGCCGTAGACGTTGAAGGACGCCCCCTCGGTGCCGACGAGCGCGAGGAAGTTCGGCTCGATGAGAACGCAGCCCATGAAGGCGCCCATAAACGAGTTCATGCCGAGCTTCTTGGCGGCGCCGGCGCCCACAAGGATGGGCATGAAGTAGAACGCGGCGTTGGAGATCATGTTGCAGATGAAGATGAACTCGGAGTCGTCCGCGAAGATATTGAGCATCGTGGAGCCGAAGATGGCAGCCAGCGTCTTGAAGAGGGCGCCAGTGATGAGGACCGAGATCAGCGGGGTGACGGAGCCCGAGATGTAGCCGATGATCGCGTTGCCGACGCCGGCCGGGGTAAGCTTTTTCTTCTCCTTGGGGGCGTCCGCGGCGGAGAGGTCCTCCTCGACGGAGCCGCCGGCCTCGACGCCGAGCTTGACGACCTCCTTGTAGACCTCGGGGACGGTCGGGCCGATGATGACCTGGAACTGCTCGCCCTTGTACATGGTACCGATGACGCCGTCGATAGCCTTGACCTCGGCCTCGTTCACGACATCGAAGTCCTTCAGGCTAAAACGCAGGCGCGTTAAGCAGTGCATCACGTTCGCGACGTTGTCCTTGCCGCCCACGGCGGCAAGGACGTCGGCGGCGATCTTTGCGTTGTCTGCCATCGAAGTTCCTTTCCTTCTTTGCTTGTGATTCTAATGCTGTCTAGACATTTGCATTTGATGCGTTAACCATATGGCGCGGCGGTTTAGTGCGGCAATGTCAGCTCTCGTGTTGGTGAGTGTCATTTCTTGTGATTACGAAACTTGCCTGCGCGTCCGCACGGGAAGAAATCTGGGCGCAGACGTCGCCGCACGTGCGCACCTCGAGCGTTATCGCCCCGCCCGCGGCGCGCGCCCACACGACCTCCACGCGGCCGCTCGGGCCCTCCCAAGCGGCCTCGCAGCCGTCGAGCTCCGGCGAGAAGTACGGGTCCACGGTCACGCGGTCGCCCGCGAAGGCGTCGGCCGCCACCTCGATGCCGCCGAGCGCCTGGTACATCCACTGCAGGTAGCTCGAGAACATCGCGTGGTTGAGCGACGAGAGCTTGGTGTAGAACTCCTCGGCAAGGACCCCCGAGCCATTGGCCAGCATATGCGAGAAGCTCGGCTCGGCTCGGCGCAGGAGCCAGCCCTCGACCACGTCGTCGTGCCCGTGGGCATGGAGCAGGCCGAACGCGAGCATGGTGCCGAAGATGCCGGTGAGGAGCACGCCGTCCTGCTCGACGACCTTGGCCGCGAGGGCGTCGGACATCGCCTTCGCGTCGGCGAGGCCGAGGGCGCCGGCGAAGGCGTAGGAGCTCTGGGTACCGTCGCCGAAGGAGCCGTCCTCATGCTGGAAGCGAGACACGATTTGCCCCTTGAGCTGGGCGGCCCTGCGCTCATAGCCTCGATCGTCGCCCAAGGCGCGCTCGAGCTCGGCGCCTGTCTGCGCGAGCCACAGGATGGCGCACCAGCCGACGAACTCCTTGTCCGGCGTGCCGCTGCCGAAGGCGCCGACCGTCTGGACGCTGCCGTGGTCGCCGAGGCAGTGGGAAGAAAGCTCCTCGGGGTCGCGGCTCAGCAGGTAGTCAAGCAATTTCTTTATATAGGGCCACTCAACCATGACCTCGTCACGCATACCGTAGTAACGCAAGCCCTGCGCAGCCAAGTACGGGTAGGCAAGCTGCCAGAGCAGCGGCCCCTCCCCCGCCGCCGTGCCGTTTGATTGGATGCCCATGTAGGGCGCCGTCTCGGGCACGCCGCCCGCAGGGGTCTGGTCGTCGCGGAAGGCGCGCAGGGTGCGCGCGATGAGGCCGCGGCAATCGAATACCATGAAGTTCGAGTGCGCGAGAGCCACCATGTCGCCGCCGTAACCCAAGCGCTCGCGGGCGCAGTCCTCCCACAGGCCGTGGACGTTGTTGAGCTTGGTGGCCAGGGCCGCGTCGTAAAGCTGCTGGTAGACGGGGTGGTCGAAGCGCATCCGGCCCGCCGGCGAAAGGTCCGTGTGCACCGGGAACGCGCGGAAAGAAACAACGGCGCTCTGCGGCGCGCCCTCAACGAGCGCATAGCGGAACGAATGCGTCGAGAAAAGGCCACGGAACTCGCTGCGGCCCTCCCCGCAAACAATAACGTCCTGCTCAAGGCCGGTGTCCGGCCCGCCGGGACCGCCGGGCACGAGACGGCCGTCGGGCATGCTCAGGCCCACGAGGCCGGCGTAGTTCGTGTCGTAGCAGGGGTTTCCCGCCTCATCGAGGTCCTCGGCGTAGCTCACGCGCACCTCGGTGCCGGGCCGCGCCTCGAGCTCAAGCTCGACCGTGGCGGTGAGGATGGCGCCGAAGTCGTAGAGGATCCCGGCGGGGTGGGCGGCGGCTCCGTCGGCAGGGCTGCCGTCGGAATAACCGTCGCCCTGCCCGGCATCGCTCCCCGCGACCTGCCGTGCGGACACGGGCGCGACCGACCCGAACCGTCGGCACGGGGCAACCGGGCACGGCAGCGCCTCACCTGCGGGCGGGGCCGCGAGGCGAACCGGCGCCGCCTCGGGCTTAAGCGTGAAGTCGACGCGCTCGCCCAGGTAGATGTTATTGAACACCCGGTTGCTGAGCTCGCAGGACCAGCCCTCCCCCGTGGCCAGGACCACCGCGCCGTCGACCGTGAGCTCGGCCTGGAAGGCCGGCGTACCCACCTCTGCCAGGCGCTCGCGCAGGTTGTACTTGCCAAAGAGGGTGAGCGGCGAGGGGTTGTACCAGCCGTTTCCGAGCTCCACCTCGATGCGGTTCTCGCCGGCGGCGAGGAAGCGCGCCACGTCGAGGACATCGTGGTAGACGGTCTTTTTCGGGTTCGTCCACGCGCCCAGAAGCTCGGTCCCCAGGCGCTCGCCGTTGATGCGCACGTCCGCGAAGCCGAGGACCGCGATGCGCAGCTCGGCGACCGCGGGCGGCGCCTGGAGCGTGAAGGACGCTGAAAGCACGTGCCCGCGATGGTCCGCGTAATACCCGACGTCGTTCTCGCCGTATTCGAATTCAGGCCCGCAAATCCAAGGCGCGTCCATGTGGTCTCCTTCGTGCTATAGTGTTTCTTGGCTTCTTGACAACCATAGATTTGCTTGTTTACGTGCAGCAATAGCAATTCTTTCGTCAGGCACTAACAATATTTTGGATGGCTTATGAACCTCGAGGAACTCCACGAAGTCGTGCGCGACTCCTCCGACGTCCCCAACGTGACCGAGGAAGAAGTCATCGCGCACATGCGCGCCAAGTACCCGGTCGTCAACTTCGGCGACAGACCCGTTTACATCTTTACCGCGGAGCGCGAGTTCGGCGGGAGCTGCCACGCGGTCTCGGTCCACGGCATCAACGCCGTCGCCACGCCGGAGCATATCTACCAGTACGTGCTCCTGACCTACTGCTACGCCGGCGAGTTCCGGATGACGGTCGACGGCGCGCCCGTCGCGCTGAGCGCGGGCGACTGCCTGGTCGCGGACCGGCACGTCCCCCATGGCGTCGAGCCCACGGGACCCAACGACTTCGCGGTGAACATCGTGCTCAACGACCGCTTCTTTGAGGACCACTTCCTCAAGACGGCGACGAGGCTCGGGTCCAAGTTCGCGCTGGCGCTGAGCACGCGCACGTCTGCCCACATGGAGAGCCGCGTGTACCAGTCGCGAGACGACGAGCTCGCGCGCTGCCTCGTGGACCGCATCCTATGCGAGAAGTTCGACCCGTACGCAGGCTCCGACGACATCATCGACTCGCTTGCCGAGGCGCTGCTCACGCACCTGATCCGCACCTACGAGACGGACGTGCGCTCGCAGGCCGAGCTCGAGGGGCGCCAGGCGCTCATTGGGCGCATCCGCGAGTACGTCGCGCTCAATTACCGCGAGGGCAACCTGGGAAAGATGGCCGCCGCGCTCGGCTACGACTCGACCTACCTGAGCGCGGCCGTGCGCCAGGAGACGGGCCAGACCTTCAAGCAGCTGGTGAACGAGGAGCGCATGAAGCGCGCGACGATGCTGCTGCAGGGAACCAAGATGACGGTGGCCGAGGTCGCGGCCGAGGTCGGCGTGAGCAACCTTACCCAGTTCTACAAGCGCTTCCGCGAGTACGCGGGCCAGACGCCCAACGATTACCGCAACCAGTAAAGCGAGGGAGACGGCATGCAGACGATTTGCGTTGGATTGAATGAGCAGACGGGCGCGCGGCTCGAGGGATGGGCGCTCGACGCGCACCTTTCCAGCTCCGAGACCAAGGCGCGTCCCGCGATGATCGTCGCGCCCGGCGGGGCGTACCTCTCGCTGGCCCACCGCGAGTCCGAACCGGTGGCGGCGCGGTGGCTCGGCATGGGCTACCAGGCGTTTATTCTGAGGTACTCGGTGCTTTTGGGTCCTGCGGGACCGGACGGGCAGATTCCCGAGCCCAACCGCGCAGCGCGCTATCCGGTGCAGGTGGAGGAGGCGGCGCGGGCCGTGGCCTACGTACGGGGGCATGCCGACGAGCTCGGGGTGGACCCGGAGCTCGTCTTCCTCATGGGTTTCTCGGCCGGGGCGCACGTCGCGCTTTCGCTCGCCGAGCGCTGGCGGGATTACGGCGAGGCGGCACGGCCGGACGGTGTCATCGGGTGCTACCCGATGCTGCGCATGCTCGAGGAAGGGTCCTTTGAGCTGCGGCCGCTCGCCGCGCTCGCCGTCTGCGGCACGACCGACCCGGACGAGGAGCAGCTCGCGGCCGTAGACCTCGTGGCGCACGCAAACGCCGACATGCCGCCACTCTTCCTGTGGCATACGAGCGAGGACGGGACCACGGACCCCGTGGACACCGCACGCCTCGCGGCTCGCGCCATGCAGCTCGGCGTGCCCTGCGAGCTGCATATTTACCGCCAGGGACATCATGGAAGCGGCCTGTGCGACCAGACGACCTCGGCGCGCGGCGAGCACATCAACTCACACAACGCCACATGGGCGAAGCTCGCCGACGAATGGGCGCGGGCGCTTTAGGCGCGTGAACAGGGGACGTATCACTGTTCACGCGCCCCCTGTTCACGCCCGGATAGAGAAAGGACCTCATGGACATCGAATCGCTGCCCGGCCACGTGCACGGGCTCTCCCCCGTCAGGAACATCCGCGAGCTCGGCGGGATCGAGGCGCGCGACGGGCGTCGGGTGCGTCGCGGGCTGCTGTACCGCGGCTCGGTGCTCGGCGGCTTCAGCGCAAGCGAACGCCGCGCCGTCGAAGCCCTCGGCATACGCTGCGTGCTCGACCTGCGCTCCGCGGCCGAGGCCGACGAGCATCCCGACGAGGTTCTGGACGGAGCTTCTTACCAGCGCGTCGCCGGCATGTACGAGCCCGACGGGACCGAGATGGACTTCTCGCCCGACGCCATCGCGCGCATGCAGAGCGTCGGCGGGTCGCAGGACATAATACGTGCGCTCTACCTCACCATGGTGCGCGGCAACCCGGCCCTGCACGCGCTCGTCGGGCATCTCGCGGCCGGCGACGCGCCGCTCTACTTCCACTGCAGCGCCGGCAAGGACCGCACTGGCATCTCCGCGGCGCTCATCCTCACCATCCTCGGCGCCTCTGACCAGGCCATCATTGAGAATTTCCTGCTGACCAACGCCTATCGCGCGGAACTCATAAACAACGCGCCCGACCCGCTGCCGCCCTACCTGGAAAGCATCGAGATGTGGCGCCGCGCGAACAGCGTCCACGAAGCCGACCTGCGCGCCGTCCTGGCCGCCATGGGTGCCGAGGGCGCCGAACGCGAGGGCTTCCTGGCCGAGGAATACGGGCTTGCGGCCGCCGACCTCGCCGCCATTCGCGAGCGCTACCTCGAGTAACGTGAACAGGGGACGTAGCGCCGTTCATATTCGCGCGTGAACAGTGATACGTCCCCTGTTCACGTCCGTCCCCTGTTCACACGTGATACGTCCCCTGTTCACGATTCTCCCTGCAAAGTTTTGCGCCAAGTGCGACGCTCGGGCGATATCTCTGCAAGGTTTTGCGCCAAGTGCGACGTTGTTTAGCAGCCTCTGCTCCATCAATGGCGCAAAATCGCAGGTAATCTGTGCCAGGAACGCCGTCGCGTGCCTTCAAACCATGAAATCACGTCGCACTTGGCGCAAAACCTTGCAGCACGACTCCGTTTACGTCGCACTTGGCGCAAAACCTTGCGTGAACGGCAATACGTCCCCTGTTCATGCGTCCTGTTCACGCGCTCAACATCGTGTCCCGATAAGGAAATCGCGCGGATCCGACGCCACGTAGGTGGTATGTTCTTGTCGTAGCGACGGGGGCGGCCCCGCTCCCGCGACGACACTCGCAAAGGAGGCCGATCGACATGAGCGACATGAAGCAAGCCCTTCAAGATGACGAGATCAGGAAGGTATCCGGCGGCACCGGCGAGGAGAATGACGACCGGGACGACGACTACCCCGACTGGTACGACACGAGGAGCTGGGAAGAGATCGACTCTTCCGGCGACGACAGCGTTGAAGTGTCGTTCAAGCCGACGTTCGGTTAACATCGCCGGACCTGCCGGAAGAATCGAGGCCATCCTTTCCGGTAGACCCGTTTCTCGCACACTAGGAGCCTCATGAGACGGTCCGCCCGGTTTATCCAGTTTTAGATAAACCGGGCGGACCGTCTTTGAGGGGCTTCTGGCAGCGGAGGGGACGCCAGCGGCAAGCTAGATGTCCATCGCCGCGTGATAGCCCTCGTAAACGGCGTTCGTGATGGTGCTCACGCGACCCGCGTCGCCGATCACGCGGACAAAAGGCGCGGAGCTGCGCAGCCCATCGACCACATCGGCGCAGGGACGCTGGCCAAAGGCGCAGATCACGGTATCGGCCTCGAGCTCGACGTGCTCGCCGGCGGCGTCCTCGCAGTCCACGGCCTTATCGCCGACCTCGACACAGCGAAGACCCGTCCGCGCGTCGACGTGGGCGGCCACCTGCGCGAGCAAAAGCGGGCGGTGACGCACATTGGCGTCGGGCGCCAGCTCGTCGCGCATCTCGACCAGGGTAACCCGCTTGCCGGTCATGCCCAGGTGGATGGCCAGCTCGCATCCGGCCAGGCCGCCGCCCAGGACCACGACCTTCTCCCCCACCTCATCCTTGCTCAGGTAGTAGTCGGTGGCGAGAATAACGCGCGGGTCGCGCAGGCCCGGGATGGGCGGCACGAGCGGCGTCGAGCCCACGGCCACGATCAAGGCGTCGGGCGCCCACTCCGCCACGAACTCGGGCGTGACCTCGGTGTTGAGGCGCAGCTCGGCACCGGCCTCGGTGGCCAGGCGCGCGTAGGTGCCGGCCAGCTCGTACATCTCGTGCTTGAAGGGGATGGCCCGCTCACCCTTGAGGACGCCGCCAAGCTCGTCCCCCTTCTCGCAGAGCAGCACCTCGTGGCCGCGGCGCGCGGCGGTGTAGGCCGCGAAGAGCCCGCCGGGGCCGCCGCCCGCGACCAGGACGCGACGCGGACGCGCGGCGGGGACCGGAGCGACCTCGAGGCCCTCGTCCTCGCGGCCGATCAGCGGGTTCACGGTGCAGCGGCGCGTGGACGTGGCCGCGCGCTCTGCCATGCAGGTGAAGCAGCGCAGGCAACGAACGATGCTCTCGTCGCGGCCGGACACGACCTTGCGCGGCAGCTCGGGGTCGGCCAGGAGCGCGCGGGCCATGTAGACCACGTCGGCCTTTCCCTCGGCGAGAATCCGCTCCATTTGCGCCGGGTCGTTGAGACCGCCGATTGTGGCAACGGGCACGCTGACGTGCTTCTTTATCTCCGCAGCCAGGCAGACGTTGCGCCCGTGGTCCTCGAACATCGAGGGGTGCGTGAGGCCGAAACCGCGCTGATAGGTCCCCGCCGAGACGTGCAGCAGGTCGACGCGGCTCTCGAGCTGCTGGGCGATGCGCACGCCCTCGGCCAGGTCGTAGCCGCCGTCGAAGAGCTCCGAGCCGCTCATGCGGAACTCGATCGGGAAGCGCGGGCCCACAGCGGCGCGCACGGCGTCCAGGACCTCGGCGGCAAAGCGGCAACGGTTCTCCAGGCTATCGCCGTACTCGTCCTCACGGTGGTTAAAGTACGGCGAGAAGAACTGGTTAATCAGCCAGCCGTGGCCGCCGTGGATCATGAGCATGCGGAAGCCGGCGCGCTTGGCCAGGCCCGCGACGTGCCCGTATGCGGCCGCGATCTCGTGGATCTGCTCGGCCGGGAGGGCGCGGACCTCGACACCGTCGGGGCGCGTGCACGCCGAAGGGCCCCACTGACACATGCCGTGCTGGCGGTCCTTGTCGGTCATGTAGGTGCCCGCGTACATGCCGGAGTGGGAGAGCTCGAGGCTCGCCACCGCGCCGTGGCGGTTGATCGCGTCGGCCGCGTAGGTGGCCGAAGCCAGGGAGTTCAGGACCTTCTCGTCAAGGTGATAGGCGTGGCTACCGTCTATTGCCGGGTGGACCATACACTCCGAGACGGTGACGGCCGCCGCGCCGCCGCGGGCGCGCAACTCGTAGAAGGCGCGGGACTTGGGGCCGATGCAGCCATCGTTGGTGATGTCGGTGCCGCCCATGGGCGCGGAGAACATACGGTTGGCAAAGGTCTGGCCGGCGATGGTGATGGGCGAGCACAGGTGCGGGTACTTGGGCGTGAAGACGGTGCAGGGCATACGGGTCCTCTCTCCTTGGGATTGGTTCGAGAGTAATCCCTGGTCTTGGCTATGTCAAACGTGACATGTTGCTTTTGACCTGTCGAACGTGTGCGATACTAAGCGCGCAGAATCCACCGAAGCCGCGCCCGCGCCGCAAAGAGAAAGGGCTGCCCATGGGGACCCTGAGATACGCCGTACTCGGCCTGCTCAACCGAAAGGACATGACCGGCTACGAGCTCACGCGCGAGTTCAACTCGTCGCTGGCGGAGTTCTGGAGCGCGCGGCACAGCCAGATCTACCCCGAACTGCGCCGGCTCGCCGAGGAAGGCCTGGTCACGTACGAGGTCGAGACGAGCGGGACCGCGCTGGAAAAGAAGCGTTACTCAATCACCCCTGAAGGGCGACGCGCGTTTCTCGCATGGGAACGCAAGCCGCAGAAACCCAAACCGACGCCCAAGGACGAGTTCCGGCTGCAGCTGTTCTTCTCGGATAGCCTGAAGGCGGACGAGCGCGAGGCGCTGCTGCGCGACCAGCTGCGGATTCACCGCGAGCGGCTGGAGCATCTGGAGAGCAACGAGGCCGAACTCATCGCTGGGCGCACGACCGAGGAGCTTGCCGGGGCAGAACAAAGCGACTACCTGGTGCTCCTCGGCGCTATCGAGCGCGAGCGCGCCGCCTGCCGCTGGCTCGAGCGCTGCCTCGAGCTCTGTGGCTAGGCCCGGCGGGCACGCCGAGCCAAGGACGTGAACAGTGATACGTCCCCTGTTCACGCGTCCCCTGTTCACGTCTAAATCAACATCGTGTCCCAACAGCCCAGCGAGGTCTTCTCGCCGTTAGCGAAGCGATACGATGGGGCTCCAGCAAGAACCCGCGGCCAAAGGAGCCCACCATGGCAGACGAGAAGAACCTCGCGGCATCCCCCATCGCCGAGCAGGACCTCGAGCAGGTCACGGGCGGCCAAGCGTGGATCCACTTTCTCTCGAACGACACGTACTACGTATGGACCGGCTCGGGGTGGGCGCGCAACAACAGGTACCTGTGCCCCAACTGCAAGCGTCCCGTGCACTACGGCGCCTGGCTCAGGTTCTACTGCGATCCCTGCAATGCCTCGTGGTATTACGCCGAGGACCTTTTGCCCGACCTCTCCACGGGCAAGTGGGAGCAGGTCACCAAGGCCCAGTACGAGCACCACGAGAACATGACCGCGGCTGACGACCTCTAAGGATGGCGACCGGTACGCGGCGGACAAAACCCCAGGCCATAAGCGGTTAGCGAGAAGGGCGGCCCCGGCCGGGGTCGCCCTTCTTTGTGTCGAGGGAGGGCGCCGGGATAAATCGACACCGTGTCCCAACTGCGGCGCGAGGGCTTCCCGCCAAGGTTGACGCGCTACGATGGGGTTCCAGCAAGAACCCGCGACCAAAGGAGCGCATCATGGCAGACGAGAAGAACCTTACGGCATCCCCCATCGCCGAGCAGGACCTCGACCAGGTCACGGGCGGATACGAGGACACCATCCACATCAGGGAGACCGACAAGTACTACCGCTACGCGCCCAAGAACTCAAACGACAAGAACCTGCAGTACCTGTGCCCCAACTGCAAGCGGCCCGTGCACATCGGCTGGTGGGGGCGGTATTTCTGCGATCCCTGCAACGCGTCGTGGGGCAACCTTGAACGGATCATCCCCAACGTCAACGGCGGCCCGTGGGAGGAAATCACCAAGGAGCAGTACGACAAGGAAAACTTCACCTTTGGCCCGGTTTTGCAGTAGCCCACAGGCGTGAACAGGGGACGCAGGCGTGAACAGGGGACGTATCGCCGTTCACTCACGTGAACAGAGGGCGCATCGCCGTTCACTCAAGAAGCCCGATTACAGCCTACAGCTCCACGAGCTCGCCGGTCTCGGCGGCCTGCTTGACGGCGTTGAGACAGCGCAGGGTCTTCACGTTGTCGGCCGGGGTCACGACGGGCTCGACCTCGCGGCGGACGACCTTGACGAAGTGCTTGAGCTGCATCTTGTGCGGCAGCGCCGGGTCGACGGCGGGCACCGTGGTCTGCAGCGGCTTGTGCCAGCTGGAGGCGCCGTCGTAGCTCACCTGGTGCAGGCGCGGCAGCGAGAGCGCGCCCAAGGTTCCGCCGATGAAGTACGCGTCGGCGTCGAACGGGCGGTACTGCGGGTCCTCGCGGGCGGTCGCCTCCCAGTTCCAGGGCGAGGCGGTCGCGTCGGAGATGGTCATCGAGGCGAGGCTACCGTCGGCAAAGCGCACGTTGACGACCGCGGAGTCCTCGGTCTCGAAGCCGCGCGCGGCGCTCGACTGCATGCCCTGGACGGCCACGGGCTCGCCGAGCAGGTAGCGGAGCAGGTCAACGTCGTGCACGAGGTTGACGAGGATGGGGCCCGCGCCCTTCTTGCGGCGCCACTCGACGTCGAAGTACTCGTCGTTCTTATAAATCATGTAGTGGAAACTCGACACGGTGAGCTTGCCCAGCTCGCCGGACTCGATGATCTGCTTGGCCTTGTTCACAAACGGGTTGTGGCGGCGGTGCTGGCCCACGAGCACGGGCACGCCCGCGGCTTCAGCCTCGGCGGCGAAGGCCTCGGCATCGGCCAGGTCGTTAGAGATGGGCTTCTCGACGAGGGGCACGATGCCGCGCTTGACGGCCTCGCGGGCAACGCTCAGGTGCAGGTCGTTGGGGGTGGCGATGATGACGGCCTCGGGCTTGACCTCGTCCATAAGCTCGGCGGGATCGGTAAAGAAGGGCACGCCGGCGGCCTCGGCCGTGGCGCGGGCGCCCTCGAAGGCGTCGGCGATGGCGACGAGCTCGGCCTCGGGCTCCTCGGTGACGAAGCGGATGTGGTTGCGGCCCATGGCGCCGGCGCCGATGACGGCGATGCGGACGGGAGCCTGGCTCTGGTTCACGGACATGGTTGCTCCTTTGATCTGGTAAGACGTGCTCGGAAGCTACGAAGAAATGCGGCCCGGCCGGCTCTGCGGGGGAGGTGCGGCCGGACCGTGAGGAGAGGCGCCGCTCAGGACGCAAGGGCGCAAGACTACGCAGGCGCCCTGAGCGGCGCGAAGCCTAGGCGGCCTTGGCCTTCTTTGCGTCGGACACCATCATGTACACGGTGAGCAGCACGGCGACGGCCGCGATGGCGATGGCGCCGTAGAAGGACTGCTGGTAGGCGGCGTTGCCCGCATCGGCGTGGTAGAGCACGGCCGTGATGGGCTGGCTGATCCAGGTGGAGGCGGCGTAGCCGAGGAACATGATGCCGTAGTTGACGCCCAGGTTGGAAGTACCGAAGGCGCCGCCGGTAAGCGGCGGGTAGATGACGAGCAGCGCGCCGAAGCTGAAGCCGAGCAGGGCCAGCGCCACGAAGAACATGGCCACCGAGAAGCTCATGGACATGAGCACAAGGGCAAAGATGGTGATCACCAGCATGACGAGCAGGGACTTGTAGCCGCCGAGCTTGTCGGTAATCTGGCCGAAGGAGAGGCGGCCGACGAGGTTGGCGAGCGTGTTAACGGTGACGACGGTGCCGCCCAGGGCGACGGCGGCCGCGGAGTTCGGGTCATCGAAGAGCTGGACGGCGGCGATGGAGGCCACCTTGCCCACGAGCAGGGTGCCGGCGGTCGCGGCGAAGGCGAACGTGGCGATAAGCACCCAGAAGCGCGGGGTGCGGACCATCTCGCCGGGGGTCAGGTCGCCGAAGGTGCCGGCGTGGGCGCCGGCGGCGGGGGCCACGTAGCCCTCGGGCAGCCAGCCCTTCTCGGGAGCCTTGAGGAAGAGCGCGGAGGCGGCGATGGTCACGAGGAAGAGCACGCCCATGACCTTAAGCGCGGTGAAGACGCCGAAGGTCGGGATGAGGAACGACGCGAACACCGGGGAGAGGACCGCCGGGCCGGCCGTGGAGGCGGCCAGGGTGATGCCGGAGGCGAGGCCCTTCTTGTCGATGTACCACTTCTGGCCGGTGGTCAGCGCGGGGTTGTAGCCGAGTCCGTTGCCGATGGCGGCGACCACGGAGAACCACAGGTAGAACTGCCAGGGCTCGGTCACGGTGCCGCACATGAACCAGCCCACGCCGTAGAGGACGGCGGCGGCGATCACGATGTTGCGGGGGCCTATTCTGTCGGAGATGCGGCCGGCAAAGATGCCGGTCACGGCCATGATGGTCTGGAAGACGGGGAACGCCCAGGTCAGCGCGCTCGACCAGTCGGGGTACACCGCGCAGAGGTTCTTGCTCACCACGGAGTAGAGCGCGATGTTGGAGATGAAGAACATGGTGACGCAGGCGGCGGAGAGAACCGCGGCGCGTCCCTTGTTGGTGGAATCCGTTGCCATGCTGTTTGGGTCACTTTCTAATTGGTGCGCGGGCGCGGGCGGCTGCGACGTGCCGCCCGCGCCCGCCTTACACAAAGCCTTGGTGCAAGTGGGACAAGCGCGCAGGTAAACCCTACTGATCGGTCGGGGTCTTGACGCCCGCCTCGTCGGTCCAGAGGGTCACGCCCTTGTTCTTGAGGTAGTTCTCGGCATACGCGCGGCGGCCGCCCGGCTTGGCGGTGAGGTCGCCCATCATGTTGGAGAAGCCGCCGTCGACCATGATCTCGGCACCGGTGGTGAAGTCAGAGCGCGTGGAAGCCAGGAACATGACGGCGTTGGCGATGTCGGTCACCTCGCCGATGCGGCGCGTGGCGATGAGGCGGCTGCGGTCCTTCTCGACCTGCGGGTCGGCGTAGAAGTTGGCCGACATCGGGGTCTTGACGAAGCACGGGCAGACGCAGTTGGAGCGGACGCCGTAGGGACCCCACTCGGCGGCGAGCATCTTGGAGAGCATGTTCACGCCGGCCTTGGTGGAGGAATAGACGCCGGAGAAGGTCTCGGGCGTGTAGGACGCGGCGGTGGAGATGTGCACGAGGCGGCCGCGGCCCTGCTTGATCATCTGGCGGCCGAAGCGCTGCGACGCGATGAAGGTGCCGGTGAGGTTGACCTTGAGGACGGCCTCGAAATCGGAGAGCGGCAGATCCTCCATCGGCGAGAAGCGCAGGATGCCGGCGGTGTTGACGAGGACGTCCACCTGGCCGAAGTCGGCGACGGCGGCGTCGACGGCGGCCTGGACCTCCTCCTCGCTGGTGGCGTCCATGCGGTAGCCCTCGGCGTGGATGCCGAACTCCTCGGCGAGCGCGGCCGCGGAGGTCTTGACCTTCTCCTCGTCGAGGTCGAGAAGCACGACGTTGGCGCCGTTGCGGGCGAACTCGCGGCAAATCTCGACGCCCATGCCGCCGAGCGCCCCGGTGACGGCGCAGACATCACCCTTGAGGTTCAGCCAGTTTTCCATAGTTGACTCCCTTTTCTACGTGCGAATACATGCCAAGAGCCATCCTAGGTTCGCCGCGCACGTCGCGGAATTACCGTTTAGGTGCTATGGTGTGAACCACAGGTTCACAGTCAGACGCGAGGCGTTTATGGACCCGCGCGCGGCTCGCCAGCGACCACGCAGAGAGGATCGCCCATGTACGACCGCAGGCTCGACGCCGTCACGGCCGCCGCCGAGCTCGGCAGCTTTACCAAGGCGGCCGAGCGCCTGAGTATCTCGACGCCGGCGCTGGTCAAGCAGGTCACGACCTTCGAGGCCGAGTACGGCGTCGTCGTCTTCGAGCGCTCGCACACCGGGGTCTCCCCCACCGAGGCGGGCGCGGCGCTTATCGCCGACGCGCGCAAGATCATGGCCGAGTCCTCGGCGGCGCTCTGGCGGGCCCGCAACATCGGCGGCGGCGCGGCGGTGCGCCTCGGCGTCTCGCTCATGTGCCCCGGCAAGAACACGCAGGCGCTCTGGCCGCTGGTCCATGCCCTCGTGCCCGACCTCAAGCTCGAGATCGTGACCATCGGCGACCTCTACGACGGCGCGTCGAGCGTGATGACGCGCCTGGGCGCCGAGGTCGATATCGTTCAGACGAGCTACTCGACGGTGCGCTGGGGTGGCATGTGCCGGCTGCTGCCCATCTTCAGCACGCCCTTCTCCATCGACGTCGTGGGCACGAGCCCGCTCGCGCGCAAAGCGTCCCTTACCTTCGATGACCTGCGCGGCATTCGCGTGCGCATGCTCCGCCACGCCAACGACGCGACCGACCAGCTGCGCCATGAGCTCAAGCGCGAGCACGGCGTCGAGGTCGTCGACGTGCAGCGCTTCGACTACGCGCTCTTCAACGACGCGTCCGAGGCGGGCGACGTCGTGGTCACGAGCGGCGCCTGGTCCGGCATCCACCCCGGCTTCGTCGGCGTGCCCCTCGACTGCGGCATCGAGGTCCCGTGCTTCCTCGCCTACCCGCGCGACCCCGCCCCGCATGTCCAGCGCTTCGTCGATGCCATGGCGAGGGTCCTCGACATGCGGTAGGGAGAAGGGAGGGCCCTCCGCCCCTGTCCGCCCACGCGCGCCCGGGTTTCTCGGCAGGAAGCGACCGGACCGTCCTGCCCACCCGGGTTTCTCGCCAAGAAGCGGCCGGGCCGTCCCGCGCGCACGACGCCCCGCGCCCAACCCCGCGAACAGCCCGCTCACGCCCCAAACCCGCCGCCCGTCGCAAACACGCCGCGCCCATGGACCCGCATGCCCACAATAGATACGCTGCGGCGATGAGCGCCGCACGCGCCCGAGGGAAACGGAGAGGCCCATGCCGAGCACATCCACCGCCGCGTCTTCCGAGAGATACCCGCGGCTCTTCTCGCCCATCAAGGTGGGGACGCAGACCGTTAAGAACCGCCTCTGGATGCCGCCGGTGTCCACGAACCTGGCCGTCGACCACGGGCACGTGTCCGACGCGCTCGTCGAGCACTACGCCAACCGCGCCAAGGGAGGCGTCGGCCTCATCGTCACCGAGGTGGTCACGGTGGAGCCGACCTACGTCTACCTGCCCGGCGACATGTGCATGGCCGACGACTCATTCGTCCCCGGCTGGGAGAAGCTCGCCGCCGGCGTCCACGAGCACGGGGCAAAGATCCTGCCCCAGCTCTTCCACCCCGCCTTCATGGCCTTCCCCGTCCCCGGGACGCCGCAGCTCATAGCCCCGTCGTTCGTCGGCCCCTACTACGCGCGCGAGGCGCCGCGCCCCGTGAAGAGAGACGAGCTCGCCGTGATCGTCCGGCAGTTCGGCGACGCGGCCGAGCGCATGCTCCGCGCCGGCACCGACGGCGTGGAGATTCACGCGGCCCATGCCCACGGCCTGCTCGGCGGGTTCCTCTCGCCGCTCTACAACAAGCGCACCGACGAGTACGGCGGCGACATCGACGGCCGCCTCAAGCTCACGCTCGATGTGGTGCGCGAGGTCCGCGAGCGCTGCGGGGAGGACTTCATCATCGACGTGCGCATCTCCGGAGACGAGCGCTCGGAGGGCGGCCTCACCCTCGACGACATGGTCTACGTGGCCAAACAGCTCGAGCGCGCGGGCGTCGACATGCTCCACGTATCCGGCGGCACCACCATCAAGCGCGGCAGCGCCATCCCCGGCAACGGCACGAGGCCCGCGAGCCACGCCGATTTCTCGCGAGAGATCAAGCGCCGCGCGTCCATCCCGGTCGCCACGGTCGGGCGCATCACCGAGGCCTGGGTCGCCGAGGAACTCATCGAGAACGGGGCGACGGACGCCTGCATGATGGGCCGCGCGAACGTCTGCGACGCGCGCTTCGCCGAGAAGGCAGCCGCGGGCCGCACCGCCGACATCCGTCCCTGCATCGGCTGCCTGCGCTGCCTCAACGGCATCATGTTCGGCAAGCCCATCTCCTGCACGGTGAACCCCGACGTCGAGGGCGACGACGGCGCGGTCGGCACCGCAGACGCGAAGAAGGACGTGCTCGTCATCGGCGCGGGGCCGGCCGGCATGGAGGCGGCCTTCGTCGCGGCCCGGCGCGGGCACCACGTCGTGCTCGTCGACGACCAGGACGAGGTCGGCGGCACCATGCGCATCGCCGCCGTGCCCATCGCCAAGCAGGACCTCTGCCGCGTGATCAAGTTCCAGGCCAGGCGCCTTGAGCAGGAGGGCGTCGAGGTCCGCCTGGGCACGCGCCTCTCGGCGGAGGACGTCGCGCGCGACTACGCCGGCTACGAGGTCGTGGCCGCGTACGGCGCCGAGCCCGTGGCCCCCGCGTCCATGACGGGCTTCAAGCAGGCGTGCACCGCCGACGACATCCTCTGCGGCCGCGTCCACCCCGGCCGCCGCATCGTCGTGGTGGGCGGGGGCTCCGTCGGCTGCGAGACGGCCGACTACCTGGCCCCGCTCGTCAACGACCTCGCCAAGACGAACCGCCGGATCACCCTGCTCGAGATGGGCGAGGTCCTCGCGGCCAACGAATCCGGCGCGGGCCGCGCGGTCCTCATCACCCGTATGCTGTCTAAGGGCGTCAAGGCCGTTACCGGCGCGAAGGTCACGCGCGTGGACGAGGAGACGATCGCTTACGAGAAGGACGGCGCCGAGCACGTGATCGCAGACGCAGACACGCTCGTCCTCGCGCTCGGCTACCGCGCGAACCCGTCCCTGGTAGAGGCCCTCGAGGCCGCCGGTGTCGCGGTCCATGTCATCGGCGACGCGAAGGCCCCCGGCAATATCCGCGACGCCGTCGCCGCCGCGTACGCCGTCGCGCGGGAACTATAGCAGCAAAAAACGCGCGGCCCGTGCTCCGAATGAAGCACGGTCCGTTTCTTATTTGATGCCATCTCTTTAGAAAGCGAGCCGCGAGCCTAGTCGCTGACCTTGAGGTCCTTGTTCGCCAGGATCTGGAGCACGTAGTAGAGAACCTCGAGGAACGAGAGGATGATGTCGTTGATGTACTGGATGTTGTACAGGCGGAAGAGCTTGTGCATGGAGGCGATCTCGGCCTCGGTGGCCATGCGCTCCTCGCGCAGCAGCTCGTAGGTGCGCTCCTGGGCCTTCTTCTCTGTCCGCAGGGTCCAGACGGAGAGAGCCAGCGAGAAGATATAGAACAGCAGGCCGGCGACGGACGCCGCGACGGTGCACCAGCCCGCGCCATCGAACACGACGACGTCGATGACGAGGCCCACGGCCACGAGCGGGATGAAGGCGAACGGCCCGAACGAGATGATCGGGATCATGCGGACGCGCTTGCGCATATCGGGGTCGTTCTCCTTGTCGAGCACCGCGAGCGCGGCCTTCTGGCTACCCATCGCGAGGGAGGCGACGCTCGTCTTCTCGATGGTGCGGCGGCGCAGGCGGACCTTCTTGAAGTAGTGGCTGTAGCTATTGCCGAACATGAGCGAGCCGCTGGTTTTAATCTTGATGTGCTGGAGGCCGTTGTCGTCGAGGATGCGGCGAGCAGCCTCTTCACCGGTGACGCCGGCGCTGTTCTGCTGCTTGTTGTACTTGATATACGAGATGCTCAGCCAAATCGAGACCACGAGGGAAACGAGCCCGACGACCACGATAAGGCCGGCCACGATGACGAGGGCGATCTGGATGGGCGCATCGGCGTAGCCGTAAAGGTCGAGCAGGGACTTGAGGTCGACGGAATCCATGATGGCTCCCCTTCCTACGCAAGAGATGCTTGTGCGAGAGGCGCCGGGGCGCGCGGACGCAACCCCTTTGCAGTCAAAATATACCAGGTAGATGGGGAAATTCCTCTGAACAGCGTGTTCAATTGCGCGACCCTCGGCCGATGGCCGGGCGCCCCTCGCCGCTCGCCGGCTCTGCGCCCTTCTCGCTGTGCGGCGGTTCTGCGCCCCTTCTCGGCACCCGCCGATTCCATGCCCTTCTCGCTGTGCGTCGATTCTGCGCCCTTCTCCCCGTGCGGCGGTTCTGCGCCATTCTCGGCACCCGCTCTTCTCGACACCCGCCCTTCTCGGCACCCGCCGATTCAGCGCCCTTCTCGCCGCCCGCCGTGCCTTCGCCCCTCGCGTGCTATCCTCTGCTACGGCGCACCGCCTGCGGGTGGTCGCCCGCGCTGTTCGGGTCCGATATCCAGCGCGTTAGAAGCTAAAACCAAAGGAGAAAAGGAATATCCATGCTTAAAGAGACCCTTGAGGACTACAAGATCCTCCTGCGAAGCATCCCTGCTTCCACCATCACCGTGTTCGTCGTGAGCGTCATCCTCATGAACTTGCTGGCGAACAAAGAGCTCGTGAGCTTCCCCTATCTCGCGCTCGACTGCGGCTTCACCCTGAGCTGGGTCGCGTTCCTGTGCCAGGACATGATCTGCAAGCGCTTCGGGCCCAAGGCCTCCGTCAAGGTTTCCATCATGGCGCTCGCCTGCAACCTGGCCGTGAGCCTTCTCTTCTGGCTCGTCAGCCTCGCGCCCGGCATGTGGGGCGCCTACTACACGAGCGAGTCGCTCGAGGTCAACGCCGCGCTCAACTCCACCATCGGCGGTTCTTGGTACGTCGTGCTCGGCAGCTCGGTGGCCATGCTCTGCTCCTCCTTCGTGAACTCGCACGTCAACCAGTTCATCGGGCACCTCACCGACGACGGCTCCTTCGCCAAGTTCGCGCTGCGCAGCTACGTCTCGACCGGCGTGGGGCAGTTCGTGGACAACCTGGTCTTTGCGCTCATCGTCTCGTACAACTTCTTTGGCTGGACCCCGGTGCAGGTCATCACCTGCTCCATCACGGGCGCGCTGGCCGAGCTCGCCTGCGAGATCCTGCTCTCGCCCGTCGGCTTCCGCGTGGCTTCCGGCTGGGAGCGCGAGGGCGTGGGCGAGGCCTACGTGCAGAAGCACGCAGCCGAGCTCGAGGCGCGTGCGTAATGGACATTCTCATCACCGGCACGTCCTCGGGCATCGGGCGCGCGACGGCGAGGAAGTTCTTGGCCGAGGGACATCGCGTCTGGGGGCTGGACATTGCGGAGGCGACCATAGAAAGTGCTTCTTACCAGCACTTTATTTGCGATGTGGCAGACGCGGAGAGTCTGCCGGATGGGCTTGAGCCCGAGGTCATCGTGAACAACGCCGGTGTGCAGAACTCGGCCGACGACCTCGCCGTGAACCTGCGCGGCACCATCAACGTGACGGAGCGATACGCCTTTGCGGGACCCTGCACAGGCGAGAAGCGCGAGCTCGGACGGACCCCCGCGCCGCGCATCCACTCCGTGGTGATGGTCGGCTCCGCGAGCGCCCACACGGGCAGTGAGTTTCCCGTCTACGCGGCGAGCAAGGGGGGCGTCGCGGCCTACACGAAGAACGTGGCCGGGCGTCTCGCCCCGCAGGCTATCTGCAACAGCGTGGACCCGGGCGGCGTGGCGACCGAGCTCAACCGTCCGGTGATGGATGACGCAGACATGTGGGCGCGCATCATGGACCTGACGCCGCTGCGCCGCTGGGCCGAGCCCGCCGAGATCGCCGACTGGATCTACTTTGTGGGCGTGACGAACCGCTTCATGACCGGTCAGAACCTGCTCATCGACGGCGGCGAGGCCGGGCGCACCGAGTTCGTCTGGCCGGACTAGGGGCAGCGCGCCTCTCGCCGCATCCGCCGGCGCGGCGGCATTCGCTTGCCGGCCTCGCGGCCGCCGCGCCGCTTCGGCAACCCAAAGAATCCGACGGGATTACCCCGGACGTTACCGGGCCGATTTTCGGCCGATAACGCCTACGGTGATCCCGTCGGTTTTTTCAGTTGGCTTGCCCATGAAAAGAGCCGCGCCCATCGCGCCCTGAGCGGTCGCGCAAATACCCGCGCGACGCCCGACCGCCCCGGCCCGTTTAGAATGGGTAGCCCGCGCCGACGGCGCGAGGCCCGGACGCCCCTGAACTAAGGAGAAACCCATGGACATCGAGTATCTGCTCCTGCTCCAGAACCTACGCGAGGCCACCGGCACGCTGCTGCCGGAGTTCTTCGGCATCGTGAGCAAAATCGCCGTGAGCGAGCTGCCCGTTTTGATGATGTGCTTCGTGTACTGGGCCTTCGACCGCCAGGCCGGCAAGCGCATCATCGGGGGTCTCTCGCTGGGCCTCTTTGTGAACGGCCTGCTCAAGCTCACGTTCTGCGTGTACCGTCCCTGGATCCGGGACGCGCGCGTGCTCCCTTACGGGGATGCGAAGGTGGCCGCGACCGGCTACTCGTTCCCAAGCGGGCACTCTACCTGGGCCACGGCCTGCTTCGGCGGCGTGGGCGAGTGGCTGCGCCAGCAGGGCCGCCGTGTGGCCTGCGCGGTTTTCTGGGTATTCGTCGCGCTGGTCATGTTCTCGCGCAACTTCCTCGGCGTCCACACGCCTCAGGACGTGGTCATCGGCTTCGGCGCCACAGCGCTCTCCATGTTCGCGATCTACAAGCTCGAGGCCTGGACCGACGCAGACCCTCGCCGCGACCTCTACGTTATGGCGGGCGGGCTCGTCCTTTGCGTGGCGGCGGTCGCGTATTTCCAGCTCAAGCCCTATCCGCTCGATTACACGGCGGACGGCAGCCTGCTCGTGGACCCCGCCAAGATGACCCTCGATTCTTTCCAGGGCATAGGCCTGGTGGGCGGCTACGTTGTGGCCCGCTTCGTCGAGAGGCGCGGTTTCGACTTCGACCGTGAGCTCACCCTGCGTGAGCGCCTCGTGTGCGGAATCGTCGCGATTGTGCCGCTCTACTTCCTGGTCACTGTGGGAATGGCCCTGGTAAACGCAGCGTTCGGCCCCGCAGTAAAGAATGTGGTCATGTTCGCGGGCATCGTCCTCTATGCCATGGTCGTCGTGCCTGCCGCCATGGGGCTCGCCGCCAAGTTCCGCGACCGGGTATAGGCATTAAGGCAAGAAAACGAGCGCGGACCTTGGCGACATGCGAATCCACGCAGGTAGCGGGCATCGTTTCTCCGGGCCACGCGCTAAAACTTCACGCCCGTTGGCACCACGCTTCTGTACCGTGCTAAAACCTCGCGCTCGCTGGCACGTGCTTGGTGCCAGCGAGCGCGTTTTCTTAGCAGGACGCATCGGCGGAATGCCAGCTGACGAGATTATTTAGCAGCGGTAACAAACTGCGCCTCCCTTCCTCACGGGCCCGGGCGCTATTTGCGGCGCGTTTGGTCCGCCTAAACGCCGCCCTGCCGCACTATGTGCAGCCAAGTTTCGAGTTTGCGGCACAATCTCGGCCCTACAGGCGCCCCAGAGGTCTCATCGAGCCGCTGCCGCCAGCATTTCCCCAGTTGAGTCAAAGCGAAACACACGCGGGAAGGCATTTCTTGCCACAAAGTCGAAAGTTGCTTGCAGAGGCACGCCAAAAACTTGTCCCGGTAAGGAAATCCCGCGCATCATACGCATCTTCCACGTTACCTTCGGGTGGGACGCCAGGGAGAGACCATGGGCAGCGCCCAAGGCGCAACGGGATCCGGATGAAAAGCTGCCCCCGTGGTCCCCTCTCGCAAAGCGCAAATGCAACACCTGTCGGCTCGTCGGCGACCTCGTACAAGCATGCATAATTACACGTTTTTTTTCGATAGTTGGGACCAATCTGGCGGTTTCGAAAGAAGACCCGTCGTTTCTACTGCAAAATCCCAGCTAAGTTTTGGGCAAATAGAGCCTATACCGAGCAAAGAGCCAGACTGGTGCCAACTATCGTTGTATTTATTCTGCTCGCACCGAAAGCCAGACGACAAAAACTCATCCTTTGTGGTCCGCGACCGGACCATCGGATGTATTTCGTCGAAAGTTGGGACCAGTAGCGAGAACTAACGAGAAGACGGTGCATCTCAGCCATAAAAGCCCAGGTCGGCATTAGGCGATGAGGTCCTCAACCAGGCAAACCGCCGAACTGGTCCCAACTATCGTCGTTTATGTCCTGAGCGAGCCCAGAAAAGGGCCCGCCAGGGTCTCCTAGCCCTCCAACTCGGCGAGAAGCGCGGTCACGACCTCGACAGCGTCGCCAACCACGGAGTACTGCGCGGCGCCGAAGATGGGCGCGTCCGGGTCCTCGTTGATGGCAACAACGCACTCGGCACCGCTGATGCCGGCCAGGTGCTGGATCGCGCCGGAGACACCCACGCTGACCAGCAGCTTCGGCGCCACGGAGACGCCCGTCTGCCCCACCTGGTGGCGATACTCGAGCCAGCCGGCTTCCACGACCGGGCGCGTACAGCCGATCTCGGCGCCGAGGGCGTCGGCCAGGCGGCGCATCAGCTTGAGGTTCTTCTTGCTGCCGATGCCGCGGCCCACGACGACCAAGCGCTCGGCCTCGGTAATGGACGGCTCATCGGACGGCGTGGCACGCTCGAGTACCTCCACGCGCGGCGCAGCGTCGGCGGCAAGAAGCACCTGCTCGACCGTGCCCTCGCGCACGGCGTCCGGCTCGGGCGCCTTGAAGATGCCCGGGCGGACCGTCGCCATCTGCGGGCGATGCGCAGGGCACATGATGGTGGCCATGAGGTTGCCTCCGAAGGCCGGACGGGTCTGGTGGAGAAGCCCGGACTCCTCGTCCATCTCGAGCACGGTGCAGTCGGCGGTGAGGCCCGTCTGCAAGCGAACGGCCACACCGGGCGCGAGCTCGCGGCCGAAGTTCGTGGCGCCGTAGAGGATGGCCTCCGGCTTGCGCTCGTCCACGAGGTCGCAGATGAGGCGCGCGTAGCACTCGGCGTCGTTGCCGGCCAGGCGCTCGTCACGGCAGAGGAGCACGGAGTCGGCGCCTGCGGCGATGAGCTGGACCGCATTGCCCTCAGGCGCATCCGGGCCCTCGCCCAGGACGGCCGTCACGGCGCATCCGCGCACGGCGGCGAGCTCACGGGCGCGGCCCAGGAGCTCGAAGGCCACAGGGAGCACCGCGCCCGCACCGTCGACCTGGCAAAACACCCAGATCCCGGAGTAAGAAGCGAGGTCCGCGGCGCCCGCGGCCTCCCCGCGCTCGATTGCGATGGCGCCCACCGGGCACGCGTCCACGCAGCTGCCGCAGTACACGCAGTCGCCCGTGGCCACGGCGCGGCGCTCGCGCTTCTCGCCCTCGATGCGCACGCCGCCGTTGGCGCACGCGCGGACGCACCGGCCGCAGCCGACGCACTTCTCGGCATCGATCAGAAGACCAGCCATTATTCCATCCCCCTCACGATGTTGGCCAGGCGCGCGGCCTGCTCGGCGACCGTCCCCTCGACGCGCTCGCTCACGTGCTCGCGCTCGGGAACGAAGGAGCGAACGACCTGCGTCGGCGAGCCGGAAAGGCCGCAGCGGGCGGTGTCGGCGCCCGAGGTCTCGGCGGTAAGAACCTCAATCGCGGCTGCCTCGCCCGCGCGCACGCCGGCGATGCTCGGCATGCGCAGGGTCGCCACGTCCTTGGACACGGTGATCACGCAAGGGAAGCAAACGCGCACCAGCTCAGAGCCCTCGTCGGAGTCGCGCTGCAGGGTAAGTCCGCCCTCCTCGAGGCTCACGATCTCCGTTACCCCGGCCACGCACGGAACGCCGAAAGCGCCCGCGAGCTCGGGACCGATCTGGGCCGTGTCGCCGTCGACGGCCATCTTGCCGCAAACGATGAGTTCGGGCGCGGCCGGCAAGGCGTCGATGCCGCAGGTCAGGGCATACGCCGTGGCGAGGGTATCCGCGCCGGCGAAGGCGCGGTCGGAGAGCAGCAGGCCCGCGTCGGCGCCTCTTGCCACGCAATCGCGCAGCAGGCGCTCGGTAGCCGGGATGCCCATCGAGACGCAGGTCACGCGAGTATCGAGCCCCACCTCGGCTCGGGCGTCCTTAAGCTCCAGCGCAACCTCGAGCGCACTCGCGTCGAAAGGGTTCACCACGGACTGCTTGCCGTCGCGGACGATGGTGTTCGTCTTCGGGTCCATCTTGACCTCGGTCGTGGACGGCACGGCCTTCACGCAAACGACGATGTCCACGCTACTCGCCTCCCTTCTCGCCGGCGACCGGCGCGTCGGCACCGGCTGCGGCAGCGTCGGCCGCGGCGCCGGAAGCCCCGGCGCCCACCTGCTCCAAAGCCGCCTCGAGCACGTCCTCCCCAAAGAGGTTCCCGCGCCCGAGCTGCCCCTTCGGGTCCAGCTCCGCCTTGAGGCGCGCCGACTCGGCGATGTGCTCGGCCCCGTACATCGTTGCCAAGAAGCCCGCCTTTATCTTTCCCACGCCGTGCTCGGCGCTCACGGCGCCGCCCATCGCGGTGACCTCGGCAGCCCATCCGGCAAAGAGCTCGCCGCCCGCCTTGTGGTCGGCGGCGTCGCGCGGCAGGACGTTGACGTGGATGTGGTTGTTGCCGATGTGGCCCCAGGCCGCGGACTCCAGGCCCGCCTCGGCAAGCGTGCGGCGATAGAGGGCAAAAACGTCGTGCAGGTGCTCGTCGGGCACGGACATGTCGCTGCCCAGCTTAGTGATGGTGGGATCGGTGCGGCGGCGTTCGTCGATGAGCATGTTCACGCTCTCCGGCACGGCGTGGCGGAAGAAGATGAGGCTCTCGCGGTCGACCTCGGTGCGCGCGACCCACGTGGCGCCCTCGGAGCCGCCCGTGGCCTCGAGCACCTCGCCCAGGCGGTAGAGCTCGGACGTCGCCTCTTCCTCGGTCTCGCAGTCGAGCTCCACGTAGACGCACACGGCCGCGTCGTCGGCGAGCTCGGGCAATGCCGAGAAGGCCGTCGATGCCTCGCGCTGGCGACGCAGGATGTCGAGGGCGCCGGCGTCGAAGTACTCGATCGCGGCGGCGCGGGAAAGCGCAGGGCGGACCTTCTCGGTAAAGTCGAGCGCGGCGGCCTCGGAGGCAAAGAAGCAGCTCACGCCCCATACGACGGCGGGTGCGGGCATGAGGGCGACCTCGATTCGCGTGATCACGCCGAGCGTGCCGCACGCGCCGATGAAGAGGTCGATAGCGTCCATATCGTCGGCCACGTAGTAGCCCGAGGCGTTCTTTGTCGCGGGCATCTGGTAGGTGGGGAGGTCGAGCGCGAGCTCACGGCCCGACTCGGTGACGAGACGCAGGGTGCGGCCGTCGGCGTGGGCCTCGCCGCGGCGAAGGACGAGCAGGTCGCCGTCGGCGAGCGCGACGTTGAGCGCCGTCACGTGCGGGCGCGCGGGGCCGTACTTATAGCTGCGGGCGCCCGACGCGTTGCAGGCCACGATGCCGCCCATGCAGGCCGAGGCCTCGGTCGGGTCCGTGGGGAAGAACTGCTCGGGCGCCGCCTCGAAAGCCTCGAGAGCGGCGAGGGACGCGTCGTCCCAACCGTCGTGGGCGATGCTCTTCGCGGCGAGGTGCTTCCGGAGCTCGGAGAGCACCACGCCCGGCTCCATGGCCAGGTAGAAGGTGCCGTCCGCATCCTGACGCATCCCCAGGTAACGGGACATGCGGCTCACGTTGAGCACGTGGCCGCCGTGCGGGACGGCGCCGGCCGCGAGGCCCGTGCGCGCACCCTGGACCGTGACGGGCGTGCCGGCAGCGTGGAGCTCGCGCAGGACGCCGCGCACCTCTTGCTCGCTCGTCGGGAAGCTGATGGTCTCCGCCTCGCCCGAGCTGCGCGACTCGTCGCGGCGGTACTCCTCGTATTCATCGGTAAAAGGCCTGATCTGGGCCATGGGCCCTCCCCTCTCGCAGGCGTATTTGCTCGCCATGCTAACGCCGGGGTCGGGAACGACGGGCCGACGCGGGCCTCTTCGCAACGCAAACGCAACGCCTGTTGGCGGATTCGGGGTTCTGGCCCGGCAAAAGCCGGCCCGGTATCGGCTGCCAACGGCCGCCGAGCCCCCGCGAAATCAAAAAACGCCTCCGTGTGGGATTTAATTCGGAACCCCGGAGTAGACCCCAAAAAGCACAAGCCTCTGACCTGCGGAAACGCAGCGGCTCGACCCTCGGCTACTTGCCCAACCCGAATTAAATCCCACACGGAGGCGATTTTTCGTCACGCCGGGCCCTCCAGGAGTTGAAGGCGGCCGCCACAGCCCGCAAAGCACTCGCAAAACCGCGCGCCCCAACCCGTCGCGCCCTTCTCACCTGCCGGAAACCCGTGCGACACACTGCTTTGAGACATTTACACAACATGTGTAATCCAGCGAAAAGAGGCGCCATGGACTACTACCAGCGAGCTTGCGAGCTCAAGGACGAGACGATCGCCAACCGCCGCCACATCCACACGAACGCCGAGGTGGGCCTGAACACGCCCAAGACCTGCGCCTTCGTCACGGAGAAGCTCACCGAGTACGGCCTCGAGCCGCACGCCTGCGGCCACGGCGTGACGGCGACCCTGGGCTCCGGCTCCCCCGTCATCCTGCTGCGCGCCGACATGGACGCCCTGCCCATGCCCGAGGAGTCCGGCGAGCCCTTCGCCTGCCCGGACGGCAAGACCGCGCACGCCTGCGGCCACGACTTCCACGCGGCGATGCTCCTCACCGCCGCACGCATGCTCAAGGAGAACGAAGTCGAGCTCAAGGGCACCGTCAAGTTCATGTTCCAGCCTGCCGAGGAGACCTTCGAGGGCGCCAAGGACATGATCGACGCCGGCATCCTCGAGGACCCGAAGCCCGACGCGGCCCTCGCCTACCACGTCGCTGCCGGCAAGATGCCCGTCGGCATCTTTATGTACAACGACAAGAGCACCATGATGTATTCCGTCGACGGCTTCAAGATCGAGGTGCGCGGACGCGGCTCCCACGGCGCCTACCCGCAGAACTCCATCGACCCCATCAACGCCGCCGTCCACGTCTACCTGGCGCTCGAGGCCATCATGGCCCGCGAGGTCGACCCCACCAAGGCCGCCATCATGACGGTCGGCCACTTCGAGGCCGGCACCGCGGCGAACATCATCCCCGACACCGCCGTGCTCGAGGGCACCATCCGCTCCAACGACAAGGGTGCCCGCGAGCTCATGGTGCGCCGCATGCGCGAAGTCGCGACCAAGACCGCCGAGGCCTACGGCGCCACCGCCGAGGTCACCGCCCTCTCCGACGTGGCGCCCCTCATCTGCGACCCCGAGCTCACCCGAGAGATCGTGGGCTACATGCAGGAGCTGCCCGTCCCCGGCCTCATGCCCTACCCCGGCATCGAGGCCAGCGCCTCCGAGGACTTCGCGACCATCGCCGAGCGGATCCCGAGCACATTCATGTACATCTCGGCCGGCTACCCCGATGAGCGCGGCGCCTACAACGCGCACAACCCGAAGGTCCAGTTCAACGAGGCCGTCTGCGACCAGGGGCCGGCCTTCCTCGCCCACTGCGCGACCCGCTGGCTCGAGGAGCACCAGGCGTAAGGCCGCCCACCCCCGCCGCCCTTCTTCCCAACAGAGAAAGGACCCCCCACATGGCAGAACAATCCACCAACGCGCCGCAGGTAGCCATCCCGCTGCCGCCTGGCAAGAAGCGCGCCGTCCAGGCCGGATGCGTCTGCATGATGCTCTCCGTCGCCATGTACGGCCTCGTCTTCGCGACCCTCACCTCGCCCATCCTCGAGAGCGTCGACGCCATGGGCTACGTGAGCCTCTTCACCATCTTCGCGAGCCTGGGCGTGAGCATCATGACGCCCATCGGCGGCAAGCTCGGCGACCTCATCGGCCGCCGCAACATCGTCGTGATACCGGGCATCATCTGCGCCGTCGCCGGCTGCGCGTTCGCCTTCGTGCGCTCGCTCGTGCCGCTCATGGTGCTGCGCCTGCTCATCGGGTTCGCGCAGGGCGCCTTCACCGCCGCGCCCTACATCATCGCGGGCCTCATCAACGAGCGCAAAGACGTGCCCAAGGCCATGGGCATGCTCGCCACCGCCATCGCGGTCGGCGGCTTCGGCGGCTCCATCATCGCCGGCATCCTCACCGACATGGGGCTTCTTACCGTGGCCATCCTCATGCCCGCCGTGCCGCTGATCGCCGGCGTGCTGCTCATCGGCCTGAATCTGCCCAACATCAAGCGAGAGGGCAAGGTCCAGATCGACGTCGCCGGCATCTGCGCGCTCGTCGTCGCGCTCTGCGGCATCCTGCTCGCGCTCAACTTCGGCTCGTCCATGGGCTGGGGCAACCCCGCCATCATCGGCGGTTTCGTCGTGGGCATCGCCGCCATCGTCGCCTTCATCAAGATTGAGGAGAAGGCCGTCGAGCCCCTCATCCCGCTGCGCCTCTTTGGCAACCAGCAGTACACGATGCTGCTGGTCATCGGCTTTATCTGCTACTTCTATACCACCGCGATGAATACCTACGCGCCCATCGGCGCCATGAAGGTGCTCGGCGCGTCCACCGGCCTGGCGGGGTCGCTGCAGTTCCCGCGCACCATCCTCACCATGGTGCTGCCCACCGTGGCCGGCGTCTGGGTCGGCAAGAAGTCCGCGAACGCGTGGAAGGCCATGGCCATCGGCACGCTGCTCGTCTCGCTGCCGATGCTCGCGCTCGGCTTTACCAACGCCGCGATGCCCATCGCCGTCTACTTCGTGGCCATCACCGTGACCGGCGTGGCCGAGAGCTTCCGCGCCGTCTCCATCACCCCGACCGCGCAAGCCACGCTGCCCCCGGCCGACATGGGCGTGGGCACCTCGCTCGTCAACTTCGTGAACTCGCTGGCCAACACCATAGCGGCCGCCGTGTTCGGCGCGGCGTACAACATGAACACCGCCGCCGACCCGACGAACGCCGCCCTGATCCAGAACGGCGTCTGCGCGGTGTTCATGACCGCGGCCGTGGTCACGTTTGTCGGATTCCTGTTGGTCATCTTTGTGATTCGCCCGAAGCTGCAGCCGAAGGGCATGTAGGAGGAAGCTTATCGACGCGGGTTCGCGCCGGCTTTGCCATTGCAGGCGTCCGCGGGGCCTGGGGAGACGGATTGTTGGGCTTAATTGCCCGCTGATTCGCCGCCTCGGGCCCCGCGGGCGCTTTGTTTTTTGGGCGGAACGGGAGCGCGAGGCGGCGCGGGGCGTATCTGCCCGGCAAAAAACCGTAAGCGCATGTCTAAATTTGAGGCCTACGGCTATCCGACCGGCCATTCGAGAAACCGCACCTCGCCGACCTGTGGAAACGTAAAGGAGTCACCCCGGGATACCCGCGCATCCCGCAACAAGTCGTGCACTTAAGCGCTTTTTGGTCGCGCGATCCTCGTGGCAGCCCGGCAAGTGACCGCCGGCGGACCCGAAAACGATTAGTTTCAGCCCTCGAGACCTTTTCGCGCGAGCCAAGCATAGCCAACTTCGCCGAGTGAGCGTCTTAATTCAGACTCATAGGGTAGCCACCGGCAAATAGCGCCGTCTGCTTAACATCCATCTGCGAAAACATCGGCTCGCGGCGAACCGATACCCACGTATCCTGAATTAAGACGCTCACTCGAGCAGTTTATGAAAGCCGTCTCCACACAAACCGCCGGCCGGGCCTCCTATCGATTTGAACCGTTACCCGATTAGCGCTCCCGTCGGAAACACGAATCAACCGCAGCGTACGTATAGTGAGTCAAACAGCGGCCTCGCCGCGAGGAAACGCCGACCGCCACCTCGCCCGCGACTTTCCCAAGCCCTCTAACGAGAGACGCCCGACATCACCGCCATCAACAGAAGGGAATCACAATGACCGACGAACACACCTGCCCCAACTGCGGCGCGAGCCTCGAGGCTCAACAGGGATTCAATCCAGACAACGACTACTGGACCTGCGTCCTTTGCGGACAGCAGCTCTTCGGAGACGCCGAGGAACAAGCAAGCGTCACCAGGCGCTTTCCGGGCGTCGTATGGCACTGCGACAACTGCGACGCCGTGCTAAACGCCCAGGACGGCTTCGACGATTGGCGCAACGAATGGACTTGCACGGAATGCGGACGAGTCAACTATATCGAAGAAGACGAGATCGTCGGCGGGCCGGTCGGGGCGCTTTTCCGCCGGCTTAGGCCCTCAGCGAGCAAGGGGGAATCTCATTAGAGCTGGGGATTGCTTTGTTTGCTTTATCCGAATTGAGCCTCTCGGCCCGGGCTTCGCAGCCAAACCAAAGCAAATAAATCAGCATTCTGAGCCGAGTTCCCTCATGCGACGGACGGTGAGAGCATCTACATTTTGCCGATCTCATCAAGCACGGCGGCGGATCTCGAGTTGCGGAAAAGCCCGTGATGGCAATAGGCGCAGCTCTCGAGTCGTGGAAATGAGAGTGATGGCAGTCCAGGCGGACCGCGAGTTGCGCAATTAGGGGTGATGGCAGCCCAGGCGGACCGCGAGTTGCGGAAATGGGGGTGATGGCAGTCCAGGCGGACCGCGAGTTGTGGAAATGAGGGTGATGGCAGCGGAGAGGTGCCTGCGGGCTGCCATCACCGCCTATTTCGCAACTTATCGCCCCTATTCGCTGCCATCACGCCCGTTTTCACAACGCACCATCCCGGCCCGCTGTCATCACCCCATATTGCACAACGCACGGCCGCGATCCGGCCCCACGCCTCTCCCCGGCAGCGCCCGCTCGGCTATCATTGCCGCAAACGCCCGGCGGGGGCCGGGCGAGCGAGAGGAGACAAGATGAATATCGTGGTTCTGAGCGGCAGCCCGCGCAAGGGTGCCAACACCGACATCATGTGCGACGCGTTCGCCGAGGCGGCGCGCGAGGTCGGGCACACGGTCGAGGTCGTGCCCGTCGGCCGCATGAAGATCGCCGGCTGCCTGGGCTGCAAGTTCTGCTTCGAGCACGGCGGCGAGTGCGTCCAGAAGGACGATATGGCCGGCGTGATCGAGAAGCTCCGCGGCGCCGAGGCGGTCGTCTTCGCGTCGCCCATCTACTGGTTCGACATCACGGCGCAGGAGAAGGCCGCGATCGACCGCATGTACGCCTTCGGCGGGATCGGCTTCCCGTTCCACAAGACGGCCCTTCTGCTGGACAGCCACAGCGATGGGGTCTACGACGCGGCCATCGCGCAGTATCGTGCGACCTGTTCCTACTGCAAGTGGGATGACCTGGGTGTTATTTGCGTAAACGGCATGGTCGAGCGCGACAGCATGAAGACCTCCCCCGCCCTCGACGAGGTTCGCGCGCTGGCAAGGAGCCTCGCGTAGAGCCGATGGCGAGCTTCTCGGGGCAGGGCGGGCTATTCGGGGCAGGGTGTGTCTCTCGATGCAGGGTAGGTTTCTCGCTGCAAGACGGGCGCCTCGATACAAGACGGGGTTTCTCGCGGCAAGACGGGGTTTCTCGGCGTCGTCGCGGAGCCCCGCCGATTCGCAGCGCCAACCCCGAGCCTAAAAGGCGCGCATGCCAGCAACGACGCGGCGAGAGTAGCCCTAGAGACGCATTACCCAGCAACGACGCCATGAGAAGAGCCCCGGAAGCCCGTCGCCCAGTAGCGAAATGGGGCAATCCGCCCCAAAACCGTGCCGCCCAGCAACGCGAAGTTACTGGGCGGCACGGTTTTGGGGCGCAAGGGTGCTTCTCCAGGCAGCCCTACCCATCGCTGAACAGAGCCGTTCGCAAGCCGTCGCGCCCCCCCGGGCTCGCCCTAAGCCCCGACCTCGACGTCGATCAGCTCGTGCGCAATCACGTCGACCAAGCCTTTATCGGTAAGCCCCAGCTCAGGCACCGTGGGCAGCGAGATGAACGAGAGCGCCATGAAGGGCGACGGCAGCGAGCAGCCGAGCGACGCCGCCGACTCGTTCATGCGGTCGACCGCCGCCATGACCTCGACCGCGGGGCGATCGCTCATGAGGCCACCGATGACGAGCGGCAGCGAATCGACGACCTTCTCGCCGTCCGCGCAGGCCATTCCGCCATGGATGCGCGCCACCTCGTTGACGGCCGTGGCCATGCTCTCGTCGTCCACGCCGATGCAGACGATGTTGTGGTGGTCGTGACTCGTGGAGAACGCGAGGGCGCCGCGCGCGAGGCCGAAGCCCTGGACAAGCCCCGTGCCCACGTTGCCGTTCTTGCCGTAGCGCTCAACCACGGAGAGCTTGAGGATGTCGCGCGCGGGATCGACCTGGATCTGGCCGCCCGCGACGGGCATCTCCTCCACGGCCCAGGTGTTGATGATCTGGCGCTCGATCATGCGGATCACGTTCGCGCGGACCGTGCCCTCCTCCACCGACGCCGGCAGCGAGAAGCTCGTCGCATCGATGGGCTGCTTGAGATGGACCGTGTCGCGGATCCAATCGGGATAGTCCCCGACCTGCGGCTCGTTGAGCAGCTTGCCGTCCTCAGCCACGAGCTTGCCCTCGAAGAACACCATGGCCGGCTTGAAGTCCGCGAGGTCGTCGACGATAAGCACGTCGGCCAGGCGGCTCGGCGCGACGCTTCCCATCCAGTCCTCCATGCGGAAGTGCTTGGCCGCGTTGAGGCTGCCGATGGAGACGGCGTCGGCCGGCGCCATGCCGAGCTCGATGGCGCGGCGGACGTTGTAGCTGATGTGGCCCTCGCGCATGATGTCGCCGGGATGCTTGTCGTCCGTGCAGAAACACAGGTGGTCGAGGCGGCAATCTCCCTCGAGGGCACGCCCCACGAGCGCGTCGAGGTTGCGCTCGGTGCTGCCCTCGCGGATCAGGGTGAACATGCCCACACACTGGCGGGCCATCATCTCCTCACCGGTCACGCACTCGTGGTCGTCGCTGATGCCGGCCGAGGCGTACACGTTGAGCTCCTGGCCCATGCGCCCGATGGCGTGGCCGTTGACGAGCTTGCGCTGACCGAGCGCGCCCGAGACCTTCTGCAGGTACTCGTCCATGACGCCCAGGATCTTCGAGGGGTCGAGCTCGCCGAGCGTGATGGACTCGTCCATGGCAAGAAGCTCGGCCACCTCCTCGACGCCGAGGACTCCGCCCGTGGTCTCGAGACCGGGCGCGGTCGGCACGCGCGAGGGGATCTCGAGCAGCATGCGGCAGGGTATGGACTCCATGTTGGCGAGCATGGCCTTGAGGCCCTCGGGGCCGGCCACGTTCGCGATCTCCATGAGGTCGGCGCAGAGCGTCGTCGTGCCGCTCGGCACCACGAGGGCCGAGAGCGCCTCGGGCGTGAGGCAGGTCGTCTCCACGTGCATGTGCGCGTCGATGAGGCCGGGCGTGGCGAAGCGGCCGCCGCAGTCGATAACCTCGCGGGCGTCGAGCGCGGCATCAGGATCAATGGAGACGATCCTCTTTCCCTTGACGTAAATGTCGGTCGGGTAGATCTCGCCGGACCAGACGTTGACCAGCCGGACGTTCTGCAGCTTAAGGTCGCAGGGCACGCGCCCCAGACCGGCCTCGAGGACGTCTTTCATTTCCGCCACGTCGTACATCGTGTGCTCCCCTCTCATGTTCGTTTCTCGATTGCCCTCGCTCGGCCGCGCGGGCGCCCTCGGCCGAGCCCAACTGCGCTAGCCGCGCCTACAGGGTCGCCTTGATGGCCGCGACCTCGTCGTCGGTGAGGAAGGTGCCGGCCTTGACCTGCTCGGCGTACTCCTCGATCTTTGCCTGGACGTCGGCGGGGACCTTATCTGAGAAAGTGCCCAGGTAGACGCCGCCGTTGTCCATGCTCGCGGTGATCGCCGTGCCGTTGCCGAAGGAGCCGGCCTCGACGTCGTCCATGGCCTGGTCGATTTTCCAGTCCGTGACCGTGGAGACGATGACGGTCGGCTGGGAGTCGCCCATGACGTCGATGGGCTGCGCGATGTCGAAGTGGGTATCGGCGCCGGCGGCCTCGAGGGCCTGGCGGGCGCCGTTGTCGACCGCGGAGGCGTCGCCCCACATGACGTCGACATTGTTCGACGCGATCCACTGCTCGGTGAGCTGGGTGCCCTTGGCCGCGTCGGTGAAGCCGGCCTCGAAGTTGTACTGGCCCTGGACGTCGGGACAGACCTTCTGCGCGGCGGCGAGATAGGCGGCGTATTTGCTGAGGGTGCTCGGAAGCTTCATGCCGCCGATGAAGCCGATGGACTTCGTCTGGGTCATGAGGCCCGCGGTCACGCCGGCAAGAGCGCCGAGCTGCGTGAACTCAGGCAGGACGGTCTCGACGTTGGCGGTCGTCTCGTAGTCGGCGAGCTCGACCTCGGGGTCCGTGTTGGTGATGAGGAAGTGGACATTCGGGTGAGAGCCGGCGGCGTCGGCGACGACCTCGGCCCAGGCGGAGGCGAACTCGTTGCCGTTGCCCACGATAAGGTCGACGTCCTGGTCGACATAGGTCTCGGCCGCGGTTGCGGCGTCGGCGATGGCGCAGTTCTCCTTGGGCTCGAGCATCTCCCAGTTGGCGTGGGACTCGAGCGCGCGCTTGAGCGACTCATAGTGCGCCTGGTCCCAGCCGCCGTCGGTGGTGATGCCGGTCATGATCATGGCGACCTTGTAGGCCTTCTTCTCGGCAGAGTCGCCGGAGGCGGAGCTGGTCGACGCGGAGCCGGAGCCGCAGGCGGCGAGGCCGAGCGCAGCAGCGGCAGCGGCGGAGGCCGAGACGAGCTGGCGGCGGGTAAACGAGTTCTTGAGCATAACGGGTCCTCTTCCCTTCTCAGCCCGTCCCTCTGCGGGCCTCTGGTAGGTAGTATGGTATTACCTTTAAACTCTGTACAGCGAACGTTTCGTGAAACATGTGTTTCGTAGGGGAAACACGCCACGCGGCAGGTGGCAATAAACGCTTGTAGAGCGATCGTAGGACTCCACGCGCCCTGGATTCACGTCGCCCAGCAACAGAGCATCGTCGAGCGCCCCGAATGCACGCCACCCAGTAACATCCGCGGACCATCCGCCCTAAAAGTTCGCCGCCCAGTAATGGCCGCAGGCTAACCGCCCTAAAAGTTCGCCGCCCAGTAATGGCCGCGGGCTAACCGCCCTAAAAGTTCGCCGCCCAGTAACGATGGATTACTGGGCGACGTGAATCCGGGGCGATTCTCTTCTTGCCGTTGCTGGATGGCGATGTTTTAGGGCTCGGCGATGCCGGTGGTTACTGGGCGGCGATGTTTTAGGGCTCGGCGATGCCGGCAGTTACTGGGCGGCGTGGTTCCGGGGCTCGGGGCGGGTCACCGAGAAGGGCGCGGCTTTGGCGCGTGTGCCTACAGCGGCGACTTCACGCGCATGCAGCTGAACTTGACGATACTCGTGTCGTAGTACTCGGCATCCACCATGACCGGCCGATTGTCCTGGTCGTAGTTGACCGAGGTGAAGACAAGAACGCTCTCGCAGGTCATCTGCTCGCGGCAAGCGCGGCTCTCGGCCACGGCCGTGCGCGGGACCGCCTCGATACGAATCTTGTCGCGCTCGACGTAGCGGCCGCCCATTTGCGAGAGGACGTCGAAGACGGACGGCTCCCCGAGGTCCTCGGGCACGAGGGCGTCGCCCACGACCTCGCAGGGAAAGACGTCGACGCTCACGATGGCGGCGACCTCATCGGCGTAGTAGACCTTCTCCACCACATAAAGCTCGGCGCCGTCCTCGACGCGCAGCAGCTCGGACAAGCGCTCGTCGGCCGGCACGCGGCGGAAACCGACGACCTCAGAGCGCGCCTCGTGGCCGCAGGTGCGCAGCAGCTCGAGGAACTCGAGCCCGAGCATGAGGTTCGGCTTGAGGTCGAAGGCCTCGGGGTTGACGAAGGTACCGCGGCCGTGCATCCGCAGGACAAGGCCCTCTTGCTCGAGCTCTGCGAGCACGCGGCGCAGGGTCACGCGACTCACGCCGAGCCTCGCGGATAGCTCGACCTCGGCCGGGAGCTTGACGTCGGCACCCTTTTCGAGGCCCTGGATATACCGGTAGAGCTCGGCCTTTGCCGACATACTTGCATTGGTTTTGGGCACCGGGCGCAACCGGCTCTCCTTGGGCTTCATGGAAGGTCCTCTCGCCGCCTCATGTGGTGTGGTGATACTACCACTCCCCCGCCAAGCAGCAACATCGTGGCCGAGCGCGGTCACGTCCATAAGGTGGTGTAAACATGCACGCCGGCGAGGACGTCGAACTACCTCGAGAGGCTGAACAAGCATCATGATAGAGCCAGGAAGGAACGTAACGAACAGCAGCATGATCAGCGCGGCGGGTAGGAAAACGGATGCGAGGGCAATGAAACAGACCAACGGCGAGCATGACCTTCTTTATAGCCGCATAAACGAGTCTTAGGAAGCGGATATTCAACACCGCAATCACATCTCGGCATTAGAGTTAACCTTACTTAATCCCAACAAAGAGCGCCAACGCGCCGCTTTATCGAAACTCAACGTGCGGTGACCACTTGGACAGCCAGGACCTCACGCTGGCAAACGCCACGGAGGGATAGTCGGCCTGCCCGGATGCTCAGGCAGGCCGCTATGCGTACGCGTGCGATGTCCCCACGCGATGGGAGGCACAATAACGCGACTACGAGAACTGGGGCGACAAGAAGCTCATGACCAACGCGACCATGGCTTCTTTCTCCTCCGGATTCGACTCCGCGATCATGATGGTAACTGCGACGAGCACGCTATCGGGAACACGCTTGCGCCCGTCGACCCAAAGCGCCCCGTTGACGTCAAGGAAGTAGAGGAAGAGCGAAGCAGCTATTCGCTTGTTGCCGTCAAGGAACGAATGGTTCTTCGTGACGAAGTAGAGCAGGTTGGCAGCCTTCTCCTCGAGACTCGGATAAAGTTCTTGGCCGCCGAACCCCTGGTAAATCGCGGCAATACTCGATTTGAACGACCCGTCCTTCTCCACACCGAACAAGCTGCTCTCGCCAGCGAACCTCATGGATTCAATAAGCTCGCGGCACTCGTCGTACTCAAGCACATGGACGGCATCGCCGCTTCCCTGCGGCTTAGCGACGCGCTGATGGTCATAGTCGTCGAGGAGATCGAGCGCGCCCGTGTAGGCCTTAACAACAGAAAGGATGTCCGCCGCGCCGAGGGACTCCGGCACACGGTCCATCACGCTCACAATCTGGCCGAGCTGTTCGAGCCGGCGCTTGTTCTCGACGTGGCCCTTCATGACGTACTCACGCAGAACACCCGTTGCCCAGCGGCGAAACTCCACGCCGCGACGCGACTTGACACGATAACCGACAGAGATAACAACATCCAAGTTGTAATAAGAGACCGGGCGCTCTGAGCTGGCAATATGCATAATTTGCATATTACGTTCTTTATCGATTTCACCTTCAGAAAAGGCATTCTTGATATGCCTTGCAATGACGGACTGGCTACGGTCAAACAATTCGCACATTTGGGCCTGGCTATGCCAGACGGTTTCCTCATCCACGCTCACCGGCAGGGACACCTGCTCGTCGGAGGACTCGAACAGAACAATCTCGTTGGCATTTTTCTGCATGATTGAACACCCCGTTTATCCACGGTCTATAAAACTTCTGATGGATTGGATGCCAGCTTTTATTCTGCTGGCGCACAGGGGCGCGTGCCTGCGCGGGGCTCACCAGTGCAACGGCCTTGCCGTCACCCGCATACACGTACCATTGGGGGCCTCCGTGCAGCTCTGGCTACCTCGTAGCTTACGCTAAATTCTACCACGCAAAAGAACGACTGTTCGTATCAATTTAAATTCCCGAACAAGCTTTCGGCCCGGCTGCGACATCAGCCGGGCCGATATATCTTCGCTAGAGCACACCACGCGAAGCGCAGCAAACAGATGCCACCGCCTATCCCGTCAACTCAAGGTCATCGAAAGCCGCCTAAGGAACCTGTTCAAGTAACCGTCTAGCCCACAGCTAAGTAACGGGAGACGACTTTGAGCTGCGCCCCCTGTCTCAGGAATCGAGTTTGTTCTCGCGCTCGACCTCAGATTTTGCGTGGACTATTTCGGTAAGGACGCCAAGCAGCCTCATGACGGATTCGCGATACGCCAGCATCAATATTGATGCCATCTGCACACCGACGCATTGCTTCTCCCTTTCAACAGCAAGCTTCTTCTCGTGTTCGGTCAGGGACTTTGCATAGGCCGCAGCAGCAAGCGTGTCAACCAGCCCTTTCGCAGCCATGCCATACGCCTGAGATAAAACACCGACAAAACGAGTGGCATCCTCTACATCTCCAGGGAAGGCCTCCTTACCCAAAGCCTTACCCCGTTCCGAATGTGTCACACCTCGCGAAGTCGCGTCCAAATCCAAATTAATAACCAACGGATTCCTCTGAACACCCGGAACAGGTTCAAGGACGTCGCCGAAAAAACCGTCGGCTTCGATAATGCGTTTGCCGAGAAAGACGACAGAAGACGGGCCTACGCTTGACGTAGCCCCTTTATTCGGATTCATCATCCGAAGATCGCGAACCATGCGAGCACACAGATCGAAGAAGCCAGGAATCCCAATGCTAAGGCGACAATCATAGATTAGTAAGTACGTATCCTCCCGCTTCCACAGTGTTATAGCGGCTCCACACGCAGCAAGGCCGAGCAGCGATAGCCCTGAAAGACCGCCGTCACCTAAAGCGCCGCGCAGGCCAGGGGCAACAGCCTCGCTCGGAATGCGTAGACACTCGTCCTTCTCAAGTTCAAATGCTAGCCGGCCAAATAGGCTCACCGCTTCGCGTGCCGAAGTAAAACAACCGGGATACTCCGCAGAGAGGAAATCGCCGAGGGTGTCCAAGCTCCCCGTCTTGATATCAGTGCTTGAAAAGGCTCGGCGCGCACCGTTCTGACCGAATCGGGATGTATCAAACCTTAGCCACCCCCCAGATATAATCGAAATTGCGAACAAGGCCAAGTCGTCCGGTTGACGCCACATATGCTCGGACCCCAATTCAGCTCCCACCGTAAACTCACACTCCTGAGTGCCAGGCCCCTTCTCATTACAAATCAAACAGATCGTTTGCGAAGGCAATTTGGACCTTGAAAGGAATCCTTGCAGCCAGCTCCTCGGGAGAACGGCCATCCTCATGGACGATCAGCTCGTAAGTTGAACCGCTGTCATCCCGCGAGGTCAAATCAAAGCGCACCCTGTCCGGCACGATCTGGCCATCTAACACCTGAATGTTTTGACGGTCACAAAGGACCCTGCCCTTCTCATCGATAAAGAAGGCCTCGAAGGAGTTGTCTCGCATGCCCGTCTCGGCATTGAGCTCAAACCCCACCTGGAACAGATTGCTCGCCACCGTTCTCGACGCCGCATCAGGACGAATAGACGCCCGGCCCTGGGTCACCGGCACGACCTTGAAGGATGCCACGAGCTCGGCCTGAGCCCGTGCCCGCTCCTCAGCCTCGCGCTTCGCCCTCGCCCGCGGCAGCTCACGACGTTCGCGCTGCTCAGGCAGGACAAACGGCGTCCCACCATCAGAAGCCGTTGCCAACGTCTGCGCATTCTCCACCCTCGAGGGATGACATGTGAAGTAGACGATCTGGAACTTCTCCGCAAGGGTATCCAGCAGCCGGAACGCTCGCCGAAGCTTCTGCTCGTCGAGGGCCGAGAACGGATCGTCCATGATGAGCATAGGTGCCTCGGCTTGGTAAATCGTATCCACCAACGCCATGCGCAGGCACATGTCGAGAAGATCGCGGTAGCCTGTGGAGTAACCCGCCACATCGTGCGAGGCCTTCCCATCATAGAGAGAAACCCCAAACTCGCTGGTAACCTCGGCATCAACCTCATCGTCGACGAGCCAGGCGGCGGCATAATCCTCGAATCTGCAACCAAGGTCACCAAGATAGCGGCCATCAAGCCCCTTGCGCGCTTCCTCAAGGTAACGCGCCGTCGTTTGCACCGTAAATAGAGCTGAGCTGGCCTTCTGACGTTCCTTGGACAGAAGCTCGGTCTGCTGTTTGGCAGCCAAGAAGCCCTCGAGCCCTTCAAGAGACGCGGACCTCTGCTCAACAACTTGAGCACGGCGGCTCATTAAATCGTCGCGACGCGACCGAAGGGCGCCAAGAAGCGAAGCCGCCGCATCCGTAGCGGCATTTTGCTGAACCTCTGCAAGAGCAGCGGCGTTTTTATTCATCCACTCGCGGAGTCGCGCTTCGGCAGCAACGAGGTCCTTCTTTCTATCAAGCACCGTAGAGGCGGTATTTGCCAGATCGCGGGCAAGCGTCGCGACTTGGCTGGGATCATCAGGAACCCGCGCTCCGCAAAGCACCATAAACGACGCGGCCTTCTGCACGCAGGAGTTAAGGCTATCCTGTGCTTTGCCCACTCGTTCTTTGGCGCCGGCACACTCCCATGCCGCCTTCTCGTACTTAGAGACGGCATCGGCCATATCCTTAAACCACTGCTCGGTAAGTTGATCTGCGCCGGTAACCCCATAGCCGCGAGACCAGTCCTCAAGCTCTTGGCGCAGCGATTCGATCTCGCGCGTTTGCGAAGCCTTCACGCTTAACTCATGGTCCATCTGCGCTGCTTTACGCGAGAAATCCTCTAGCGCAGCCGAAAGCCTCTCGCGCCCGATTGCCAGGTCGTTGTCTCCGACGCCTTCAAGGCCGAAGGCGACCAGCGAGGCATTCAAGTCTTCCCGATACGCAGCGGCCGCCCTAGATGCCTCGTCGATAATGCCGAGAAGCTCCCTCTCCCGGGACGGCACATACCGGTCGATTTCCTCGACGAACTTCCGCGGGTCCGTACCATCGCCAACCTCGCGGCGAACCTCATCGGCCAGGGCGCTCGAGGCCGCGGCGGCATTCTTCCGCGAAGCCGTCGCCGCGCCGGCCTGCTCGTCCAAAGTCGCGGCAGCCTGCTCGGCATCCGAGGGAAGGCCCTCGTAGTTGGCGACGATCCCGACGATTAAATCGCGAGACTCCCCTACACGTGCCCGAGCCGACTCCGCCTCCTCCTCGAGATCAGACGCTTTCCTCGCTGCAGCGAAACGGCTCCGCGCCGTTTGCGCCAAGATGCCGCACTCCGCGACAAGGTCATCCTCGAGTGATGCGTCGGGGAAAGCGAGCAAGGCTCTTTGGCGAAGCTCATCCTCGGCCACGCTAAGGCCGGCCAGCGCTTCCTCATGCTCCGCCTTTGCCGCCTCGCTACGAATCCGACCTGCATCGTATTGCTGTTTTAACGTCTGAGCCGCCCTTACAGCAGCGCCATCAACGGTAGCCGCGGAAGACGCGGAATCATGCGCAGGCCTGCCCTTAACCAGCAAGACAACACCTAGAATCAGGACCGCGGCCCCAGACGCAACAAGCGCAAGCGCGCTTCCCATGACAACCCCCGCCACAGCAAGCACAATACCCAGCGCGACGCACACATAGCCCGGGGCTTGCGACGGCTTCGGCGCCTGCTGCGCCACCGAGGGCTTCTCTTCTGCATCCCTTTTCGCATCGTTCCATTTGGCAAGAAGCTCAGCGGCCTCGCGTTCCGCGGATTCCAGCCGCTCCCTGGCCTCATCGGAGGCCCTCACGGCCGCCTTGACCCTAAGGCACCCTTCCTCAAGCTCTTCTGCAAGCGTCTCCCAATCGAAGGCGGCGTCGCCCTCAAGAGTCGCACGACAACGCTCCAGCTCGGCCTGCGCCAAGACAGCACGCTCCTCATCAACGCTAAGCCTTGCTGCGAGCTTCCGTAACTCGGCAGCGTCGCGCCTCAATATCTCGGGGTCGCCCCGGTCGTCAACGCAGGAGTTCGCCGCCTCGAGCTCCTCGGCGAGCTTTCGTATCCGCGTCTTCCTTTCTGCCCATGCCACGCGAACTCCGGCAAGCTCGACACGCGCATCAGTCGCACGTCCGAGCACCTCGGCCGCTGCGGCATAGCCCGCGACGGCATCGTTTGCCCGGACCGCCAAAGACGGCTTCGCTTCAATAGCCCGTCGTATGGCCAGGAAACCCTCGTCGACGAACGTATCGGCGCCTTTGACGCTCGCGAGCTTCGAGGCAAGCTCATTGGCTTGCCTGCGGCGCTCGTCCAACTCGTCCTTCGAAGGCAACGCCTCCTGCCCACGCAGGATAGAGACCTGTTTCTCGTGCGCAACTGCAAGTTCTTCGCGCGCGCCCTGAAGCTCCGCCTTGGCCCGGTCGATCGCGTCAGCTGCCGACAGCGCGCCGTCGATCTCTTCACGACCGAGCTCAGCGCCTCCGATGCTTGCCCCAACGGATTCATAGGAGGCTTTCGCGGCTGCAGCTTGCTCGCGGAGTTGATCGCGCACCTTTATCAGCGCCTCACGCTCTTGGCGCTTGCCTTGCTCTTCCTCGGCGGTTTTCTCGACCTCGAGGATTCTGCTGTCCGCGTCCTCAATCTGCGAATCAAGCTCCTCGATGCTTCTCTGCATGTCCTTCAGGCTCGCGATTTCCCTCGTGGCTTGAGCCCCTTTGGACACAAGAGCGGTCATCTGCGTCGAGATATCGGCGATTCTGCCCCGGTCGCCGGTTTTCTTGTAGAACTTCCTGCGTTCGTCGAGCGACTTCAGGGCGGCGTCGTAGCCGGCAACATCATCGGCCTCGTTGACCAGAGAATTCAGTCGGTTGCGCAGGCTTGCCGTCGACCCATTCGACGTCAGACCGTTCTGTACGATATAGACACTCTTTTGGAAGGCACTTGCATCGATACCGAATAGCCACTCGCCCAGGTCCTCCCCGACCTCGTCGACCACCGACGTGCCCGTGCGCAAGTCGACGACCTTATAGCCGTCCCGAGAGCGCGTAGCCCCAAAACTGCGCGTCACGCGATACTCGCGACCGCCTGCCTCAAAATCGAGGTAACCACCGTACTTTCCGCCTTGCCAGGGTTTATAACGAAGTCTCTCGTTCTCCGTTACGTCACGCACCCTCTTGCCGTCAAAGCCGTAGAACATTGCCTTTACGAAGGCGGCCAGCGTGGTTTTGCCCCAGCCATTGGGCTGCATGACAACGTTAAGGCCGTCAGTAAAGCTCAGGTCGAAGTTGTGAAACGCGCCGAAATTCTCGATATGACAGTCAAGCAGCATCATTCTGCGAGCCCCTTCCCGTTAAGGGCGTTCCATCCGCACCGCAAAACCCTCGTCTTCTCCGTCTGGCTTAATGAGTCATCATCAGAAACTCGCCGTACGAACTCGGCGATAAGCGAGACGTCGGACGCGAGCCTGTCTGTATCAAGGCCAAGGTCACAGTAATTAGCGATCTCCACGTAACGGAACCGCGTCGCCAATCTTCGCGCAAGGTCCTCCGTGTCAATGTACGTACCGAGAGAGATGCTCCCCGAAAGCTCGATACGTAGGCAGGAATCCCTGTCCACATCCTTGACCGCGTTGCCCACCGTAACGGCAATCTCCTTGTCATTTTTGGGATCGTCAAGGACAACCTTGGAGACGGGCAACTTATGCGCGGAGCCATCGGCCCACTCGAAGCCGGACAGAGATCGCTCAGACATATCGATGTCCACCATGGCGTACCCGGTCCTGACCCCCGTGCCGAAGGAGTCGCAGTCGAGCGGCCCCATTCGATACACGACACCTCTGCAGGCAAGCGCGAGGCCAGAGGCCCCTCGCAGGAACGTCGGCGACTCGCAGGCATCGGCCACGTCCGCGAAGCTCATGAGCTCACCGAGGTCCCTAAAACCAACCCCGAGCTTCTCCGAGGCATCTTTTTCGCTAATAACCTCGAGGTCATCGATGTAGCCGCACCGGTCTTCGAAGTCGATGGCCTCGTCGGACAAGGGCGCGTAGAAAACGCGCAGGCCGCTCTCGCGAATCACCCGAGCGACAGCCTCATAAAGCGACTGCGCCACAAAACCCTTCGCGAAGAGCCCGCCCTCTATTAAGCACGCCTGCGCACCCTTGTTCTTGGCTTCGCAAAGGATCCGCCTGAGGTAGTCGGCTTTATCCCGCTGCCAAGCCATCACTTCTCCCGCGGGCAGGTCGAAAGCCGGCAGCGAACCCACATATAGGTCCGCGCACACCATCAGCCTCATAGTCAATCCTCCCCTTAGAGTCCCAGCGCCTTCATGGCCGCGTCCACGGGGTCTCCGCTGTTGTAGAAAATAGGCACCACCGCACCGAGCAACTCGGAAGAAACCCGCTGCAGGTCGGCGATGGAGCTCATGGGCAGAAGCACCTTGGTCGCGCCCGCGTTC
>CAVCUP010000020.1:0-54857 GCA_963605405.1 bacterium | reverse complement strand
TTCGGCAGCCCCCAGCTGGCATCGACCAGAACCATCCCAGCGTTGCCATGACCGCTGCGCTGTGGCCAGTTGAACCCTCATTTCTGTTGGCAGGGGGCAAGATAATTCCGGCAAGGACCGTGCAGCGTCCGCGATGGCCTTCTCGCCACTACCGTCGTCAACGGGTGGCGAAAAAAGGAACAGCATTCCGAAAAAAACACTGCGTCGCCGAGGGCTTTAATGAGGCCAGAGATGTGATTAAGCCAATGTTGACGTGATTATGACCGGATTAATGACGTGATTGGCGCGCCGTGTGAAGCGATTACAGCCTCGTGATGCGATTAAGAGCTTGGATGACGTGAATAACGTGCTTGTGCGATCAACGATGGTCAGAGCATAGCTCCGTTCTGTACGCTTGAACACGTACAGAACGGATCCTCAAGGCCCCAAAACGCCCCGAAACCCGGAGTCATGTACTTCTTCGCACGTACAAGAATGGCGCTCGGGCGAGAAGGACGGCCGACAAGCGGCCCCCGCGCCCGATGAGAACACGTGATGTGGTATTCGTGCGAGCGCCGCCCCTCAGGCGCGCCCAAAAGCCCCGCGGCCCCAAGCCGCAGATAGGGCATGGTATCCTTAAACAGTCTGTACCGAAGCAAGGAGTACCTATGTCCAAGCCCATCGTAGCCGTGGTCGGCCGCCCCAACGTCGGCAAGTCCACGCTCGTCAACCGCATCGCGCTCACCCGTGACGCCATTGTCCACGAGTCCCGCGGCGTGACCCGCGACCGCTCCTACCACGAGGCCGACTGGAACGGCCGCGACTTCATCATCATCGATACGGGCGGCATCGAGTCCATCAAGTCCAAGGACGTCTTCGCCCCCGGCATCCGAGAGCAGGCCATCCTCGCCACGCAGGAGGCCGACGTCCTCGTCTTCGTGGTCGACGGCGCCACCGGCATCACCGACGAGGACGAGGAGGTCGCGCGCATCATCCGCAAGACGGACAAGCCCGTCTTCCTCTGCGTCAACAAGAAGGACAACCCCGCCCGCGAGCAGGAGGACCTCTGGGACTTCTATTCCCTCGGCGTCGGCGAGCCCATGCCCATCTCGGCCACGCACGGCCACGGCACGGGCGACCTCCTCGACCTCGTGGTCGAGGCGTTCCCGGAGCCCGAGGAGCTCGAGGAGGACGACGAGATGCTCTCCATCGCCATCGTCGGCCGCCCGAACGTTGGCAAGTCCTCCCTCGCCAACCGCCTGGCGAACAAGAAGCGCTCCATCGTCTCCGACGTGGCCGGCACCACGCGCGACGCCATCGACTCCGTGATCGAGTGGAAGGGCATGCCCATCAAGCTCGTCGACACGGCCGGCATGCGCAAGAAGAACCAGGTCCACGAGGACGTCGAGTACTACAGCATGGTGCGCGGCCTGCAGGCCATCGACCGCGCCGACGTCGCCATGCTCGTGGTCGACGCCACCGTGGGCATGACGGAGCAGGACCAGAAGGTGGCCAACATGGCCATCGACCGCGGCTGCGCGCTCATCCTGCTCATCAACAAGTGGGACCTCGTCGACTCCGAGCGCAAGCGCGACGAGATCGCCGAGTCCATCGCCAAGCGCCTCGCGTTCGCGCCCTGGATCCCCTACGTGAACATCTCCGCCCTCACGGGCCGCGCCACCGACAAGGTGCTCGAGCTCGCCGTCAAGGCCGCGAACGCCCGCAAGCAGGAGATCCGCACGACCGAACTCAACCGTCTCCTGGCCGAGATCTCCGAGTCCGGCCACACCGTCTCCGACAAGGGCCGCCGCCTCAAGATGAAGTACGCCACCCAGACGGGCACGAAGCCCCCGGTGTTCAGCTTCTTCTGCAATGCCCCGGACCTCGCCGACGACAACTTCCAGCGCTTCATCGAGAACCGCCTGCGCGCCCGCTTCGACCTCACCGGCACCCCGATCCGCCTCAAGTTCCGCAACAAGTCGGCCGACGGGGGAGACCGTTAGTGGGCGGCTCCGCGAACATCGCCGTCCTCGTTGCGTGGACGGCGGTCTTCGTCGTATTCTCCTACGCGGTCTGCGGCATCCCGTTCGGCCTGATCATCGCCCGGGCGATGGGGCACGTGGACGTGCGCAGCACCGGGTCGGGAAACATCGGAACCACGAACGTCGCGCGCAGCGTGGGCAAGGCCGCGGCCGGGCTCACCCTGCTCTGCGACCTCGGCAAGGGCCTCGCGAGCATGCTCTTCTCACGCTTCATGCTCTCCCTGCTCGTGTACGGCGAGGCCGGCTTCGCGGCCGGGCTCACGCAGGGAGAAGGGCTCGTCGCGATGACGGCCGTGTTCGACGCGTGCGTGCTGGGGCACATCTTCAGCCCTTATCTCAACTTCCGCGGCGGCAAGGGCATCGCCGTCGGCTTTGGCGCGGCCCTCGGGCTCTGGTGGCCCATCGGCCTCGGGCTGGCCGTCGTGTTCGCGCTCTTCGCCGTGCCGAGCCACTACGTGAGCCTGGGTTCCGTTCTGGCCGCCGTCTCCCTGCCGATCCAGGCCGCAGCCTGGGGCTTCGGCGGCCGGGCCGTGGCCATCGTCGCCGCGGCGGCCCTCGTGGTCATATGGGCCCACCGTTCGAACATCGCCAAGCTCGCCCGTGGCGAGGAGAACAGGTTCGGCTTCCATAAGGAGGGCGAGGCGGCCGGGGCGCACGGCGTCTACGCCAAGGGCCGCAAGCGCATCGACGCGGTCAACCTGGACGACCTCGACGACTGGGCCTCGGCCCCCAAGGACGCGGGCGGCGAGGCGACCGGCGAGGACTCCGCCGCCGGCGCCCACTTCGCGTCGAGCGACGCGAACGAGCCGAAGGCCTCGGACGCTGCGGATCCCGAGCAAAGCAGCGAGAAGGACCTCGAGGGGGACGAGCAGTGAGACAGGGCGCAACCGGCCGCGCGCGTAAGGCCGCCGTCATAGGCTCCGGTTCCTGGGGCACAGCGTTCACGGGCCTCGTCGCGCGCCACGCCGACGAGGTCCTCCTCTGGTGCCGCAGCGTGGAAGTGGCCCTCGGCGTCAACGAGACGGGCAGGAACCCCCGCCACCTCACCGACTACGAGGTCGCCCCCAATGTGCGGGCGACCTCCGACGCTGCCCGCGCCCTCGAGGGCGCCGAGCTCGTGGTGCTCGCCCTTCCCTCGGCCCACCTGCGCTCGACCTGCGCCGCCATTTCCGCGTATGTGCCCGCCGAGGCCGCGGTGCTCGTCCTCACCAAGGGCATCGAGCCCGGGACCCACAAGCTCATGCTCGACGTCGCGGCCGACGAGCTGGGGCACCCCGCGCGCATGGCCGCCCTGAGCGGCCCCAACCACGCCGAGGAGATCTGCCGCGACCAGGTCTCCGCCGCGGTCATCGCGGCGAGCGACCCGCAGGTCGCGGCCCGTGTCCAGCAGCTCGTCGTCTCCCCGTCCTTCCGCGCCTACGTGTCCGGGGACGTGAGCGGCGTCGAGGTCTGCGGCGCCGTCAAGAACATCGTCGCCATCGCGTGCGGCGTCGCCGCGGGCGCGGGCGCCGGCGACAACACCCTGGCCGTCCTCATGACCCGCGGCATCGCCGAGATCGGGCGCATCTCTTCGGCGCTCGGCGGGGACCCCCTCACGCCGATGGGGCTCGCCGGCATGGGGGACCTCGTGGCCACCTGCACCTCCGTGCACTCGCGCAACCGCACCTTCGGCGAGGCGCTCGTGGCGGGCGAGTCGCTCGCGGCCTACGAGGCGCGCACGCACATGGTCGTCGAGGGCGCGCGCGCCGCGGTGAGCGTCCACGAGCTCGCCCTCGAGCTCGGCATCGAGGCGCCCATCACCTCCGCCGTGCATGGTGTTCTCGTAGACGGGCTGGACACCGAGGCGGCCGAGGCGGCCCTTCTTGGTAGACTTCCACGCGAGGAGTTCTACGGACTTTCGAACCCTGGAAAGGAATAGGGATGCAGAGCCAGATCAAAATCGCGCCGTCGGTGCTCTCGGCGGACTTCACCAAGCTCGGGGAGGACCTGGCCGACATCTCGACCGCCGACCTCGTGCACTACGACGTCATGGACGGGCACTTCGTGCCGAACGTCTCCTTCGGGCTCGACATCCTCAAGGCCACCAAGTGCGCGACCGACCTGCCCGTGGACGTCCATCTCATGATCTCCAACCCCGACGAGATGCTCCCCGCGTTCCTCGACGCCGGCGCGGACATCGTGACCTTCCACCTGGAGGCCACGGCCCACGCCAACCGCCTCATCCAGCTCATCCACGCTGCGGGCCGCAAGGCGTCCGTGGCCATCTGCCCGGCGACGCCCGCCTGCATGCTCGAGGACGTCATCGAGGACGTTGACATGGTCCTCGCGATGACGGTCAACCCCGGCTTCGGCGGCCAGAAGTTCATCGAGTCCTCGCCGGCCAAGCTCCGCCGCATCCGCGCGCTCTGCGACGAGCGCGGGGTGAACCCCATGATCGAGGTCGACGGCGGCATCGCCGCCGGCACGGCGCCCCTCGTGGCGGGGGCGGGCGCGAACGTGCTCGTGGCCGGCAGCGCCGTCTTCGGTGCTCAAAACCGCCCCGAGGCCATCGCCTCCATTCGCGCGGCTGCCGAGTCCGCCCTGGTAAAGAGGGCATAGAGACCATGACATCACCCAAAACCGTATATCTCGACTACGCGGCCTCGGCCCCGGCGAGGGAGTCCTCGCTCGAGGCCGAGAGGGCCTATGCACAAAGCGCCTACGCCGGGGCGAACCCCAACTCGCTCCACGGCATGGGACGGCTCGCCGCGCGCGCCCTCGACGGGGCCCGATCCGACCTCGCGCGCTGCCTGGGCGGCGGGTTCCGCCCCTCGGAGGTGCTCTTTACCTCGGGCGGCACCGAGTCGAACAACCTCGCGCTGTTCGGCCTCGCCGAGGGGGCGCGCGCCAAGGACCGCAAGCGCACGCGCGTGGTCCTCTCCGCCATCGAGCATGACTCGGTGCTGGACGTCGCGGCGCCCCTGCGCGCGGCCGGCTTCTCCGTCGACCTCGTTCGCCCGGGCCGCGACGGCGCCGTCTCCGCCGAAGCGCTCGCAGGGCTCCTCGGGCCCGACGTCGCGCTCGTCTCCGTCATGAGCGCGAACAACGAGACGGGCGTCGTGCAGCCGATACGCGAGCTCGCGCGCGCCTCGCGCGCGGCCGGCGCGCTCTTCCACACGGACGCCGTCCAGGCCTTCGGGCGTATCCCGCTCGAGCTCGCCGACGTCGACGCCGTGAGCTGCGCCGCGCACAAGATCGGCGGCCCCGTGGGCATCGGGCTTCTCGCCGTCCGCGGGCGCGCCCCGTTGCGCCCGCGGCAGTTCGGGGGAGGCCAGGAGCTCGGCAAGAGGCCCGGCACCCAGGACGTCCGCGGCGCCCTCGCCTTCGCGGCGGCGGCCAAGGAGTGCGCCCGCGACCTCGAGGGCAAGCGGGAGCGGACGGCCGAGCGCGCACGCGCGCTCTACGCGAGGCTCTGCGCCCCGGGCACGGGCATCAAGGCCACGGCGGGCACGGCGGTCGGGCCAGACCGTCTTCCCGGCATGGTGAGCCTGCTCGTGCCCTCTCTCGACTCCGAGACCATGATCCTCGCCCTCGACGACGCGGGCTTCGAGGTATCGGCCGGATCGGCCTGCTCCTCGGGCTCGCTCGACCCCTCCCACGTGCTCTCCGCCATGGGGATACCCCGCACGGAGGCCTTGGGGTCGCTGCGCGTGAGCTTCGACGAGCGCGTGGGCGCCGCCGACCTCGACGCCTTCGCCGACGAGCTTCTCCGCATCGTATCCGCCAAGTCGGCCCGCCCGTAGGCCCCGACCGGGCCTCTTGCCCACAAAGCGCTTATCTTCGCGGGCGGCCGGCCCGCCCACCGAATATCCCTCCCGGACCAGACCCCACGCACGCACCGCACACAGAAAAGAGGAGACCATGACCGAGGCATCCGCCCTCATCCGCCTGCAGGAGACCGATATCGAGCTTCTCCGCCTCGACTCCCAGCTCAAGGAGCTCCCTCACCAACAGAGGCTCGCCACCATCGACCTCGCGAAGAAGAAGGTCACCGTCGAGCTCAAGAAGATCACCGGCAAGCGCAAGGACGCCGAGATCGACATCTGCGACGTGAACGCCGACATCTCCCACTACCGCCAGGTCGCCGAGCGCGTCAAGGCCGAGGCCGAGGAGGGTCCGCTCACGCACCGCGAGGCGCGCACCCTCGAGGAGTCCCTCACGCATCTCGCCAAGGTCACCGAGAAGTCCGAGTTCCAGCTCGGCCCCCTCAACGAGAAGCTCAAGAAGCTGCAGCTCGCCGAGGCCAACGCCCAGAAGATGCTCGAGCGCCTCGAGGCCGAGGAGAAGGCGACCCGCGAGGCCTACGACAAGGATTCCTCCGGCATCCGCGGCCGCATAGCCGAGCTCCAGGCCGAGCGCGAGCAGATTGCCGCTGAGGTCTCCGAGGACGTCACGGCCCGCTACGACGCCGCCCGCAAGCGCTTCGGCGGCCTCGCCGTCGAGAGCCTCTCCGGCAACGTCCCCTCCATCTGCCGCGTGAAGCTGCAGCCGAGCCTCTTCGCCGACCTTTCCCGAGGGCCGCAGATCTGCGAGTGCCCGTACTGCCACCGCATGCTCATCACCTCTTCCGAGGGCGTGGCCTAGGATGGCCCGGGGGCGAGGGGCCTGCGGGCCTGCCGATAAGGGGGCAGAGGCCGGCGCGGCAAAGAAGGTCCTGCTCGTTGTATGCGGCGGGATCGCGGCGTATAAGGCCTGCGAGGTCCTGCGGGCCCTGCAGAAGGCCGGCTGCGAGGTCCGCGTGGCCATGACCGAGTCGGCCGAGCGCTTCGTCGGGCCCGCGACCTTCGAGGGCCTCACGCGCACGCCCGTGCTCGACTCGCTGTTCGAGAACCCGCTGAGCGACATCCCCCACATCGACTACGCCGAGTGGGCAGATCTCGCGCTCGTGGTGCCCGCCACGGCCAACGTCATGGCCAAGATGGCCCACGGCCTCGCGGACGACGCGGCGAGCGCCGTGCTCCTCGCGTGCCCGTGCCCCGTCCTCGTCGCCCCCGGCATGAACGTCCACATGTGGAGAAACCCCGCCACGCAGGCTAACGTACGGGCCCTCGAGGGCCGCGGGGTGCGCTTCGTGCTTCCCGTGGAGGGCCGGCTCGCCTGCGGGGACGTGGGCGCCGGAAAGCTCGCCGACCCGGGCGACATCGCCGCCACGGCGCTCGCGGTCCTCGGCGGGCAGGCCCCGGAGCAGGACCTCGTCTGCACGCGGCTGCTCGTCACGGCCGGCCCCACGCACGAGGCCATCGACCCGGTGCGCTACATCGCGAACGCCTCCACGGGCAAGATGGGCTACGCCATCGCCGAGGCCGCCCGCCGCCGGGGGGCCGAGGTCGTGCTCGTGTCCGGGCCCGTCTCGCTGCCCTGCCCCGAGGGCGTCCGGCGCGTGGACGTCGTGTCCGCAGCGCAGATGCACGAGGCGTCCCTCGCCGAGTTCGAGGGCTGCGACGCCGCCGTCTGCTGCGCCGCTGTGGCCGACTACACCCCTGCCGCGCCCGCCGACCACAAGCTCAAGAAGGCCCATGAGCACCTCGACGCCATCCGGCTCGTGGAGACGGCCGACATCCTCGCCGACCTGTGCGGGCGCAAGCGCGGCCGCGTCGTGGTGGGCTTCGCCGCCGAGACGGACGACCTTATCCGCAACGCGCGGTCCAAGCTCGAGCGCAAGGGCGCGGATGCCATCATCGCCAACGACGTGAGCCGCCCGGACTCCACCTTCGGCTCGTCCACCAACCGCATCGCGGTCGTGAGTCGCCGAGGCGTCGAGCAGCACGAGACCGCGCCTCTTCCCGAGGTGGCCGACGTGGTGCTCGACACGGTCCGCGACCTGCTGCGCGATCGCGGATAGCACCTCAACACCAGAAAAGAGAACTCAGCGTATGGGCATCCTCATCGGACTCGAGCGGGTCGCGCACGAGTGGCCGAACAAGAAGGTCCTCGACGACCTCACCATCGGCATCCAGGAAGGCGACCGCATCGGCATCGTCGGCCGCAACGGCGACGGCAAGTCGACCCTGCTCCAGATCGTCTCCCGGTCGCTTTCTCCCGACCGAGGCTCCGTCACCTACCGCGGCGGGATCCACGTGGGCTGGCTCGGCCAGTCCGACGAGCTCAACGACGACGACACGGTCTGCCGCGCGGTCGTCGGCGACGCGCCCGAGTACGAGTGGGCCTCCGATCCCAGGAACCGCAAGATCATCGACGAGCTCATCGGCGACCTCGACTGGCAGGGACGCGTCGGCGAGCTCTCCGGTGGGCAGCGCAGGAGATGCGACCTCGCGCGCCTGCTCGTGGGCACCTGGGACGTCATCCTCACGGACGAGCCCACGAACCACCTCGACATGCAGGCCATCCGCTGGCTCGCCGAGCATCTCAAGCGCCGCTGGCCGGCGGGGGAGGGGGCGCTGCTCGTCGTGACGCACGACCGCTGGTTCCTCGACGAGATCTGCGAGCGCATGTGGGAGGTGCACGACCGCGAGGTCACCCCGTTCGAGGGCGGCTACTCGGCCTATATCCAGCAGCGCCTCGAGCGCGACCGCCAGGCTCAGGCCATGGAGGAGCGTCGCCAGAACACGCTGCGCAAGGAGCTCGCGTGGCTCTCTCACGGCGCCCCGGCGCGCACGAGCAAGCCTCGCTTCCGCATCGAGGCGGCCCGCGCGCTTATCGCCGACGAGCCCCCGCTGAGAAACACGCTCGAGCTCAAGCGCCTCGCCGTGAGCCGCCTCGGCAAGAAGGTCATCACCATGAAGGGGGCGTCCTTCACCTACCCCGGGGCCGACGAGCCGACGGTCCGGAGCACGGACTGGCTCATCGGGCCCGGCGACCGCTACGGCATCCTGGGCGCCAACGGCGCCGGCAAGTCCACGCTCCTGCGACTCATGACGGGGCGCCTCGAGCCGACCTCCGGCACGGTGGGCATCGGCTCCTCCGTCAAGTTCGGCTGGATGTCCCAGCATCTCGACGCGATCTCGGACAAGGAGGACTGGCGCCTGCTTGAGGTCCTCTCCCGCTATAAGCGCAGCTATCTCGTGGGCGGCAAGATGCTCAGCCCCACCCAGCTCTGCGAGCGGCTCGGCTTCGAGCAACGGGAGCTGCAGAGCTTCGTGCGCGACCTCTCCGGCGGGCAGAGGCGCCGCCTCGCCCTTCTCTGCGTGATTCTCGACGAGCCCAACGTGCTCGTGCTCGACGAGCCGGGCAACGACCTCGACACAGACATGCTCGCCGTCCTCGAGGACCTGCTCGACTCATGGCCGGGAACCCTGCTCGTTGTGAGCCACGACCGCTATCTCATGGAGCGTGTGTGCGACGACCAGTTCGCGCTCATCGACGGCCGCATTCGCCATATGCCGGGCGGCGTGGACGAGTACCTGCGGTTTATTGAGCAGGGGAGCGCGGCCTCCGCAGAGACGGGCGTCGCGCCGTCAAAGTCGGCCGCGCCCGAGCGTGACGGCGGCGACGGCGCCCCCGACGGGGCCGCGGAGGTCGGCCAGGGCCTTTCCAATACCGAGAGGCGCGAGCTCAAGAAGCGCTACGACGCCGTCTCGCGCAGGCTGCAGAAGCTCGACGGCGAGCCGGACAGGCTGCGCGCCGAGATGGCCGGCGTGGACGCCTCGGACTACGCGGGGCTCATGGACGCGCAGCGCCGCGTCGACGAATGCGTGGCCGAGCAGGAGGCGCTCGAGGAGGAGTGGCTCGAGCTCTCCGAGCGCCTCGGGCTCTAGGGCCACTGGGTCCTTGGGGACCGCCCCATCGGGAACGCCTTGATGCCCCGGCGCGAGCCGGGGCTTTTTTCTTGCCGCCGCCGCGCCCCGCCGATTGCACGTCGCCGCGCCCCGCCGATGGCTCGCCTCCGTGCCACGCCGATGGCACGTCCCGTGCGCGGCCCGAGGGCGCCCCGGGACGGTCGCGGCACGGCCAGGCGCGCTGCCCGCGGCCCGTCGCCGTCGCGGCAGCGCGGCGCATATGGGGCCAGCGCGTTTACACACCGTCGATTTTCTACCGCTCGCAGGCAGGGGCGGTAAACCGGGCCGCGTCGGGGGGCAAGATGATGCCTGTTATTCCCGAACAAAGGGGAGCGTCATGGCATCAAACATCTACGACGTCGTCATTATCGGCGCGGGTGTGTCGGGCTGCGCGATCGCCCGGGAGCTCTCGCGCGTCGAGGCTTCCGTCTGCGTCGTCGAGCGCGAGGAGGACGTCTGCTGCGGGACCTCCAAGGCGAACTCGGCCATCGTGCACGCCGGCTTCGACGCGCGGCCCGGCTCGCTCATGGCCCGTCTCAACGTGGCGGGCTCCAACATGATGGGGGACCTCTGCGACGAGCTCGGCGTCGACTATAGGCAGGTCGGCTCCCTCGTCGTCTGCACGTCCGAGGATACCCGCCGCGGACTCTATGAGCTTCTTGCCCGCGGAGCCGCAAACGGGGTCGAGGACCTGCGGGTCATTGGCCGAGAAGAGCTCGTCCGGCTCGAGCCGAACGTCTCCGACGAGGCCGTGGCGGCGCTCTGGGCGCCCACTGCCGGCATCGTGAACCCCTTCCAGCTCACCGTGGCCCTCGCCGAGTGCGCGAGCGTGAACGGCGTCGAGTTCCGCTTCAACGAGGCCGTCACAGGCATCGCGCGCGGGTCCGACGGCGCCTGGGAGCTCTCCACGAGCAGGGGCTCGCTCAAGGCCCGCGTGGTGATAAACGCGGCCGGCGTCTACGCGGACGAGCTGCACAACCTCGTCTGCCTGCCTGAGGACCGCCTCGCCATCCGCCCGCGCAGGGGCCAGTACCACGTTCTCGACACGGCCGCCGACGGCTACGTGCGCCACACGGTCTTCGCCTTGCCCACCAAGCTCGGCAAGGGGGTCCTCGTCACGCCCACGACGGCCGGCAACATCCTCGTCGGGCCCACCGCCGAGGACATCGACGAAAAGCGGGGGACGGACACGACCGCCGAGGGCATCGCGCAGGTGCGCGCCCGCGCGGCCGTGACCATGAGAGACGTCCCTCTCCATCACTCCATCCGCACCTTCAGCGGCCTGCGCGCCCACCAGCCGGGACACGACTTCGTCATCGGCGAGGTCGCGGGCGCGCCGGGCTTCATCGACTGCGCCGCCATCGAGTCGCCGGGCCTGAGCTCGGCCCCCGCCATAGGCAAGATGGTCGCGGACATCGCCGAGGCGATCCTCGTCCACCCTCCGCTCAAGCCCTTCTTCCAGGCCGTGCGCGAGAGGATCCCGGACGTGGAGCACATGGACCCTGCGCAGTGGTCGGACCTTATCGCCAAGAGGCCCGACTACGGGCGCGTCGTCTGCCGCTGCCGCAAGGTCACGGAGGGCCAGATCGTAGACGCTATCCGCCGACCGCTCGGGGCGCGCAGCCTCGACGCCGTGAAGAGGCGCACCGAGGCCGGCATGGGCCGCTGCCAGGCCGGTTTCTGCACGCCTAAGGTCATGGAGATCCTTGCCCGCGAGGTCGAGGGGCTCGAGCTCGAGGACATCACGAAGATGGGCCCGGGGTCCGAGGTCACGCTCGGCCGCACGAGGCCGGAGAAGGGAGGCGACGCCTCATGACGACGCAGCAGGAAGCCTGCGGGCGCTACGACGTCGTGGTCGTCGGCGGCGGCCCGGCAGGTCTCGCCGCAGCGGCGGCCGCCCGGGAAAACGGCGCCGCGAGCGTGCTCGTGATCGAGCGCGACGACGAGCTCGGCGGCATCCTCAACCAGTGCATCCACAACGGTTTCGGGCTCATCACCTTCAAGGAGGAGCTCACGGGGCCTGAGTACGCCGCCCGCTACGAGGCGCTCGCGAGGGACGCGGGCGTCGAGTTCAAGCTCGGCGCGATGGTCGTGGACGTCTCCGCGCGCCGCGAGGTCACCTGCGTCTCCGCCGAGCGGGGCCTTGAGCGAATCGATGCGGGCGCCGTGGTTCTCGCCATGGGCTGCAGGGAGAGGCCCGCGGGCGCGCTCTCCATCCCCGGCTTCCGCCCCGCCGGCGTCTACACCGCGGGCACCGCGCAGCGCCTCGTGAACATCGAGGGCCTCATGCCCGGGCGCGAGGTCGTGATCCTCGGATCCGGCGACATCGGGCTCATCATGGCGCGCCGAATGACGCTCGAGGGGGCCCACGTGGCCTGCGTGGCCGAGCTGATGTCGTATTCCGGCGGCCTCAAGCGAAACATCGTCCAGTGCCTCGACGACTTCGGCATACCGCTGCTGCTCAGCCACACCGTCACGCGCATCGAGGGCGAGAAGCGCGTGGAGGCCGTCACGCTGAGCGAGGTCGACGGCCGCGGCCGGCCGTTGCCGGGGACCGAGGTCACCTACCCCTGCGACACGCTGCTCCTCTCCGTGGGCCTCTTGCCGGAAAACGAGCTTTCCCGCGCGGCGGGGGTCGAGCTTTCCGGCGTGACGAGGGGGCCCGTGGTAAACGAGCGGCTCGAGACGAGCATAGACGGGGTGTTCGCGTGCGGCAACGTGCTGCATGTGCACGACCTCGTTGATTTCGTGACGCAGGAGGCGTCCATCGCCGGGGCCAACGCCGCCAGGCACGCCGACGCGCGCGGCGGCCGCGAGGCGACGGCGGGCGACGCCTGTGGGCCGGACGCTTCTCGGCCTGGGGCGTCCGCCCTGCCCGTCGTGGCGGACAACGGGGTCCGCTACACCGTGCCCCAACGCATCGACCCGGCGCGCATGCCGGAGAGGCTCACGCTGCGATTCCGCGTCGGCGGTGTTTACGAGGACCGCTGGATCGAGGTCTGGGCCGGGGAGAGGCGCCTTGCGCGCAAGCGGCGGCCGATTCTTGTCCCCGGGGAGATGGAGGACATCGTGATCAAGCGCGAGGACCTTCTCACCGCAGAGGGCGCCGAGGCGATTATCGTGAGGCTCGAGGAGGCGAACTAGCATGGAAGCCAAGAGCACTGAGGCCGCGGGGGCCGGCGAGGCCCGCACGCTCACCTGTATCCGCTGCCCGCGCGGCTGCCAAGTGGAGGCCGTCCTTTGCGGGGGCGAGGTCGTCTCCGTGAGCGGGAACTCCTGCAAACGCGGAGAGACCTATGCGCGCTCCGAGGTGGAGAACCCCGTCCGCACGGTGACGACCACCGTGCCCGTAGCGGGAAGCGCCGCCAGGAAGATGGTCTCCGTAAAGACCTCTCGCGACGTGCCCAAGGACAAGGTGATGGACGTTATGCGGTCCGTCATGGGGGTCGTCGCCTCCGCTCCGGTGAGGATCGGGGACGTGGTCTGCGCTGACGTCGCGGGCACGGGCGCCGATCTCGTGGCGACCAAGGACGCATAGGGCGCCCGTATCGCGGCGGCCGCGCTATCCGCGCAAAGGAAAGGCCCCGGGCGCTGAGTCCGGGGCCTTATTGCAACTCTTTGTGCAAGCTGGCGGGGAATCCGCCGGCAGGTGTGCTTGCGTCCTTTTAGAGGAGATGCTGGAGCGCGTCGCCGACGTACTGCGCCTTGCCCGTGCCCATGACCACGTGGACGCCGTTCTCCTCGTCCTCGGGCAGCACGACGCCGATGGCGCCGGCCTTCATGCAGGCGGTGGAGTCGATCACGGAGATATCCTTGACCACGAGGCGCAGGCGCGTCGCGCAGTTCCTCGCGGAGACGACGTTCTCCTTGCCGCCGAGCGCCTGAAGGATACTGCCGGCCGTCGCCGCGGCCTGGACCGCGCGGTTGATCTCCGCCTCGTCCTTCGTCTTGAACGCGTCGGTGAGCCTCTCAAAAATGTTCGGCATGTTCAAACCTCCTGTTTAGTAGGAAATTCCCCTTGGGACCGATGGTAATTCGAAAGTCAACTAAACGTTTTCAAAACATTGCGAGCGGTGTTCGCATCGCCGTGCGCGGCGATGCGCGGCCGAATCGGGCGGCTGAAGGCACTTCCGGCCAGTACCGGCTGTGCGCGGGGGTCCCTGCGCGCGGGTCGTCCGATTCTCGCCCCTTCAGAGAAGGGCCTCGAATTCGGCTGCATTCCAAATTCCCGAAGATTCACGCTTGCGCTCGGGCGGACGGGGTGTTAATTTAATCGAGCGCTTTGAGCGCAGCATAACGGGTGGTGGCGCAGTTTGGTAGCGCACTTGACTGGGGGTCAAGGGGTCGCTGGTTCGAATCCAGTCCACCCGACCAGAACTTTCAAAGGGTCTTAGGACCCTTTTTTCTTATCTATTCAAGGCGGGACAAAGCCCACCGAGATTGGATCGCTATGGCGGACACAGGCTTCTTCGAGCGCGCATACGACGTTGTCCGACAGATACCCGAGGGTCGCGTCGCGAGCTACGGCCAGGTCGCCCGAATGGTCGGCGAGCCGAGAAAGGCCCGCTTCGTGGGTTATGCCATGCATTCGAGCCCCGGGATCGCCGGCGGCGTCCCTTGCCACCGCGTCGTCTTCAAAGACGGCAGCCTCGCCCCCGGTTTCGCCTTCGGTGGACCGGGCGCTCAGAGGGCCTTGCTCGAGTCCGAGGGCATCGCGTTTCTTCCCGACGGGCGCGTGGACATGCGGGTCAGCAGCTGGGAAGCCGCAGCCGAGCCAGGGCCCCAAAAGAACGCCACCCAGCAAGCTCGCCGGCGATAGCGCCCCGAAACCGCGCCGCGCAGTAATGTCGCCGCCGGGAGCGCCCTAAAACACCGTCGCCCAGCAACGCCAACGGGGCGTCCGCCCTAAAACACCGTCGCCCAGTAACCAAACATTACTGGGCGACGCATTCTTAGGGCGGACTCGTTTCAAACATTACTGGGCGACGCAGTAATAGGGCTCCGACGCGGCCATCGTTGCTGGGCGGTGCGATTTTAGGGCTCCGGGACGCCCGCCGTTATTGCACGGTGCTCATTCAGGGCGCGCGAGAGCCTCTTGCCTTAATAAGAGACCTGGCAGGGGATCCCCAGCGCCTCCACACGCGCCGCGATGCCGTCGAGCGCCTCTGCCGGCGCCTTCTCGAGCCCCGCGGCAGGCGTGTCGCGCGCGATCGTGTAGATCGTCGCCGCCTCGGGACGGATGCGCTCGAGCGCGCGAAGCCACGGGCCGACGTGCTTCTCGCCCGTGTTGTCGCAGCTCATGCCATTGAACTCGCCGCTCAGGAAAATCGTCTGCACGACGACGTGCCCGCCGAACGCGACGAACGCCTCGATCTGTTTCTGCACGTCGTAAGGCCCCACAGGCCGGTCCATCAACTGTATGAAGTCCGGGTCGACGGTATCGAGCTTCAGGATGTTGTCGTCAACGAGCATGAGCGCCTCGCGCACCTCGGGCCGCGCCGCGTAGGTCCCGTTGGAAAGAACCGCGATCTTTGCCGCGGGCGCGAGCTCGTCGCGGAGCGCCACCGCCCGACGGATCGCCTCGGGAAACCCCGGAGCCCCCGTCGGCTCGCCGTTGCCGGCGAAGGTGATCACATCCGGCAACTCGCCCTCGTCGCGCATCTGGCGCAGCTTGGCCTCGAGCGCCGACGCAACGACGTCGGCCGAATTGTGGGGCTTGCCGCAGATGCGCTCCGCGTTGAAGCCGTTCTCGCAGTACAGGCAGTCGAACGAGCAGATCTTGCCCTCGGCGGGCATCATGTTCACGCCGAGCGAGACCCCGAGGCGACGGCTTCGCACGGGGCCGAATATCGGCGAGTCGTTAAGGAAGGTGGACACGTTTTCTCTCCTCTCGGTTACCAATGAACATAGCCCAAACAAGGCCCCCACACCCTGACGGTAAGATGTTCGAAGCAATAATTCGCGTATCGCCCAGTCGCATGGAGGACCTATGCCCCGCATCCACAACTTCTCCGCCGGACCCGCCGCGCTTCCCGCCGAGGTGCTCGCAAGCTGCGCCGAGGACATGCTCGACTACCGCGGCTCCGGTATGTCCGTCATGGAGATGAGCCACCGCGGCAAGGTCTTCCAGGGAATCCTCGACGAGGCCGAGGGCCGCCTGCGCTCGCTCATGGGCATCCCCGAGAACTACAAGGTCCTCTTCCTCCAGGGCGGCGACTCGCTCATCTTCGCGTCCGTCTTCATGAACCTGGCAAGAAACGGCAAGGCGGACTACGTCGTTACCGGCAACTGGTCCAAGAAGGCCTTCGAGGAGGCCCAGATGCTCGGCGACGCGCGCCTGCTCGCGACTTCGGCAGACAAGGGCTATTCCTACATCCCCAACGTCTCCGACCTCGATATCCGCGAAGACGCGAGCTACGTCTACATCTGCCAGAACGAGACGATCCACGGCACGCGCTACCACGAGCTGCCCGACACCAAGGGCCACGTGCTCGTGGCCGACCAGAGCTCGATGTTTCTCTCCGAGCCGGTAGACGTCGCGCGCTACGGGCTTATCCACGCCGGCGTGCAGAAGAACGTCGGCCCCGCCGGTCTCCAGATCGTGATCGTGCGCGAGGACCTCATCCCCGACGACCTTCCCGGCGTGCCCACCATGCTCCGCTATAAGACCCACGCGGACGCCGGTTCCCTCTACGACACGCCCAACTGCTGGGCCATCTACGTGACGGGCCTCGTGTTCAAGTGGATCGAGGACCTGGGCGGCCTCGAGGCGATGGGGGAACGCAACCGCGCGAAGGCGAGTGCGCTTTACGGCTACCTCGACGGCTCCCCTATGTTCCGCCCGACCGTCGCAGACGCGCGCGACCGCTCCATCATGAACGTGCCCTTCGTCACGGGCAACAAAGACCTTGACGCCGAGTTCATCGCCGCCGCCGAAGCCGCGGGCTTCTCCGGCCTCAAGGGCCACCGCTCGGTCGGCGGCATGCGCGCGAGCATCTACAACGCCGTCTCGCCCGAGAGCGTCGACGCGCTCGTCTCGTTCATGAAGGACTTCGAGGCGAAGCACTAGCGCCAGGAAAGAAGCCCGCCGCATTTCGCAAGACACGCCGCGCATTCGCAGAGAGCTCCATGAGGTAAGCATGTCCACACAGATAAACCCCTATGACCACTTCGCCCACGAGGATGAGTACCCCGGTATCGACTACGACGCCGCTTGCATGCGCCTGGCGAAGGCCCTGAGCTGCAAGACGGTGTACACGGGACCCGAGACCACCGACTGGTCGGAGTTCTACCGGTTCCAGGACCACCTGCGAGCGAGCTTCCCGCGCGTGATGGCCGCCGGCACCTTCGAGCTCGTGGGCCACTCCGTCCTCATCCGCGTCCCCGGCACCGAGCCCGAGACCCCCGACGGGGCCAACGCGGTGCAGCTCATCGCCCACCAGGACGTCGTCCCCGTGGTCCCCGGCACCGAGGGCGAGTGGGTGCACGGCGCCTTCGAGGGCTACGTCGACGACGAGTGGGTCTGGGGCCGCGGCGCCCTCGACATCAAGGACATGCTCATGGCCGAGCTCGAGGCCGTCGAGCACCTTCTTGCCAGCGGAAAGAAACCCGCCAAGACAATCTACCTGACCTTCGGCGAGGACGAGGAGGTCCGCAGCCTCGGCGCGACGGCCCTGGCGGCCGAGATGGCTAAGCGCGGCATCCGCACCCAGTGGCTCATCGACGAGGGCACCACGACCTTCTTCGACGGCGCGGCCTACGGCGCCCCCGGGACCGTCGTCTCGGACATCTGCATCTCGCAGAAGGGCTACCTCGACATCAAGCTGACGGCCAAGGGGGCCGGCGGCCACTCATCGAACCCCTTCGGCGGCACGTCGCTCGAGCGCCTGTGCCGCGCGGTTGCCAGGATCGCCGACGCCAAACCAGATCCTGAGCTGGGCAGCATCGTCGCAGGGACCTTCAAGGCCCTGGCACCGCACATCACCGAGGAGCCGTTCGCCGGCCTGGTCGGCGACGTCGAGACGAACTCGGGCAGCATCGCCTGGGCCGCGGCGCAGGTGCGCGAGCTCTACCCGTTCGTCTGCACGACCGTGGCCGTCGACTGTCTCGACGGCGGCTCGCCCGCGGCCAACGTCATGCCGGGCGACGTCTCCGCGACCATCAACTTCCGCCTGCTCCCCGGCACCACGGGCGCCGAGGTCCTCGCCATGGTCGAGCGCGCCATCGAGGGCACCGGCGTCGCCGCGAGCATCGCCCACGAGACGCCGGCCGGCCGCGTGGACTCCGTCGAGGGTCCCGGCTACGCCGAGCTCAAGGAATCCCTCGAGCACTTCCACTCGGGCTGCGTCTGGGTACCGTCCTTCGTCTGCGGAGGCACCGACTCCGTCCGCTACGAGGGCGTTTGCGGCTCCATAATGCGCGTCTGCCCCTTCAGGCCGGCGCCGGAGGAAGAGGCCCGCGGCGTCCACGGCGTCAACGAGCGCATCTCTCGCCGCACGTACGCCCAGGGCATCCGCGTCCTCGTACGCCTTCTGGAGCACACGGCGTTTTCCGACGAGGATTGATGTGCAGAATGCGCTGAGTTGGTTTTGTCCGGCGCGCGTCGGGTAGACTGGTAAGGTTTGCTTCCCACACTTCGACGAGAGGTCATCGTGGCAGAAAGACTCGACCAGCTCAAAACCGTGATCAAGAAGGTCGCCGACTCCGACGCCGCCGAGCACCAGGCCAGGGGCATCGCTACCGAGCCCATAGGCACCCCCGGCAACCCCTCCCAGCAGGTGTTCACGCCCGCCAACGCGATCACCTTCTGCAGGCTGCTGCTCACCATCGCGTTTCTCGTCCTGTTCTGCGGTAGGGTCAACCGCTACGTCGCCCTGACCTGCTACTCCGTCGCCGCGGTCACGGACTTCCTCGACGGCCAGGTCGCCCGCCGCACGCAGACCGTCAGCTGGCTCGGAAAGATCATGGACCCTATCATGGACCGCATCCTGCTCTTCACGGGCGTGCTCGGCCTGCTCATCGTGGGCGAGCTGCCTGCTTGGGTTCCGGTCGTCGTCATCGGGCGCGACGTCTATCTCGCCATAGGCGCGACGATCCTCCAGAAGTACCGCGCCCGACCCATCGACGTCGTATTCATCGGCAAGGTGACGACGGCGCTGCTCATGTTCGGGTTCTGTCTCTGCCTGCTCGGCTTGCCCGAGGTCGGGGGCCTCGGCCTGGTGAGCGTCACTTGGCTGCCCGGCCTGAACGGCGAGCCCGCCTGCCTGGGCGCGCTGTTCGTCTATGCGGGCGTCGTCTGCTCGCTCATCACGGCGGCCATCTATACGTACCAGGGCTTCCGCGTCAAGCACGAGGTCCTCGAGAGAAGGGGAGAGTAGCCATGGCCCAGGAGGAAGTCGCCCGCATGGGCACGCTCTACCGCGAGCACGTGCTTCTCGGCGCCTCGTTCGCGCCCTCCGGCGAGGGCGATGCCGTGCGCGCCGAGTCCTACCCCGGCGAGACGGGCGCCTACGAGAAGGGGCGCGCATACCTCGCTGACCTCACCGGGTCCACCTACAAGCTGGTCTCCGGCGCCTCCGCGCAGGCGCTCGTCGAGGCCGTCTTCTGCGGCAAGAAGCTCGCCGTGGGCGAGTGCGCCTGGGAGGCGGCCCTCACCGCCGAGGGGGCCCTGACCTCGGTCGCGCTGCTCGCGCGCACCGGGGACAACGAGTACGCGCTCGTGGACCCCACCCCGCGCGGCGACGTCGTGAGCGCTTGGCTCGGCTTCATCGCCTCGATCGAGCAGGGCGGCTATGCCCCCTACGCGCAGACCGCGATCGAGGACGCCGACGGCATGCTCACGCCGCTGCTCCTCGCCGGCGACGCGGCGCGCAGGGTGCTCGCCGACTACGTCGACCACGTCCGAGACCTTCCCGTCCCAGGCCAGGTCAAGAGCCTGCGCCTGGACAAGATATCCGCCCTCGTGGCGGGAATCGAGATCTGCGGCCAGAGCATGCCGGCGTTCCTCGTCCTCGTGCCCCCTGCTCGCGCGGCCACGATCTGGCGCAGCTTCCTCTCGTTCACCGAGACGGCGCCCGTAGGGTCCACCGCCCTGACGGCCTCCGAGCGCTCGCTTCTCCCCTGGGGAGAGGAGCTCGCCGTCATGGACCAGGTCAAGCCCGGGCCGGCCAGGCTCTCGGGCTGGGGCCTTCTTCGCGAAACCATGGACTTCGTCGGCGCGCGCGCTCTCGCGTAGCGCCGCAGAATCAGGAGAACACAAACCATGCAGTACGACTTCACCTCGCACGTCAACCGCCGCGGCACGGGAGCCTTCAAGTGGGACGAGATGCTCAACGAGAGCCCGGCCGTGCCCGCGGATATCGTTCCGCTCTCCGTCGCCGACATGGAGTTCCCCAATCCGCCCGAGGTCAAGCGCGCCCTCCATGACCTTATCGACGCCGGCCCCCTCGGCTACACCGGGCCCACCGACCGCTTCTACAGCTCCTGCATCGACTGGCAGGTCCGCATGCACGGCTGGCGCCCCGAGCGCGAGTGGATCGTGACCACCCCGGGGGTCGTCCCGGCGCTCTACAACGCCGTGCGCGAGCTCACGGACGAGGGCGACGGGGTCATCATCCAGCCGCCCGTGTACTACCCGTTCCGCGGGGCCATCGAGTCCGCGGGCCGCGCCGTGATCGAGAACCCCCTCAAGGTGGTCGACGGACGCTATGAATTCAACTTCGAGGACCTCGAGGCCAAGGCCGCGCTTCCCGAGGCCAAGATGATCATCCTCTGCAGCCCGCACAACCCCGTCGGGCGCGTCTGGTCGGTCGCCGAGCTTCGCCGCATTATCGACATCTGCATGGCCAACGACGTGCTCATCGTTTCCGACGAGATCCATAACGACCTCATCATGCCCGGCAACGCCCACACGACCATCCTGAGCGTCATGAGCCGCGAAGAGGCCCAGCGCGTGGTCGTCTGCACCGCGCCTTCGAAGACCTTCAACCTCGCCGGCTGCCAGTGCTCCGTCATCTATATCCCGAGCGAGGGGCTTCGCGAGCGCTTCCGCGCGGGCTTCGAGAGCCTACGCCTGGGCAGCCTCAACGCCTTCGCATACACCGCGACGGAGGCGGCCTACGACCGCTGCGAGAAGTGGCTCTCCCGGCTCATCGACGTGGTGTGGACGAACTTCTCCACGCTCGTCAACTGGGTCGCGCAGGAGCACCCCGAGCTGGACATCTACGAGATGCAGGGCACGTATCTCGCATGGATCGATTTCCGCGCCTGGGGCCTCGAGCCGGCCGAGCTCAAGGGGTTCATGCGCGAGGAGGCGCTGCTTTGGCTCGACGAGGGCGAGCTGTTCGGCGAGCAGGGAGCGGGCTTCGAGCGCTTCAACCTCGCGTGCCCGGCCGACGTCCTCGAGCGCTCGCTCGAGCGGCTCGACGCCGCCGCGGCGGCCCGCGGCCTCGGCGCGCGCTGATTCAAGGGCAATCGAGAGGAACGCAATGAAGTACTCGGTAAACGCAGGCGGCTGCCCCGACGCCTTCGGAGCCGCCTCCAAGGCGACGACGGCCGGCCGCCTCGTCTTCGTTTCTGCCCAGCTTCCCGTTGAAGACGACGGTCAGACCATCGTCGGGGGCGACGTCCGTGCCCAGGCCCGCCGCGTGATCGAGCTTGTGGGCGTGGTTCTCGCCGAGGTGGGGCTCGACTTCTCCGATGTGGCAAAGACCACTGTCTATCTGCGCGACCTTGACGACGCGGAGGCCTTCGACGAGGTCTACGGGGAGCTTCTCGACCGCCCGTTCCCCGCACGCGCCATCGTCGGGGCCCGCGACCTGCCTCTCGGCGCCCGTGTCCAGATGGACGCAATCGCGTGCAGGTAGGCGTTATACACTAGAACCCCCTATGCATCAAACGAACTCCATCGATAGGAGCACACTCATGGATAACGAGAACGTCACCTCGAGCGGCGCAACCGAGATTTTCCGCATGCCGTCGGCCGACGCCACCGTCCCCGACCTCATGGCGGCCTCCAAGCCGCTCCAGCCAACCCTGACCATCGTCAAGGGGCCCCAGATCGGCGAGACCTTCGAGCTCAACGCCACCACCATCACCATCGGCCGCGACCCGAAGAACAGCGTCTTCCTCAACGACATGACGGTTTCTCGCCACCACGCCGACCTCGACCTATCCGGCGTGCGCTCCGGCTACGCAACCATCAAGGACCTCGGCAGCCTCAACGGCACCTGGGTCGACGGCGCCATCGTCAACGACGCGATGCTCAAGGACGGCTCCACGATCCAGATCGGCACGTTCCGCATGGTGTTCCACACCAACACGCGCGCCACGCGCCGCATCGCGACGGACATCTAAGGCCGCGCATGCCCGACGCGGGATACCTCACCATAGGCAAGGTCGTGAAGAAGCTACAGGACCAGTACCCCGACCTCACCATCTCCAAGGTCCGCTACCTCGAGGACGAAGGGCTCGTCAATCCCTCGAGGACGCCGGGCGGCTACCGGTTGTACTCTCAGCGAGACATCCGCCGGCTCGAGTCGGTGCTCTACCTGCAGAAGAACCGCTTCATGCCTCTGAGCGTGATCAAGGAGCAGCTCGACGGCGAGGAGTCCGGCAAATCCCCCGAGCGAGGCGACGTTCCCCAGACGGTGCAGCTCACGCCCGACGACCCCGACGTCGCCGAGAAGCTCCACCCCATCGATCGCATGCCGGAGCTCTGCGGCACGCAGGTCTCCTTTGTCCGGGAGCTCTCCGAGGCTGGCATCATCTCGCTCAAGCGTTCCCCGCACGGCCGAGACCTCGTCGATGGACACGACCTGCCGCTGATTCGCGTCTGCGACGAGCTCAGGCGCTTCGGTTTCGGCGCGAAGAACCTCCGCCAGTACGTCATCGCGGCCAACCGCGAGTCCGCCACTTTTGAACAGGCGCTCATGGTCTACGCGAAGAAGGGCGGGGGAGTCGAGGTCGAGCACACGGAGGAGAACCGCCGCCAGTTCGACGAGGCATTCTCCCGGATGCTCGGGCTCACGAACGCGGTGAGAAGCGAGCTCGTCTCGAGGCGCGTGAGGGAATCGTTCAAGGACCTGGGGGAGTAGAGCCGCCCAAAGGGCTTAAACGCATCAAACTGCCATACAACATAGAAAGGCCAGATGGAGAGCATGGAAGAGAAGGACTTCGCCGCAAAGATCGTCAGCATCCCCGATTATCCCGAGTCGGGCGTCATCTTTAAGGACGGAACGCCGCTGTTCGGGGACGCAGAGACGTTCCGCGCCGCCGTCGACGCCATCGTCGAGCACTTCAAGGACGCCGGAATCACGAAGGTCATCGGCTCCGAGGCCCGCGGCCTGATGATCGGCGCCCCCGTGGCCTATGCCCTCGGCGTCGGCTTCGTCCCGGCCCGCAAGCCCGGCAAGCTCCCGCGTGCCACGTACAGCCAGGAGTACTCGCTCGAGTACGGCACGGATGAGCTGCAGATCCACAGGGACGCCATGGTCCCCGGCGATCGCGCGCTCGTCATCGACGACCTGGTGGCCACGGGCGGCACTACGGTCGCGACGGCAAAGCTCGTCGAGAAAACCGGTGCCGAGGTCGCCGGGTTCGCCTTCATCATCGAGCTCTCGTTCCTCGACCCCTGCGTCGCTATCGCTGCCGAGTACCCGGACGTCGACGTCTTCTCGCTGGTGCACGTGCGATAAAGGCCTCCCTCATCTCTGGCCGGCTATTCGGCGCGGTAGAGAAGATTCGGAGCAACGGGGTCGGCATCCCCTGCTATGAGTTCCGGCTGAATCCCCTCCCGCCGCGCACTCGGCGAGAGGGGATTGCGATATCGTAAGGGACTATGGCGCAACGCCATGAACGCGAAATCGCAGACTTCTCTTAGGGGATGCACAAATGCTCAACAGCAAGAACATCGTGGCCGCGGGCCTTACCGGCGTGCTTCTTTTGGCCGGGCCCCTCGCCGCTCCGGCCCTCGCCGTGACCCAGTCCGATGTGGACACCGCCTCCGCCAGGCTCTCCGAGCTCGGCGACGAGCTTGCCCGGATCCAGTCGGACCTCGGTCAGGCGACCGACGACGTCGAGACCACTTCTTACCAAATCGGCCAGAAGCAGTCCGAGGTCGACGCGACCCAGGCCGACCTCAACGCGAAGAAGGACGAGCTTTCGGCCATGATGCGCTCCAACTACAAGGAGGGCTCGTCCACCGTCCTCGACTACATCCTCGGCTCCACGAGCATCGACGACCTGGTCAGCAGGGTCATCTATATGGACAAGGTCGCCGAGCAGCGCTCCGAGAAGATTCAGTCCGTCAAGGCTGCCGAGGAAGCCCTCAGGCAAGAGCAGAGCGAGCTCGAGGGGAAGCAGTCGGAGCAGAGCGAGAAGGTCGCCTCTCTCCAGAGCCAGGCCGATGAGTACTACGCCCGGGTCGACGAGGCCGCGGCCTACTTCAACTCCCTTGATTCCGAGCTTCAGCAACAAATCGCGGCAGCAGCCGCGGCGGAGGCGGCGAACGCCTCCGTCAGCGTCGCCGTCCAGGCGATCCAGACGACCCCGGCTGTCGAGGAGACGACGGAGCAGGCGAGCGACACCACGAGCCAGGGCAGCTCGAGCGCCGGCGCATCGAGCCAGGATACCCAGACACAACAGAACGGCGGCTCCAGCTCTTATTCCGGGTCCGATTCCGGAACCGATTCCGGTTCAGGCTCTGATTCCGGCTCCAGCGCTGGTTCCGGTTCAAGCTCCAGCTCCGGTTCCGGAACGACCAATATCCCCACGGGCGGGGGCGTCGCGACCGCCCTCGCCGCCGCCGAGGCGAACGCCCCCTATGTGTACGGCGCGGCCGGCCCCGACTCTTTCGACTGCTCCGGCCTCGTCTGCTACAGCTACGGGTACGCACGCGGCCGCACGACCTACGACATGATCTCTTCCCTGCAGAGCACCGGCAGCTGGAAGAGCAGCATGGACCAGCTGAGCTACGGCGACCTCATCTTCACAAGCGAGGGACATGTGGGCATCTACCTCGGCGGGGGCCAGATGGTCCACGCGCCCAAGCCCGGCAGCAGCGTCTGCATCACCACCGTCTGGGCCTGCATCGGCGGAGGCACCTACTAATGGAAGAGGCGACATCGCCCGGAGCAAAGGCTCCGGCGACCGATAGCGGCGCCTCGGCAACCGTGTCGAGGCGTTTTTCGCGCAGGTTCCAGGTGGATCTCGTGGTCGAGGGGGCCTTAGTGGGCCTCTTCGGCGGAGGAGTCGTGACGCTGTACCGCCTCTCCCTCTCCCATGCGGAGAGCCTACTGAGGCGCGTTACGGGACTCGTCGCCGGCAACCCGCTCGGCATGGCGGGCTGGGCCCTCGCGGTGCTCGCGCTCATGATCTTCGTGGGCTCCCTCATGCGTTGGGAGCCCGATACCAGCGGATCCGGAATTCCGCAGGTGGACGCCGAGGTCATCGGGCGTAAGAACATGGCCTGGCACCGCGTGATCCTCGCCAAGTTCCTCGAGGGCAGCGCGGTCGCTCTCGCAGGCCTCTCCATGGGTCGAGAAGGCCCGAGCGTCCAGCTCGGCGGCATGTCCGGCAAGGCCGTGTCCAGGCTCCTGCGCCGCAAGAGGGGAGAGGAGCGTCTTCTCGTGACCTGCGGCGCGGCAGCCGGGATGTCCGCCGCGTTCCACGCGCCGCTCACCGGCGTGCTCTTCGCCATCGAGGAGATACATAAGGAGTTCACGGCGTCGCTCATCATCTCCGTGATGGCCTCCTCCCTCACTGCGGATTACCTCGTGTCCGGCGTGCTCGGCGTTTCTCCCGTTGTCAGCCTTGAGTTTATCCGGGATCTCCCGCACGGCGAGTACGGCCATGTTGTGCTTCTGGGCCTTATTTGCGGCTTGCTCGGGGCGTTTCACAACCGGGGGATGTTCGCGTGCCAGGAGCTCTACAAAAAGATTCCCGCTAGGCCCACGTATCTTCGGCTCGCGATCCCGTTCGCGCTGGCATGGGTGGCCGCGTTCTTCTGGCCAGAACTCATGTGCGGGGGAGACGCGATCATCGAGGGCATAATTTCCTCGAGGGGTCTCACGTTCACGGTCGTCGCGCTGCTCCTTCTCGGCAAGTACGCCTTCACGACGGTATCGTTCGGGTCGGGCGCGCCCGGCGGCACGCTCTTTCCGCTGGTTGTGATGGGTGCCCTCGTTGGAAGCGCCTTTGCATTGGCATGCGAGGCGGCGGGCGGCCCGGACATCGCGTATTACCCGAACTTCATGGCCCTCGGCATCGCCGGGCTCTTCGCCGCAGTGGTACGGGCGCCCGTTACCGGAGTCGTCCTTGTGTTCGAGCTCACGGGCTCCCTTGACGCCATGCTCTCGGTCTCGCTCGTCTCCATTCTCGCGTATATGGTCGCGAATCTCATGAAGACCGACCCGTTCTACGAACATCTGCTCACGGCTCAGCTCGGCGTGATTCAACCCAACGACCCGACAGGAGAGATCCACGCCGGGGAGAAGGTCGTCAAGACCTTCCATCTGGGCGCAGGTTGCAAAATCGAGTCCATGGCGATAAGCGCCGTCCCGTGGCCCGACGGCATGCGCGTCGTGCTCGTACGCAGGGCCTCCTCAGATTTGATTCCATCGGGAGACACGGTGCTCGAGGCGCTTGACGATATCCTTGTTATTTGCGACGCGGACGCGGAGGACGACGCGACGGTCAAGCTCGACTTCATGACGAGGCCCACGGTATCGCGGGACGATTAGAACCGAGCTTCACGAAAGAGATACCAGCCATCTATAACGGGAGATACCGGAAATCAGGACTCCCGTTATCTCTGAAGTAGCTAGTTTACATAAGATATATTATCGTCGATTTAAACATTCTTAGTAAAGCAGTGTTTAACGGAGATATTTCACAGCGCTTAAGGCCGCGATCGCTCCGTCTGATGCGGCTGTCACGAGCTGACGCACAGACTTAGACCTGCAATCACCGGCAGCAAAGATGCCCGATGTCCTTGTTTGCATCGATTCATCGGTAAGCACGAAACCCGCTGCATCGAGGTCGACCAGGTCCTTCAAAAGCTCAGTATCGGGCTTTCTTCCCACATAAACGAACACGCCGAAGGAACCCTCGTCGTAGACATGCTCGGTAACCTCACCGGTTCGCAAGTTCTTGAGCAGAATCGCCGAAGGAAGCTCACCGCCGTCGAGCTTCTCGATTTGCGTCTCGTAGCGAACTTCGACGTTGTCGCGCTCCTCAAGGCGACGCAGCAGCGATTTCTCGGCTCTCATCTGCGATTTCCTGACCAGAAGGACGACTCGGCTCGCAAAATCGGCGAGCATCAGCGCTTCGTCCGCCGCGCTGTTCCCTCCCCCACAAACGAACACCTGTTTGTTTCTATAGAACATCGCGTCGCACACTGCGCAACAAGAGACGCCGTGCCCACGGAACCGTCGCTCGCCTTCGAAGCCGGCTTCTCTCGGTTCGGAACCAAGGCATGCGATGACCGTTCTCGAGAAAATTCTACCTTCGCCCGTGGATATGGCAAAGCCGAATTCGCCTGATTCAATTGATTGAACCTCGGCTATTTTGAACTGAGCGCCCGCGGCTTCGGCCTGCGAGCGCATGCTTTCCATGAGGCTATAGCCGTCCGTCTCGGGAACCCCAGGGTAATTCTCGACAACCGACGAGGAGATAATCTGACCACCGAACGAGGCACGCTCAAGCACAAGCACATTAAGGCTGCTCCGGGCCGCGTAAAGTGCCGCCGCGCATCCTGCAGGGCCAGAACCCACGATCACGACGTCTCGCTCAGCCATTGAATCACACCCCGCTCGATCCGAAACCGCCGTCGCCGCGGTCTGTTGAGTCGAGTTCGTCAACCTCGACCAGCGTGACGACGGGTACCTTCTGAATCACGAGCTGGGCAATCCTGTCTCCCTTATGAATCTCGATCGGTTCAGAATCATCGAGATTGACGCAGATCACCTTGAGCTCACCGCGATAATGCGAATCGACCAGGCCGGGAGTATTCGCCATCGAGAGGCCCGCCTTGAGCGCAAGGCCGCTCCGAGGCTGCACGAAACCGGCGTATCCCTCGGGAATAGCGATGGCGAGCCCCGTAGAGACGAGACGGCGCTCATGAGGCGCAAGGAACGCGTCTTCGTTCGCGCGAAGGTCCAGGCCGGCGTCACCCGCATAGGCATAGCCGGGAAGCTCAACCGTGGGGTCGAGACGCTTTATGCGAAGTTCGATACGATCGTCACTCATTCTCGAGGCTCCTCAGCTCAGCGCTGAACTCATCGACGTCCTTGAACTCACGGTAGACGGAAGCAAAGCGGATATAAGCAACCTTGTCGATCTGGACGAGCTTGCGAAGAACCATGCTACCGAGGTCGATCGAGGTGATTTCGGTGATGCCGCCGTCCCTGAGCTCGCTCTCGATGCTGTCGATCAACTGGCTGAGCGCAGAGGCGGCGATGTCTCGCTTGACGGTTGCTGCCAAAAGCCCGCGCATGAGCTTCTGACGCTCGAACGTCTCCTTGCGACCATCGCGCTTGACGACCATGAGAGGGGTTTCTTCGCAACGCTCGTAAGTCGTGTACCTGAAGCCACAGCCGGTACACTCGCGCCTGCGCCGAATAGCGTCGTTGTTCTCGGACGGCCTCGAGTCGACGACCTTGCTTTCTTCGCCTCCGCACTTAGGGCAGCGCATGTGACCTCCTCGTGATTGGTTGCAATAACGGTATCACAGGGAGCCGAGGACAGGCACCACAAGGTCCTGACCGGCCCAGATAAGCGAGGAATCCAAGCCGTTCCGGGAACGAAGCCAAGATACGACGCGCTCAGTGGAGACGCCCTCGGGTGCACAGGACTCGGCAATGCTCCAAAGCGAGTCGCCCGTGCCGACGCGCATACACGCGACGTCAGCCGAGTCAAGGAGAGCGTTTGCGGAAGCCGAGCGGGCGAGACCCGCCAACCCGAAAGCAAGACCGAGGGCAACGCCCAGGATGGCCGCGATCAAGGCTGTCCTTATCGTCTTACCGGTTGACCTGCGGGAGTAGTTCCTGGTCTTATCGACTTCCACGGGGCGCGCGACACAGGACGGGCCGGAGCACGTATCGCTCATACCGCCTTCTAAAAGCGTCAGGACCGGATATGGGCTCGAGACCAGCGCGGCCGATCCGTTTGTTTCAAAGTATTTCATATAAAGGGAGGTCATTGGTAATCTCGCAATCACGTCGTTTCTCGCTTAACTGCATTCATTTGTACCGGCGCTGCGGGACAAGAATTTCAGCCGAGGCGCTAACCGTAAAAATCGAACGCCCGTTTGCTAAAAACAAGTGTTTGCTGTATGATGCTCTCAACGAGAGATGGAGGGCCCATGGCAACCAAGAAGATTGGCAAGCGTCAGCAGGCAATCTACGAGTACATCTGCGCTTATACGAAGGAGCACAGCTACCCGCCGTCGGTTCGCGAGATCGGCACCGCTGTGGGTCTTGCATCACCTTCCACGGTGCACATGCACCTTAAGGCCTTGGAGACATGCGGCCTCATTAAGCGAGACCCGAAGAAGCCCCGCACCATTGAGATTGTTCATGAGGACGAGGAGAACGACGATGCTGCTGAGGAAAAACTCGCAGAGGTGACCCAGGACCTCGATACGAACTCCATCACGCTGCCGCTCGTCGGACGCGTGGCCGCCGGCGTCCCCATCCTCGCCGAGCAGAACGTCGAGGAGTCCCTAACTCTCCCGACGAGCATTGTGGGCGACACGAGCTCCTACATCTTGAGAGTCCACGGCGAGTCCATGGTCAATGCCGGCATTTTTGACGGCGACTACATCGTTGTCAAAGAGCAGCATGATGCCCATGACGGCGAGATCGTGGTCGCTCTCGTCGAGGACTCGGCAACGGTCAAGACCTTCTACCGTGAGAAGGACCGCATCCGTCTCCAGCCTGAGAACGACACAATGGCCCCGATTTACGCGGAGAATCCGACTATCCTCGGTAAGGTCACGGCGCTTATTCGATCCGTTTCCTAATCAGATGTCAGGCGCTTTGTTCGGAAACACCGACCAGAAACTCAGCGGTTATGATTCGCGGGTACCGCCTCAGAGGGCTAACGTCTTCGATATGTTAAGAGGTGCCTGCGTGATCTCCATGGTTGCGTTTCATTACTGCTATGACCTCACAGAGCTCGCAGGAGTGAGCCTACCATGGTTCAAGCCTCCGTTTGAAGACGTCTGGAGAGCGAGCATTTCCTGGTCTTTTCTCTGTATCGCAGGAATAATGTGCTCGTTCTCCAGAAACAACTTCAAGCGAGGATTGAGATACTCTTCAGTGGCGTTCGCGGTTTGGGCCGTCACTGCGCTAGTCGCTGTAGATGTGCCGATCTCTTTTGGCATCATATTCTGCATGGCAGCGTCTACGCTCGTTTACGCGTGGCTTCAGAAGCTCGGCTTACAGCCAAGGGGTTTTGCTGCGGGATTGGTTATGTTGGCGACGTTTACGCTGCTTATAGGCATACCAAAGGGAACCGTCGGAATCGGGGCTTTATCAGTGCAAGTTCCGCGCGCGCTCTACTCAACGGAATGGTTCAGCTGGCTCGGGTTTCCTGGCCCGAGCTTCTCGTCGGGGGACTACTATCCGCTTCTCCCCTACTGTCTCATGTACTTGGCGGGCGCCTCCGTGGGTCCCTGGATACGGGGATATGTGATGAGGACACGGCTCTCGGAATTGCGCTGTAGGCCCTTGGAAGCCGTCGGTCGCCATGCGCTTGCCGTTTACGTGATTCATCAGCCAATTCTGCTCGTTCTCTCCGGGGCCGCATTTGCATAAGGATACAGGCCCGAAATGACCTCACCACATGTATGAACCTGTAATGTGCTTGAGACGCCGCAGGGAGTCTATGGCTCGGATTTGTCATCCTCAATAGCGTATGGGCCCAACGTTTCCCTCATCCGCTCGGAAGCCTTTACCGTGGCGAGAAGCCCGCCGTCGACGTAGCGCTCACGTATCACCTGACAACGCTCATGCACCATCTTGAGCAGCAGTCCCTTCTCGTAAGGCACAAGGACCGTGAGCGCCTCGTCGCCGTTGGAAGCCTCCCTACCAATGCGATACAAGAGTGAATCGATGCCGATGTTTTCCTTGGCAGAAATCAGAACAGCATCTCGATGGTCTTGCGACAGGGCCTTGCGTTCGGGCAAATCGAGCTCATCGACCTTATTCAGCACAAGGACGCTCGGGATACCCTTTGAATCTATCTCCCCGAGGATGTCCATCACGGCCTTAAGCTCGTCATTCCAACGAGGGTCAGTCGCATCGACAACCAGAAGCAGCAGATCTGCGGCTCTCACCTCGGCAAGCGTGGACTTGAACGACTCGATGAGGGTCGTTGGGAGCTTCTGAATAAAGCCGACGGTATCGGTAAGCGTGATTTTGCGGCCCTCAGGTAGGTCGAGGGAGCGTGTCGTCGGATCGAGCGTGGCGAAGAGCTCGTTTCGCGCGTAAACGTCGGAGCCGCACAGACGGTTCAGCAGCGTGGACTTGCCTGCGTTGGTGTATCCCACGAGTGCGACGCGATAGACGCCGGAGTCCCAGCGGGCCTTGCTCTGAACACCGCGGCGCTTCTCCAGGTTCTGGAGCTCACGGCGAAGCGTCGTGATACGTGCGCGAATCAAGCGCCTATCTACCTCAAGCTGGCTTTCTCCCTGGCCGAAGCGACCACCGATGCCTCCGCGCGTCTGTTCCCCGACGAGGTGGCTCCACATGCCCCTCAACCTCGGGAGAATGTACTGAAGCTGAGCCAATTGAACTTGAAGCCTGCCCTCGTGCGTGCGGGCATGCTCACCGAAGATGTCGAGGATAAGGGCTGTGCGGTCGATGATCTTTACACTGCCGCCTACTGCTTTCTCAAGGTTTGACTGCTGCGAGGGCGTGAGCTCATCATCAAAAATAACGACGTCCGCCCCGAGCTCCCTCACATAGCCGACAAGCTCCTCGACCTTGCCCTTTCCGATAAAGGTCTTTGGCACGGGTGAGTCGAGCCGCTGCTTCATGGTCAGAACCACCTCGGCACCGTCTGTATGGGCCAGACGAGCGAGCTCTGCCAGGGAATCATCACAGCTCCATGCGCTGTCTCCCCTGTCGACGCCCACAAGAATCGCCTTCTCGGGCACAGGGGCGGTCTCAAACGGAGTGAAGCGACCCATTACAACCGAACCTCCGAGGCCTCTGAGTCTCCTCGTATGGCATCCAGCGAGGAGATAACTGCTGATGCGGCCTCGTAAAGCGAAAGCGAATCCATGTCGAGCCATTGGGCACGGCCATCTCGACGCAACCAAGAGAGCTGCCGCTTGGCGTATCGGCGCGTCCTTGTCTTGATGGTCTCCACAGCCTCGGAAAACGTCGCTCGATCCTCAAGGTAATCGATAAATTCTTTATAACCGATGGCCTGCCCCGCGGTATGCTGCGTCGTGAGGCCCGCGTCCACAAGAGCTTTGACCTCATCAAGAAGCCCCTCGTCAATCATCTTGTCGACGCGCTGGTCTATACGCTTGTACAGAGTTTCGCGCTCAACGGAAATCGCCCAAATTCCGGCAGCATAATGCGGGGCACGTCGCTTAAGCCCCTCATGATGCTCGGCATAGCTCTTGCCCTCATCAAGCATCTCGAGGGCGCGGACCACGCGACGCACGTTATTCGGGTGGATAAGCTCGGCACTGCGGGGATCGCGTTCCGCGAGCACACCATGAAGCGCGTCAGGCCCGAGCTCTTCGGCAAGCAGTTCATAGGCAGAACGGACGGAATCCCCCTTTGCGCCAGAGGGAAATTTCATCTCGTCGATAACGGCGTCAAGGTAAAGACCCGTGCCCCCACAAAGAACCGGGGTCCTGCGACTGCGGAGAATCTCATCGATGACTGACCTTGCGTCGCGCTGGAAGACCTGAACCGAGTAATCAGAGGTAGGCTCGCACAGATCGACCATACGCAGCGGGCAGCGCCTCTCCCTTTCGGGAGTCTTGGCGGTACCGATGTCCATGCCTCGATACACCTGCATAGAGTCGACCGAGACGACCTCGCTGCCAAGCCGGCAAGCAATCTCGTCGGCAAGCGCGCTCTTCCCGGATGCAGTGGGCCCGACGATGGCAAGAACGGGGCCGGGAAGTTTCATCGGGGATCGCCCACGACCTGCCCGCGGAGATACCACGTGCGGGCCTCTTCGACGTGAACGTCGCAGAGCTTACCGATAAGGTCGTCCGCAGCATAACCCTCGGGCAAGGAGAAGTGCACCGTGCGCATCTTCTCGCTGTGGCCGACCATGATGGTATCGTCGCGCTTCGAAGGGCCCTCTACCAGCACGGAAACATCGTGGCCAAGGTTCACCTGGTTCGCGTCGTGGGCCTGCAGGGCCACAAGCTCGGCAAGACGATCGAATCGCCCTTGAATTACCTCGCGAGGCGTATCGTCAGCAATCTTTGCCGCAGGCGTACCCGGCCGCGGCGAGTAAATGAAGGTGTAGGCGCTCGAGAACGCGGCCTCCCTGACGAGGGAGAGCGTGTCCTCGAAGTCCTCCTCGGTCTCGCCGGGGAAGCCAACGATGATGTCGGTGGAGAGCGCGAGCCCGGGGATAGCGGCGCGTAGACGGCATACCAGGTCTAGATATTGCTCTCGGGTGTACTTACGGTTCATCTCCTTGAGAACGCGCGAAGAGCCGCTCTGGACCGCTAGGTGAAGATGCGGCATGACGCAGGGGGTCTCCGCCATGGCCTCAATCGTCTCGTCGACGAGGTCATGGGGATTGGAGGAAGTGAAGCGGAGCCGCTCGATCCCGGTCTTGCCGACCTCACGCAGGAGTTCGGCAAAGCGCGGCTCGCCGTAGATGTTGCGGCCGTAAGAATTGACGTTCTGCCCGAGAAGCGTGATCTCGCGCACTCCATCCGCAACCAGCTTCTCGCACTCGGCGACCACGGCCTCCATCGTGCGACTCTTCTCTCGCCCACGTACATAGGGGACGATGCAGTACGTGCAGAAGTTATTGCAGCCGGTCATGATGGGAACCCACGCATGGAAGCGTTGCGCGCGCCTACTCGGCAAATCACAGGAGAACCCACGCCCCTCCTCGGCGGTGTCCACCTCTACGCTGTGTGTCTCGTCCTCAAAGGCCTCCTCGAGAAGCTGCGGCAGACTCGCGAGCGCGCTCGTGCCGAAGACGACGTCTGCTGCAGGAATGTGCTTGCGAATCTTCTCGCCGTCACGCTGCGCTATACAGCCCCCGATGGCGACGACGCGCTTACCGCAGGGTGGCTTAGGAGCGCTTACCATGGCCGATGCCTGGCCATAGAGCCTTTGGTCCGCGTTCTCACGAACGCAGCAGGTCATGAAAACGACAATGTCTGCCTGCTCGGGCTCGGGCACGCAGATGCACCCGTTCTGCTCAAGAAGACCCTCCACGCGCTCGGAGTCGTGGAGGTTCATTTGGCATCCAAAGGTCTTTACGTAATACGTCTTTCCGACGAGAGAGTTCATTCAATCAATCCCTAGGAAGCGAGTTCTTCAGCTGCGGCGGGCGCCTGGATAGACGGCGCCTGAATACGGTGGACGTAGATCGCAAGCCTTATTGCCGTCCTGTTCTCTCCGCCGATCGAGATATCGGAGAACGTCGGGGCGCAAGAGACATCGACGCCGGTGGGAATCAGGAAGCCGCGAGCGATGGCAACGGCCTTAATGGCCTGGTTGACGGCACCGGCGCCCACACATTGGATATTAACGGGCTGTCCGTCTTTGACAAGGCCAGCGATAGCCCCCGCTACGGACGCTGGCGAAGACTTGCTTGAAACCTTCAGGTAATCCATGTGAGTAACTCCTGGTGCGTTTAATAAGAGAGTGTGTCTATGTGTATTTTAAGCTGGGCGTTATTCTAATAGTAAAACGAGTGTTTGGGAAGAGGCGCGCAGGTCAATCCCCTTGGCTCACGTCGAAGGTGACCGTGATCTTGCCCTTTCCCACCCGAACCTTCGGGACGTCATTAAGGGTGAGATAGTACTTGGTGGCGAGCTCGGCAAAGCTCTTCTCCATAGCGCGCGAGAAATCCTCGGCATCCTCGCGAGAAACCTTAAGCCCCCTCGGGTCGAGCGTGAGATCGACCTCCTTCGGCGCCTTGGCGGAGCCCTTATGAGTGAGCCTCGCGACAATGCTTCTCTGGGGCTTGACCTGTCCCGCGATGATCCTATGCGCGGTGCGCTCGCTCATCTCCAGACCGAGCAAGGCAGAAACCCGCTGAAGCTCGGAGGCATCGGCGGCGGCCCTGAGACGCTCCAACACAGGAAGATCGTCGATATCGTCGACGAAGAGAAGGTCGGATGGGCCGAGCGAGAGCTTGGCACGGGCGCGAGCCGTCGCGGCGATCTCCGCGGGAGACCCGATATAGACATCGCAGGTTGACCGCTCCTCAAGCGCGAACTCGCAGCAAGTCCTGATGATGTTATGCGGGCCACGCTCGCAGACGAGAGACCCGTCCTCATTCATGCCCGTAACGGGCCAAGTGGACTGATCGGACTTCTCAGAAAGCTTCTTGGCGTTGGTAACCACTTGAATCGAGGAGCCCTTGCCCGGCGCACTCGAGACTACCCGGGCGGAGTCAGAGTTCTCCTTTACGGAATAGAGGGCCATGCCGCGCCCGTGCACGCCCCAGCGATCCATGTGGATGCTCTCGAGCTTGGAGGTGACGCGGGCCTCGAAGACCTTGTCCTGCATATCTCCTGGGATACCGGAGCCGTCGTCGAGAATCGTGATGGTCCGAACGTCCCCCTCGCGCGACGTCGCCACGTAGATGTGCCTCGCACCGGCGTCGCGTGAGTTACGGAGCATCTCGATGACGATATCCTCGGCGCAGCGGATGTCATGCTTGGCCTGACGCCTCTCGGCCTCGGCAACACGAAGGCGAACGTAACCCTCTCCGAGATTCTCCTCGACACGAAGGTTACGCTCGCCCCCCATTGAGGCGACGAAGCCCAACAGGCTGTTGTCGTCTAGTGCCATAAAGCGCTTACTTCGCCACACCGACCGCGCGGGACTCGCGGATAACGACCACGCGGACCTGGCCGGGATACTCCATCTCGTCCTCGATCTGCTTGGCGATGTCGTGGGCAAGGACCGTGGCCTGAGCATCGGAGATCTTCTCAGGCTCAACCATCACGTGGAGCTCGCGGCCGGCCTGCATCGCGTAGGTGCGCTCGACGCCCTCGTGCGCGTTCGAGATCTCCTCAAGCTTCTCGAGGCGCTTGATGTAGTTCTCGGCGGACTCGCGACGGGCACCGGGTCGAGCGGCAGAGATTGCATCTGCGGCCTGGACAAGAACATCGAGCACGGTGTCGGGATCGACGTCGGCATGGTGAGCCTCTATAGCGTGCACGATTTCGGGACGCTCGCCGTAGCGACGGGCAAGGTCGGCTCCGATAACGGCGTGCGGACCCTCGACCTCGTGGTCGATGGCCTTGCCGAGGTCGTGAAGAAGACCAGCGCGCTTCGCGGGAGCCTCGTCGAGGCCGAGCTCAGAGGCCATGATCGCACAGAGAGCGGAAACCTGAATCGAGTGGGTAAGAACGTTCTGGCCGAAGGAGGTGCGGTAGCGCAGCGCGCCAAGGGTCTTGATAAGCTCGGGATGCAGGTCGTGGATGCCGGCGTCGAATGCGGCCTGCTCGCCGGCCTCACGGACGCGCTCGTTGACGAGGGCCTCAGCCTTCTTGTATAGCTCCTCGATACGTGCGGGGTGGATGCGCCCGTCTGCGATCAGGTTCTCGAGGGCCACGCGCGCGGTCTCGCGGCGGACGGGGTCGAAGCTCGAGAGAATAACGGTTTCGGGGGTATCGTCGATGACCAGAGAGACACCGGAGACCTGCTCGAAAGTGCGTATGTTGCGCCCCTCACGCCCGATAATGCGGCCCTTCAGATCGTCGGAAGGAATGTGGACCGTGGTGACCGTGATCTCGCCGGCCTGATCGGCGGCGCAGCGCTGGATGGCCGTGGAGATGATCTCGCGGGCGGTCTTGTCCGCGCGGGCGCGGACGTTCTGCTCGCTCTCGCGGAGGATCTGGGCCTCTTCGCGGACGGACTCCGCCCTCACGCGCTCAAGAAGCTCGTTGTGGGCCTCTTCGGTGGAGAGACCGGCGATGCGCTCGAGCTCAGAGGTTTTCTTGGCCTCAAGCAGGTCTATCTCAGACTTGCGACGGTCAAGCTGACCCTGGAAACTGGAGAGCTGGTGATCGCGGCGGTCGAGCGCGTCGTTGCGATGGTCGAGGGACTCCTCGCGCTGCATGATGCGGCTTTCCATGGATTGAAGCTCAGCCTTGCGCTTCTTCTCCTCAGCCTCGGAAGCCTGCTTGAGGGCGAGCACCTGCTCCTTGGCCTCAAGGACAGCCTCCTTCTTGGCACTCTCAGCCTGTCGCTCGGCCTCAGAGGTGATGCGCTCGGCCTCGGCCTGCGCGCTCTCGACCTGCGCCTGGGCAGACTTGAGCTTGGAATCAGCCTTGCCGGATAGGATGAAATACACAACTGCGGCGCCTATAACTAGGCCCACCACACCAAAAATCAGGTCCATAGCGTTCTCCTCTAATGACAAATCAAATAAATCAGTTCATTTTGATTGACCGGCTGTTAACCGGCCACGCCATCAGAGGTGCAATCGTCGTGCCTGCTCCGCGTCAGTCCCTATCCAAGCAAACGTGTAGAACGCAAATATGGTCAGCTGTGATTACAGCGAGAAGAATGCCCTTTAACGGCTTATATATCCTATGCCGTCATGCGTCGGGTTGTCAATCGGGCATAAGCGAATGAGCACGAGCTTGGGACGGCTGCGCCGTGCCGAAAGCGCACGATTCTTGGCGGCAGAAGACCATTAGTACGCGAAGATCGCGGAGCGGCCGAGAAGCGACCGCCCCGCCGAGTCAGCACTCTTCAAGGTCTCTGAGCGCATCCTTGGCCGCATCAAAGGCGACCGAGGGGGAGAAGCCCTTGCCGCAAAGATAGCGTGCGATTTTCTGAAGGTCATTCTTGCCCGTTACGCGTCGCCTCGAGGCCAGTTGGCGCGCTCGCTCGCGCTCATCGACGGGGTCGAAAAAGTCCTCAGGCCACCCATCGAGACCGTGGACGTCGATACCCTTGCGCGAGAGCTCGCGCTCAATTTTGACCTGCCCCCAACCGGAATAGATCTTCGAGCGAATGAAGGATTGAGCGAAACGGGAATCGTCGATCACGCCCGCGCTGCGGGCCCTTTCGCATAAAGAACCCGCGACCTCTTGTCCATAGCCGTCGAGCCGAAGTTTATCGAACAGCTCCTTGAACGAGTAGTCGCGCTTGTTCACAAGCGACTCAACGCGAAGGCGCCCGCAGTCTGTGGAAATCCTCTTCACCTCGAAAGCGAGCTCAGCCCTAGAGCAAATGCAACGTGTCCCGTCGACAAAATCCTTCTTGAGAACCTTTCCGACGGATACGGGCACACACCAGGTCTCGTCCCCGCCCTCGGAAGAGCGCAAAACAACCCTGGCATGAGGCCCGGGACCGCCAAAGGCGCGGCTCTTTCGGTCCGGCAGCTCTACCGACCAGAAGAATCCCCCCGCTTCGGACATTACTCCTCGTCCCCGAAATCGTCGGCATCGAGGTCAAGGTCTATGTCCGCGGGCTCGCCGACGCGCTCGTCACCGAGCTCAAGGCCGCAAGCCAGGCGAACCTGATGAGAGAGCTCGTCCATGAGCTCGGGATTTGAGGCGAGCATGGCCTTGACGGATTCCCGTCCCTGGCCGAGCCTCTCCTCTCCGTAGGAGAACCAGGAACCGGACTTCGCGACGATACCGAGGTCGACGCAGGTGTCCAGGACAGAGCCTTCCTTAGAGATACCTTCGCCGTACATGATGTCGAACTCACACTGCTTGAAAGGAGGAGCGACCTTGTTCTTCACCACCTTGACGCGGACGCGGTTTCCGATGATGTCACCCTTGGTCGTCTTGATTTGGTCGATGCGGCGAATATCCATTCGCACAGAAGAGAAGAACTTAAGCGCGCGGCCGCCGGGGGTCGTCTCGGGGTTACCGAACATGACGCCGATTTTTTCACGCAACTGGTTGATGAAGATGCACGTCGTGTTGGACTTGGAGAGGGAGCCGGCAAGCTTGCGGAGCGCCTGACTCATAAGTCGGGCCTGAAGACCGACCGTGGAGTCCCCTATCTCGCCCTCGATCTCGGCTCGAGGGGTGAGCGCCGCAACGGAGTCGATGACCACCACGTCGATGGCGCCGGACCGGACGAGCATGTCGCAGATCTCGAGGGCCTGCTCACCGAAGTCGGGCTGGGATATGAGGACTTCGTCGATATCGACACCGATACGGGCGGCATATCCCGGGTCGAGGGCGTGCTCCGCATCGATGAAGGCGACGACCCCGCCGAGCGCCTGGGCCTCGGCCAGGATCTGGAGCGAGAGCGTGGTCTTGCCGGAGGATTCGGGACCGTAAATCTCAATGATGCGGCCGCGGGGAACGCCGCCGATGCCGAGCGCGACATCGAGCGCGATAGAGCCCGTGGGAATGGACTCGACCTCGAAGGCAGGGGTGTCGTCGCCGAACTTCATGATGGAGCCCTTGCCGAACTTCTTAAGAATCTCCTTGGTCGTCTCGTCGATGACCTTTGCTCGCTCCTCGCCCTCGGTACGGGGGCGGATTTCCTTTGCGAGCGGTCCCTTTGCCTTAGCCATGTGCTCTCCCTTGAGTTTGGTCCGAATCGATAGTAATCGAACAGCCGTTCCCAGTCAATGCTCGAGATGCACTATAGCCCCTGCCCTTTACGCCAAACTCACCGCAGCCTTACGGGCGTCTGCCGGAAACCGAAAACGGCCGGGCAAGTTATCGACAAAGACAAGATGAGAAGCCCGGCATCCAGTCGCGCCCCGACCGGTAAGCCCCGGCAAGACACAGCAACAACACAAAAGCGCCGTGGCCAAGACCCGCGGCGCCTCTCTTCCTCGATGTGAACCTCAGCACAAAAAGCCCACAGCATGCAACGGGCAGGGAAACGAACCTAGCCGAGGCTCTCCACGGCGTCCCTGAGCAGGGAAATCGCCACATGGCACGCCCGCCGTCGGACCTCTTCGCGCGACCCCTCGAAGCACTCGAGCCGGGTCCTTGTCCCAGAGGCGCAGCTCAGACCGAACCAAACGGTCCCGACAGGCTTTCCAGGCTCAGCACCCCCGGGCCCCGCGATGCCCGTCACCGAGACGGCCACGTCGCACCCGAGAACACGGCGCGCTCCTCGCGCCATCGCGGACGCGCACTCGGATGAGACCGCCCCGACGCAGTCTTCCTGGAGCACGCCCTCGTTCGGGACCCCGAGGACCTCATGCTTGACGGGAATGGCATAGCTCACGACGCTCCCCCTTACCACAGAGGAGGAGCCGGGAACAGCGGTGAGGCAACCGCAGACGAGGCCCCCCGTGCAGGACTCCGCGCAGCCGAGCGTGATGCCCTTGCCCGCAGCGAGTCCCACCAATGCGGCGGCCTCGTCGTAGAGATTTTCGTCAATCCGGAGAATAGCCTTCTCGTCCATTGGCACCCCACACCTAGCCCAGATATTTCCAGCCCTTGGCAAAGTAATCGATCCCGGACCACGCGGTAAGCGCGACCGCGGCGTAGAGAAGCACGTTGGAGACGGCAAGCAGGAGCCAACCGGGCGACCCCTGCGCGACGTCGAGCCCCATACAAAGCAGAAGACCAGAGATAGAGACCATCGTCGTAGCGGTCTTCCACTTGCCGAGGTTGCTCGCCGCGACGACGACGCCCTTATCGGCCTCGACCATTCGCAGCCCGCTCACCAAGAACTCTCTGGCAACCACCACAAGCAGGACCCAGCTCGCGACCAGCCCGTGCTCGAGCAGGAAGCAAAGCGCCACGACCACAACGAGCTTGTCTGCGATGGGGTCGAGGAACTTGCCGAACACGGTGACCTCTCCCCTGCTGCGGGCCAGGTATCCGTCGAGCTTGTCGGTGAGCGAGAGGAGAACGAAGAAGGCGAAAGCGGCCAGGGCCCCCATGTTAAGCCCCGTGCAGGCAGCCTCAGGGGCCAAGAGCTCGGCCACCAGCAGCCACACGGGAACGAACACCACGCGGACGCAGGTCACGACATTGGCAGGAGTCCAGATACCGGGGGTACCGTCCTTCGCCATGCCTACTCCCCCTCCACGATCTGGCCGACCATCTCGTAGCAGAAAGAGTCGACGAGGTCGACGGTGACGATGTCGCCCACGGAGGCTTCGCCGCTCGCGATATGAACGGCACCGTCGGAATCGGGGGCCTGGAACCAGGCATGGCCGATGAGCTCGACGCCGTCCTCGGTCTCCTCGACCCCGTCGATGATCACGTCGACGCGCTCCCCCACATGCTTGGCGGTGGCGGAGAACCCGAGCTCCTCGACCAGGTCGATGAGCCTTTGGGTACGCTCGAGCTTCACGTCCTCGTCGACCTGGCCGTCCATCTTCGCGGCAAGGGTGCCCTCCTCCTGCGAATACGCGAAGACGGAGGTGTAGTCAAACTCCTCGGCCTCGATGAAGTCGTAAAGCTCGTCGGCCTCCTCGTCCGTCTCGCCGGGGAAGCCCGCCATACCGGTGGTGCGAAGAACCATACCGGGAATCTCGGAACGGAGGCGGGCAAAGAGCTCGTGCAGCTGCTTGGGGTTGCCGGGGCGCCCCATACGGTCCAGCACGCGCTCGGAGCAGTGCTGAATGGGGATATCGATATAGGGAAGGACCTCAGGGGTGTCGCGAATCGCAGCGATAAGCTCGTCGGTCATGCCCTCGGGCTGCAGGTAGAGGACGCGTACCCAGCCTCGGTAAGGGCGAACCGCCTCGGCAACGCGGAGAAGGAGCTTGGCGAGGGTCTCCTCCCCATCGAAGTCGGAGCCCCATATGCCGGTGTCCTGGCCGATAAGGACGATCTCTCGGACACCGCCCTCCATAAGCGAGGAGACCTCGGAGACGATCTCCTCGGCGGGCCTCGAGCGGTAACGGCCGCGGATGTAGGGGATGGCGCAGAAGGCGCAGTACCGGTCGCAGCCCTCGGAGATTTTCACGAACGCGGAGGCGCCCTCCACGGTGCGGAGAAAGCCCTTGTCGAGAGAGGCCGTCGCCGGCGAGACGCCGAGCACCCGGCCCATGACCTCGACGATGCCGTCCTCGTCCTCAGCCTTGACAAACGCCGCCACCTCGGGAAGCTGGGCGGGCAGCTCGTCGCCGTAGCGGGAAGGCACGCAGCCGCACATCACGATGGGGCAGCCCCTCACGCCCTCGGCCCTGGCCTCGGCGAGCTCAAGAGTGGCCTCGACGGACTCCTCCGTGGCCGAGGCGAGAAAGGAGCAGGTGTTCACGATGGCGGCGTCCGCCGTCTCGACGTCAGCCGTCTCCTCAAAGCCGGCGTTGAGGAGCAGCGCACGCATGCGGTCGGTGTCGACCTCGTTCTTCGCGCAGCCGAGCGTGATGAAGAGAATGCGCCCAAGACTCCGGGTCTGGTCCATGGATTATTCCTAACGATAGTTCACGTACTGGAGAGGCTGGCCGTAATCGGCCTGCTTGAGGGTAGCGATGACCTGCTGGAGAACATCGCGGGATGCGGAGGAGACGCGGAGCTTGTCTCCCTCGACCGTCGGCTTGCACTTGAGCTTGAGGTCGCGGATGTCCTTAGAGATCTTCTTCGCGGTGTCCTGGTCGATTCCCTGGACGATACGGCCTGCCTGACGCACGGTCATGCCGCTCGCAGCCTCGACCTTGTCCCAGCGCACAGCGGCGAGGTCGATGCCGCGCTTGGTGAGCTTGGAGCCGAGGACGTCGCGGACCTGCCCCGCCACGAACTCCGACGGGGCCTCGAGCTTGAAGGACCCGTCCTTCTTGGAGAGCTCAAGAGAGGCGCCCGTGCCCTTGAGGTCATAGCGCTGCGTGAGCTCACGCGCCGCCTGCTGGTAGGCGTTGTCCACCTCCTGCATGTCGACGGCGGAAACGATGTCGAAGCTGCATTCCTTAGCCATAAGGGCTCCTTGGTTTTCGGGCGCCGAAAGGCGCGGCTGGTCTGTTCGGGCTATTGGGCAGAGCCGGCGGCGGAAGAAGCGGCGGAGGTCGACTGAGACCCGGCCGTCTCGCCGCCCGCTGATTCTTCCGCGGCCTCCCCGTCCGAAGCGGCGCTGTCCGTGTTCTCGGGCGGCTTCGTGCCCTTAACGGTGAGCGACCCGAGGCCCGAGGCCTTTGAGGTGAACGAAACGGCTTGCCCGTTGTTCGTTACTGTGACGACGGAGGGGTCGCCCGCTTGCACGCTCAACGACTCCGTGACCGTGTACTCCTTCTCCCACGGCCCCGTGACGGACTCGGCCACGTCGCTCACCCCGTCGTTCGTGACCTCGAGCCACGTGTAGGACCCGGAGGAGACGCTGACCTTGACCACGGTCGGGACATAGGTCGAGGAGGCATCCGTGGATGAATTCGTGCCCGCGCCGCTGGTCGAAGACGAGCCGGAGGACGTTGTCGAGGCCGACCCCGAGGATGCGGAGCCGGTCGACATCGACGTAGCGGAGGTAGTTCCCGTCGAGGAGGAGTCCTCGGCAGAGCTGACGGAGACGGACTTCGGCGAGCTCGACGTCCTTCCGCTCACGCAGGAGTTGACGGTAAAGAGCAGGATGGCGACAAGGGCCGCGGCGAGAACTATCACGAGAAGGAAAAGCGAGCGCTGCGGGTCCGAGAAGAGCCCGCCGCCTCGCCCCCCGCGTTTGCGGGAGGGTCGGCCGCCCCTCCCCGGGGCCGGCTGCGACCCGCCGCCGGAGCGACGGCGAACGTTCGGCCGCTCCACGGAGGCGATGTTTCTCGACGAGCGGCGCCCGCTGATGGTGGAGGCGCGCTCGTAGGGGCTCGTCGCGTCGTCGTAGCGCATGTCGTCGACGTACTCCCTCGGCTGGATGCCCCTGCGGTTCACCTCGTCGCGCATATACCGCCCGCCGCGATCGTCGAGGTATTCATCGCCGTAGGGACGCTGTTGCCCGCTGGAGAGCAAGCGCCTCGAGGGGTCGGAGGAGTCGTAGCGCCTGCGCTGCTGGGAGTTCCTGCGCCTCTGTCGCTCGGCGCGGTCGGCCCGCTCTCCGTAGAGGGCGTCTCTTTGCGAGGAATTGTAGGGGTGCCTGCCCAGCTGCTCGTCCGAGCGACGGCTCGCGCCGTAGGCCTGCGACTCGTACGCATCGACGGCGCTCGGACCGTAACCTGCGGGGGCGACGGAGCGTCTCGGATGAGCGGGCGTCGTCGTCGCGAAGGCCCCCATGTCCCCGGCGGGACCGCCGGCGGTCGGCAAGAGGCCGTGATACTCGACGTAGGCCTTGGGACGGGAGTTGACCTCGTTGGGCAGCTCGTAGCCGCGTATGCCGCGGCCCGCCTGCACGTCTCTGGTGTGGCGCCTCAACTCATGGGAGGAGGAGCCGTTGACGTACTCGAAGAGCTCCTCCTGAAAATAATCGGTAACGCGACGCGGGTCGAGCCCGAGATAGCGCGCGTAAGAAGAGAGCATGCCCTGGGCGTAGCCGCTCTGCGGCATGCTCTCAAAGTCGCCCTCCTCGAAGGCTACGAGGACGTCCTCCCTGAGCTTGAGGATACGGGAGGCCTGCTCGATGGAAAGACCGAGCTCGCGGCGGCGATTGCCGAGCATCTCGCTAAAACGCTGGCGCGACATCGTGCGCTAAACCTCCTTGTAAACCGCATCCGCCATCTTCAGGTCCTCGAGGCCCTCCTTATCAAGAAGCACCTCTCGGGGCTTGGAACCGTTCGCCGGCCCCACCACGCCCTTGGCCTCGAGCATGTCCATGATCCTGCCTGCCCTAGCATACCCAACCGAGAGGGCTCGCTGAAGGCTCGAGGTGCTCCCGAGCTGAGAATCCACGACAATGCGGGCCGCCTCCCACACGAGGGGGTCGTCGTCCTTGGGGGCATCCGGGGACGTGCCGCCGCCCGGGGTGTTCGGGACCACCGCAGTGAGGATATCCTCGTGGTAGTCGGCTGTGACCTGGCCCTTAATGAAACTGACCGTCTCCTCGATCTCGGCGTCGGAGACCCAGCAGCCCTGGGCTCGGTTGGGCTTCTTGCCGCGGAGCTTGACGAGCATGTCTCCCTTGCCGAGGAGCTGCTCGGCGCCCTTCTGATCGAGGATGATGCGCGAGTTCAGCGAGTTATCGACGGAGAGCGCCACGCGGTTGTCGATGTTCGCGCGGATAAGGCCCGTGACGACGTCGGCCGACGGTCGCTGCGTGGCGACGATGAGGTGGATGCCGGCGGCTCGCCCGAGCTGGGCGATACGCACGATGGAGCTCTCGACGTCCTTGCCGGCGACCATCATGAGGTCGGCGAGCTCGTCGATGACGATCACGAAGTACGGCATGTGCTTGGGAGGGTTATCCATGTCCGCGTACTTATCGCCGTCGACGTTGCCGTTGAAGGTCTTGATGTCACGCACCTTGTAGTGCTCGAACACCTTGAGGCGGCGCTCCATCTCGGTCACGCCCCACTGCAGAGCGGAGGCCGCTTGGCGCGGCTCGGTAACGACGGGCACATAAAGGTGAGGCAGGCCCGCGTAGCCCGTGAACTCGACGCGCTTGGGATCGACCATGATGAGGCGCACCTGCTCGGGCGTGGCGCGCATGAGCATGCTCATGACGATGGCGTTGAGCAGCACGGACTTGCCGGAACCGGTGGTACCGGCCACGAGAAGGTGCGGCAGGCCGGCAAGGTCGACGACGATGGGCTTGCCCTCGGAGTCGCGTCCGAAGGCGCACTCGAGAGGGCCGCCCTTGGCGTACGGGAGCACGTCGGAGAGGAAGACCGGCTGAGGCTTCTCGTTGGGGATCTCGATGCCCACGAGCGAGGTGCCGGGGATCGGGGCAAAGATACGCACCGACTTGGCCGCGAGCGAAAGGGCGATGTCGTCCTCGAGGTTCACGATCTTGTTCACGCGCTCGCCCTCGCCCATGGAGATCTTGAACGTGGTGACCGAGGGGCCGGCAATCCAACCCTCGACACGCGAAGTGAGACCGAACTCCTCGAGCGTGCCCTGGAGCTTCTGTGCGGTGCCGCTGAGCTCGGCATCGTTGGCGTAGCTGCCCGAGAACGTGGTGTTCTCCTTGAGGATAGAGAGAGGGGGCAGCTCATAGGACTCGTTGCCGTCGCCGGGGCGCGAGATGTCCTTGGGCGGCGCGGGAACGGGCGCCTTCTCCCGCCCAAGCTTCTGCTGGGCTTCGGCAAAGAGCGCAGAGGCGGACTTGCGGGTCCCCTCAGAGGCCGGCTCGGCCGCCTCTTCCCCCACAGCGGGGGAAGGCTTGATCGCCGGTCGTTCCGCGCCCTTCCGCTTCCTCGCGGCGCGGGGTCCGATGAGCGCCTCGGCGGCAGCGTCGACGTCGGAGAGGTCGTCGGACTCGGCGAAGTCGTCGGCGATGGAGCGCGCCGGGGCCTGCTCGGCCTTCACCGCGCGGCCGCGCTTGAGCACGGAGGTCTTGCGGTCGCCGAGAAACGAGGTCTCCCCCTCGCCGGTCTCGTCGAAGAGAGAGGGCTGGGAATGCTTGCCTGCGCCGTCGAGAGAGCGAGTCCTCGCTGGCGCAGGGGCGGCCGCGGCCTCGGCGAGACGCTCCTCGCGGCGCGCGGCGGCCTCCTCTCGCCTCACGGCGGCTACCTCGCGAACGGTCTCGACGCGCTGGGAGACGCGGGTCAGCGCGTCCGAGATGGAAAACCCGCAGACGACCACGCCCGCAGCCACGATTCCCACGAGAAGGATATTGCCGACGATCACGCCCAGCAGCTTGGAGAGCCAAAAGGCGACGAAGCCCCCGACGATTCCGCCGGCTGCGACCGCTACTTCGGAGGAGAAGGCGAGCTCAGGCGAGTCGCCGACGCCGGGCTGGTTGAGCGTGAGCATAGCGAGCACGGCAAGCACGATGAGCGCGAGCCCCCCGGCGACGTGCCCCGAGATCGGGCCGCCGTCTCCCATGAAAAAGGTGGCCGCGAAGAGCATCAGGGCGACCGGCACGAGAACCGCGCCCGCCCCGAAGGAGAGCGTCAGCACATGGCCGACCGCGCTCGTGACCACGGCCCCCGTGGGGAACACGACCGACGCGAACATGGCGACGGCGGCAACGACGAGAACGACGCCGAGGATATCGCGCTCGACATCGGTCATGCCTACGGCCGGGTTCTTGGGAACAGGCTTCCTCGCGGGCTTCTGGGCACCCTTCTTAGCTGCGTTTTTGCTGCGGTTGGACGGCATCCCTTAGACCTCCAGCACGACCGGGATGACCATGGGGCGCGAGTGGGTCTTGTTCCAAAGCAGGTTGGAGATCTGATTGCGGACGTTGCGACGGACGGCATCGATGTTCACGCCGTCGGAGTTCGTGAGCTTCTCGACCTGCTGACGGACGATGAGCTGGGACTCCTCGAGCAGGGACGGGTCGGAGGCGAAGCTCACTCCGCGGGCGTTCACCTCTATGGCCTTGACACTGCCCTTCTTGCCGGTGAGCGCGATGGTGCAGGTCACGACGCCCTCCTGGGCGAGCTTCTGGCGGTCGCGCAGGACGACGGGGTCGGCCTCGGTCACGGTGCCGCCGTCGACGTAAACGACGCCGCTCTCCACGGCGCGGCCGCGACGCACCTTGTGGTTGCAGAGCTCAAGCGAGTCGCCGTTATCGAGGATGAAGATGTTCTTCTCGCTCATGCCGAGGTCGAGCGCGAGCTGCGCGTGCGCGCGAAGATGCTGGGCCTCGCCGTGGACGGGCATGAAGTAGCGCGGCTTGGCCATGGCGAGCATGAGCTTGAGCTCCTCCTGGGAGCCGTGGCCGGAGACGTGCACGAGCGTCTTGCTCTTGTCGTAGATGTCGCAACCGATCTTGGAGAGCGAGTTGATGATGTTCTGGACGCTCTTCTCGTTGCCGGGGACGGGCGTGGCGGAGATGATCACGGTGTCCGACGCGTTGATGGAGAGCGACTTGTGCTCGCCGTTCGCCATGCGCGCGAGGGCAGAAAGGGGCTCGCCCTGCGAGCCGGTGCAGAGAACCACGACCTGGTCACTGTCGAGGTTATCGATGTCGAAGGCATCGATGATGTCGTCGTCGGCAATGCGGAGATAGCCGAGTTCGCGCGCCACCTTGGTGTTCGTGACCATGGAACGGCCCGTGACGACGACCTTGCGGCCCACGGCGGTCGCGGCATCGCATACCTGCTGGAGTCGGTGAATCTGGCTCGAGAAACTGGCCACGAAGACGCGGCCGGGGGCGTTCTTGATGATATGGCGCAGGTTCGGGCCCACGGCGGCCTCGGAGGGCGTGTAGCCGGGGCGGGTGGCGTTGGTGGAATCGGAGAGAAGCAGGTCGATGCCGCTCGCGCCGAACTTATTGATGGCCTGGTAGTTGGGCCTCTTGCCGTCGATGGGCGTGTTGTCGAGCTTGAAGTCGCCCGTGAGCATTACCGTGCCGGCCGGCGTCTGCATGTACACGCCGAGCGCGCCCGGGATGGAGTGGGTCATCCCGAAGAAGGTCAGGTTAATGAGGCCGAGATTCACGTTTGAGCCGTCCTGGACCTCGCGGAACTTGGTCTTGATCTTGTGCTCGGAGAGCTTGCCGTCGATGAAGCCGAGCGTGAGCTTCGATGCATAGATGGGCACCTTGCGCGTGAGGTCCATGAGAAGATACGGAAGCGCGCCGGTGTGGTCCTCGTGCCCGTGGGTGATCACGATGCCGCGCAGCTTGTGCTCGTTCTCCAGCACATAGGTGTAATCAGGAAGGATCAGGTCCACGCCGGGCATATTGTCGTCGGGGAACATGAGGCCGGCATCAACCAGCACCATGTCGTCCCCGTACTCGAAGGCGGTCATGTTCTTGCCGATGCCGTCGAGACCACCCAGGGGGATGATCTTGAGGGCGATATCTTTCTTTGGCATTCCTAAAACAATTCCTTTCGTTTAGTTCCCGCGATAACGCGGGCCTGCCTTGCTATGAAACGGCTGCGGCGCTACCGCCAGCCGAACAATACGAACCGTGCGCCGAATGCGCAGACGAAAATATTGTAACCAAGAATCCGCCGCACTCACCCACTTACATAAAAAGAGGCCCCGCATGCACGGGGCCCCTCGACGAGCACTTGGTTTTTAAGCGCGATGTGGACTACGCGTCGTGGTGGCGGCGCGGCTGGCGCTTCTCGCCGCCGTTGTCGCCGGGTCGACGGCGGGGACGGCGCTCGCCGTCGGCGTGGCGACGTCCGTGCCCCTCCCCCTCAGGAGACTTACCGGAGCCTGCAGGCGCCTCGGGCTTGTCGATGCGGTCGAGGCTGATCTTGCCCTTCTCATCGACCTCGAGGACGCGGACCTTGACCTCGTCGCCGATGTTGAGGACATCCTCGACCTTGTCGACGCGGCCCTGGGCGACGCGGGAGATGTGCAGCAGGCCGTCCTTGCCGGGCAGGAGCTCGACGAAGGCGCCGAAGGGCTGGATGCCCACGACGCGGCCGGTGTACTCCTCGCCGACCTCGGGGACCTTGACGATAGCCTTGATGCGCTCGGCCGCGGCGTCGCCGGCGCCGTTCGTGCCGGCGATGAAGACGGTGCCGTCCTCCTGGATATCGATGGTGGCGCCGGTGTCCTCCTGGATGCCGCGGATGACCTTGCCGCCGGAGCCGATGACCTCGCGGATCTTGTCGGTCGGAATCTGGAGGCTGATAATCTGGGGCGCGCACTCCTTGGTGGCCTCGCGAGGCGCGGAAATCTGCTCGAGCATGGCGTCGAGGATGAACATACGGCCCTCGTGCGCCTGCATAAGGGCGGAGCGCAGGATCTCGGGCGTGAGGCCGGTGGCCTTGTTGTCCATCTGCATGGCGGTAATGCCCTTGGTGGTGCCCGTCACCTTGAAGTCCATGTCGCCGAGGAAGTCCTCGAGACCCTGGATGTCGGTGAGGACGACGGTCTTGCCGTTCTCCTGGATGAGGCCCATGGCCACGCCGGAGACCGGGCGCTTGAGCGGCACGCCGGCGTCCATGAGGGCGAGCGTGGAGCCGCAGGTGGAGCCCATGGACGAGGAGCCGTTGGACTCCATGACCTCGGAGACCACGCGGATGGTGTAGGGGAAATCCTCCTCGGTGGGGATCACGGGGAGAAGAGCGCGCTCGGCGAGGTTGCCGTGGCCGATCTCGCGGCGCTTCGGGGAACCCATGCGGCCGGTCTCGCCGGTGCAGTACGGCGGGAAGTTGTAGTGGTGGATGTAACGCTTGCCGTCGACCGGCTCGATGGTGTCAAGACGCTGCCACTCGTTGAGCATGCCCAGGGTGCAGACGGAGAGCACCTGGGTCTGACCGCGCTGGAAAAGGCCGGAGCCGTGGACGCGGGGCAGGTAATCGGGCTTGATCATGAGCGGGCGCACCTCGTCGGCGGCGCGGCCGTCGACGCGCTCGCCGGTCTCGACGACCATGAGGCGCATGGCGTGCTTCTCGAGGGCCTTGAGCTCGACGGGGATCTCGCGGCTGTATTTGACCTGCTCCTCCTCGGAGAACTCGGCCTTGATGGAGGCCTTGAGGGCCTCGACCTTGGCGATGCGGGATAGCTTGTCGGCGTCCTTGAGGGCGGCGTCCATCTCGTCGAAGTGGGCGAAGACGCGCTCGTGTACCTCGGGGGTCGGCTCGTCGAGGATGTACTCGCGCTGCTGGATCGCTCCGTTGACCTCCTCGACCTTGGCGAAGAACTTCTTCTGCTCCTCACAGAAAGCCGCGATGGCCTCCTGGCCGAACGCCATGGCCTCGAGCATGTCCTCCTCGGAGATCTCCTCGGCGCCGGCCTCGAGCATGGAGATGAAGTCGGCGGAGCCGCCGAGCTCGAGGTCGAGATCGGAGTTGTCGCGCTCCTCATAGGTCGGGTTCACGATGAACTCGTGGGTGTCGCGGTCGCGGCCGATGCGCACGCAGGCCAGCGGGCCCTCGAAAGGCACGCCGCCGACGGTGAGGGCCGCGGAGGCCGCCATGACGCAGATGGTATCGACGGGGTTCACCTGGTCGGCAACGAGCGTTGTGGCGACGACCTGGACCTCGTTGCGGAAGCCGGCCGGGAAGGACGGGCGCAGCGGGCGGTCGATCATGCGGGCGGTGAGGGTCGCCTTCTCGGACGGGCGCGCCTCGCGCTTGAGATAGCCGCCGGGGATGCGGCCCACAGCGTACATCTTCTCGATGAAGTCGACCGTCAGCGGGAAGAAGTCGTAGTCCTTGCGCTCCTTCGAGACCACGGCGGTGAGAAGCACGGTGGACTCGCCGCTCTTCACGAGGCAGGCGCCGGTGGCCTGCTTGGCGAGCTCGCCGGTCTCGAGGGCGTAGTGCTTGCCGTAGAGGTCGAACTCATGGGTAACTTTAGCCATTATCTTTTCCCTTATCTCCGCCTGCCACATCGCAGGCGGGCCTTCTTGCGGGGCGAATCCCCGCAGTGTTCCCCGGGCTTTTCCCGAGAAACACAACAAGGGGCACCCGCAGGTGCCCCCGTGTTTGAGAAACTGTGCGACTTACTGGATGTTGTCGCGGATGCCGAGGCTCTTGATGAGACTGCGGTAGTTCTCGATGTCGTTCTTCTTGATATAAGAGAGGAGACGACGACGCTTACCGACGAGCATGAGGAGGCCGCGACGGGTGTGGAAGTCCTTCTTGTGGGACTTCATGTGCTCGGTGAGCTCCTTGATGCGGGCGGTGAGGATGGCGACCTGGACCTCGGCGGAACCGGTGTCCTGCTCGTTCTTGCCGTACTGCTTGACGAGCTCGGCCTTCTGCTCCTTGGTGATCATACTTTGATCCACCTTTCTTTGAATTCGCCTCTGACCGGGTTCGCCGCCGGTGGTGACGAGCGACCAGGTGAGAGGTACCAACAAACCTTACGTAGATTACCACACTTCCGGGCACGTTCACGTTAGGGACACAACCAACCTAAGCTTTGGGCTGGCTGCGGCCTCTCTCCTCACGGGCTCAGCGCTCGCTTCGCTCGCTCGCTGACGCGAAATCGCCCGTCGAGGAGAGAGGCCGCAGCCAGCCCAAAGCTTCAGCATAAAATCGAGCTGCGCGCGACCGGGGCCCTCGCCATTCTTGCCAGGGGCGATTTCGCGCCAGCGAGCGAGCGAAGCGAGCGCTGAGCCCATGGTAAGAATGGCGAGGGCCCCGGTCTGCGGGAGTGCGCCTTAGTTGAACTTCACGACCTTCTGGGCGACGTGGTAGCCGCCGATGGTGATCTTCTTGCCGAGGGCGCCAGGAAGATTCGTGGCCAGGCCGACGACACCGTGCTTCGCGCGGCGGTACATGCGCGCGTCATAGGCCTTGAGGTCGTCCCAGAGCTTCTGGAGCTCGTCCATGGCGTCGGGGCGGTCGCTCATCTTGGAAAAGACGGAGCAGATGGCCATGATGATGGTGAAGTAGTTCATCATGTAGCCGCGCAGCTGGACGCAGTCGATGTCGTCGTAGACGTGGTAGGCCTGCATCATGATGCGGGCGACGCGCCAGTAGTGGTCAACGCGGCTGGTCAGGACCTTCTCATTGACGGACTGGTCCTCGCGGCCGATGTAGTAGCGATAGAGGTCAACGTCGAGGTAATAGAGGCTGTGGCACTTGGGAAACGGCACGTAGGCGTAGATGTTGTCCACGTAGAACGTGTGGGCGGGCATCTGGAGATGGGCGACGCGCAGGGCCTCGGTGCGGTAAGTGAGCGCGTGCATGAGCAGGTATTGGCTCATCTTGAAATGACCCATGTCCGACCAGGTGAAGACCTTGCCCGTCGGCAGGACATGACGGTAGTCGACGACATTGCGGGTGTTGTCCTCGACATGCTCGTATACGTAGTTAGTGATGACGAGGTCGACCTTCTCATCGAGCTCGATAAAGCGCCTGAGCTGTGCAAGAAGTGCCTTGAGCGCGTCCGCGTCGGCCCAGTCGTCGGAGTCGATGTTCTTGAAGTAGGCTCCGTCGGCGTGCTCGACGGCCTTCATAACGGCCATGCCGTGACCGCCGTTCTCCTGGTGGACGGCCTTGATGAGGCTCGGGTAGCGCTCTTGCCACTCGTCGGCCTTGGCAGGGGTCTCGTCCTTGGCGCTGCCGTCGTCGACGATGACGATCTGGACGTCATCGGCGTAGCCGGAGCCCTCGAGGATCGAGAGGATGCACTTGTCCATGTACTCGGCCGAGTTATAGCACGGGATGCCGAACGAGATGGTCTTCTTTGCGCTGCTCAAGGTTTCACGTCCTTATCGATAAAAAAGGGCGGGCCGTCATAGTCGACCCGCCCGTGAAGTGTGAGGAATTTGCTAGTTGCGCTGGGCGATGAGCTCGTCGGAAAGGTCGAGCGCGCTCGCGACGACGCCGTCCATGTCGTAGTAACGGTACTCGGCGAGGCGGCCGACGCAGTGGAAGTTGAGGACGCCGGCGACGCGCTCGCGATACTTCTTATAGAGCTCGAGGTTGGCGTCCTCGAGAATCGCGTAATAAGGGGTCTCGCCGGAGTCGGGCGTATAGGCCTTGGAGTACTCCTTCATGATGGTCGTCTTACCGGGCACGACCTGGCCGGTCATGTTCTTGAACTCAGTGATACGGGTGAAGTCCTCACTCGTGGTGTAGTTGACGGTGCCCACAGGCTGGAACTGGTCCTCATCGAGGGTCTCGAAAACCATGTCGAGCGTTCGATACGGCAGGTGGCCGAGGTCGGAGCCGAAGAGCTCGTCGAGTTGGCCGGTGTAGATGACCTCGCCGTTGTAGGGCTTGCCGTCGACCATGACGGAGCCTGAGGTCACCTTGAGGAAGTCGCGCGCATCGACTCCGACGAACACGCTGATGAGGTCATGGTCGAGCATGTGCTCGAAGAGCTTGGTGTAGCCGTCGACGGGCATGCCCTGGAAGGGGGCGCCGGGGAAGTAGCGGTCGTCGTCGCCCACGAAGACGGGGACGCGGCCGGTGATCGAGGGGTCGATCTGGTCGGGGGTCTGGCCCCACTGCTTCATGGTGTAGTGCAGGAAGACGTTCTCGAAGACGTAGTCGGCGACCTCGACGAGCTCGGGGTCGTTCTTCTCGCGGAGCTCCATAATGGGGACTTTCTTGTTCTCGCCGAAGGTCGCCACGAGCTTCTGATAGAGGCGCTCGCCCTTCTCCTCGCCGAAGGCGAGCTTGAGCGAGGCGTGGTTGAAGGGGACGGGCATGAGGGTGCCGTGGATGTTCGCGAGCACCTTGTGCTGGTAGTCGGTCCAGTCGGTGAAGCGGGAGAGGAACGAGTTCACGCGCTCGTTTGTGGTGTGGTAAATGTGGGGGCCGTACTTGTGGACGAGGATGCCCGCCTCGTCCTCGTAATCGTAGGCGTTGCCCGCGATGTGGTCCCTGCGCTCGAGAACGGCAACCTTGAGCCCGCTTCCCTCGGCGAGGCGACGGGCGCAGACCGCGCCGGCGTAACCGCAGCCGACGATGAGGGCGTCGTAGCTCTCGGGGTTGAAATTCGCGCCGATTCCGCTCTGGATATTCATATGGTTCCTCTCGAAGACCTTTGGAATCTCGGCAAATGTGCCGATGGCAAGAAAAACGTTCACCTCTCGCCGTAATGTCCGGAAGATTCTAGCACCAGATACCTATAATGTGACCCGCTTCAGGCCCCGGGCTCGCCGCAAGGAGCAAAAAACGGGGTCAGGCGCACAGAAGTCAAGCAGAATTTATGAAGGAGAGCACATGAGCGAGTTCCTTGACCGCATGAAGGCGGCCGCCAAGTCCGACAAGAAGACCATCGTCCTTCCCGAGGGCGAGGACCCGCGCACCATCGAGGCAGCCAAGAAGATCATCGAGGAGGACCTCGCGAACCTCGTCATCCTCGGCGACCCCGACGTGATCGACGTACCCGGCGCCACCGTCATCGACCCGCGCCGCGCCGAGAAGAAGGACGCCTACGCCGCCAAGTTCGCCGAGCTGCGCGCCAAGAAGGGCGTCACCCTGCCCGAGGCCATGGAGCAGATGAACGACGCCACCTACTTCGGCACCATGATGGTCAAGATGGGCGACG
>CAVCUP010000019.1:44940-55851 GCA_963605405.1 bacterium | reverse complement strand
CGTCGGACGCCCTGGAAATGCGCCGCGCAGCAAGAGGCTCTCCCATCGCGCCCTGGATACTCGCCGTGCAGTAACGGGAGGCCTCCCTGCGCCCCGGAAGCTCGTCGCGCAGCAACGACCTTCTCCCCCGCGCCCTGGAAGCTCGCCGCGCAGCAACGGCCTTCTCCCCCGCGCCCTGAAACCTCACCGCGCAGTAACGGAGCATTACTGCGCGGCGCAGTTCCGGGGCGGATGAGGCGCGAGGGTTACTGCGCGGAGCGAATCTGGGGCGCCTGGCAAAGCGGCGTGCAGCCAACTTTCGAGCAGATCCCGGCGTGGCAAGCGCTCCCGTGACACAAACTCTGACTTTTCGCACTTTAAAATCAAGTTCGTCGAGTAGCCAACGGCGATATGGCCACATTTTCCCAGTTGGCAGGCCTCTCCATAGGATAGTTACTCGACGAGTTCATTTTTAAAGTGCGAAATCTCAGAGTTCATGCCAAACCCCATGGACGGAGCCTCGTCAACGGCATTGAGCAAATGCCCACACCCGTGCTTCGCGAAGCAGACGCGCCGCAATCAGCGCCCGACAAGGGGGGGGGATGCACCAAGCGTTGTTTGAAGCGTTTCATGAAACCGTTACCATAACTTCAATGACCTCTACGCAGCCATCCGGGGGCAACCATGTCAAATCGCAAAGCCACAATCTCGGACATAGCCACCGCCGCGGGCGTTTCGAAGACGACGGTCTCGCGCTACATCAACGGGCACGAGGACCTTCTGTCCGACAGCGCCCGCACGCGCATAAAGAAAGCCATCGAACAGGCAAACTACGTCCCCTCCGCCGCCGCGCGCAACCTCAGGAAGAAGAAACTCCGCCAGGTCGGCATCGTCCTCGCCGACGTCGCCACACCGTTCTCCACGGCGCTTGTCGCGGGAGCGGGAGCGGCCCTGCGCCGTGCCGGCTACGTCGTCGTGGTCTGCGATTCGGCGAATTCCCTCGAGACCGAGACTGGAGCGGTCGACGGCCTACTCCAAGACCAGGTCGACGGGCTCATAGTCAACACCGTCTCGGCCGAGAACCCGTCGCTCTCACGCATCGTCCGCGGCGGGGTGCCCGTCGTGCTCTGCGACCGTTACGTCAACGACTGCGCCGCGGACGTTGTCGCAAACGAGTACTGCGACTCGACGCTCGAGCTCATGGCCCACCTGCGGGAACAAGGTTTCACTCGGGTCGTCCTCGTCACCGAGCCCTATGAGGGCAACTCGCCCCGCTACATACGCATGGACGCCTTCCTGGACGCTAATCGCAGGCTCTTTGGGGCAAAGAATCCCGAGTCTGACGTTCGCGTCCTCGACCCCGCCGACTCTCGCGCCGGCAACCGCCTCTTTGCCAGGCTCTGCGCCGAGGCCGAGAAAGCCGAGTTCCCCATAGCGGTCGTCACGACAAATACGGCCACCCTCATAGCAGCGCAGCGCTCGCTCGCCCATGCCGGCGCCCCGGCCCGCCTCCCCATCGGGCTCTGCGGCCCCGACGAATGGGAATGGGCGCGACAGATGGGCTGGGACTGGGCCGGCGAGTTCGCGGCCGGCATCACGACCCTGGAAAGTTATCCGCACAAAATGGGCGAGAAAGCCGCGAAACTGCTAATCAAACGCATCGAGAGCCCAAAGGCAAAGCCGCGCGAGGAGATTCTCCCCGTGCGGCTTCGGGTGCGCGCGAGCACCTTGCGTGATATGTATCCGGCTGCCGGCATGGCTTAACCGATGCCCCGCGCCGCCCCCTAATCCAGGTGGAACGCGCAAGGAAGGTCCACGCTCACGGGCGAGTTGTCGGGATTCGTCTCCATGACGCTCGCCATAAAGTCCCACCAGCGGCGACAAACCTCGGTCTGCGCGCTCTGCGCATAGCGCTCGGGATCGTCGAGCTCGATGTAGCCGAACAAGATGTTCGTTTCCTCGTCGATAAAGATGCTGTAGTTGTGGCCGCCGTACTCGTGCAGCATATCGGCCATCTCGGGCCAAAGCTCGTTGTGGCGCTTCTCGTACTCGGCGGCGAACCCGGGATACAGCTTCATCTTGAACCCGCTGATAACCCGGCCATCAGCCGTCTTTCTAACCGTAGCGTTCATGCTCGGCTCCCTTCCGTTTCTTTGTTAACCGTTGCGACGTAAAAGCGCCGCGGGTGGCAATAGGTTCTTCACGCCCCCGCCGCGGGCCCCGGCACTCGGACAACCTCGCCTGCCGGCACACGCAGCGGAGCGCCGTCGACCTGCAGCCAAACATCGATGGCCCTAAGGTTCTGCAGGTATTCGCCATCCGCCGAGTACACGAGCGACCGGGCGGCGTCCACGTAGTCATAGACCTCGATATTGGACGCGTACCACACGTCCTCATGGCCACTCACCCGGTCAAGGAAAGACTCGAGCGTGTCCCACGCGCCGCGCATGGTCGCCTCGTAGCCGTGCCCCCAGACATAAAGCAGATATGGCTCGACATAGCGCCCAATCGGCGAGAGGAACTTGGCGAGCACCCCCTCGAGCTCCGGCTGAACGTAGCTGCACGCAGCGTCCCAGGCAAGAAAATCCACCGGCAGGCCGACGCAATCGAAGGTGCGGCGCGTGGTCCTGCCGTAGCAGATCCCGCAGGCGCGGGCCGCGTCGCGAGCGCCGAAAACATCGTCCGCACGGTAGTTAATGGGCCACGCCATGCCGCGCACGGGCGCGCAGGCGATGCTTTCCAGCTCCTGCTTGCAGCGCGCGATCTCGTAAGCGGCCATCGATGAGGGAACGCGCCCCAGGTGGGCGTGCGTGTAGCCGTGAACAGCCAGCTCGAAACCCTCATACACCTCCGCGACACGCTCCCGAGGAAGCTTTTGATGCTCAACGGCGAGCTCCCCCTGCTCAAGGTGGTCAGACTGCCCGAAGAGCCCGGGATTCAGGTTGAACGTCGCCCGCAGGCCGCGCTCGCGCAGCATCCGGCAGATGCGCTCATCCTCGACGGTGCCGTCGTCGAACGAAAGCGTGCAGCACTTTTTCTTGCCGCCCGGCCAAAGCAGAATGTCCTCGCGTAGCCTCAACATGACGCCCCCTGCCACGCATAGGTCGCCGAGAAGCCCCAGGAAGCGTCGGGGCCGCCCTCCTCGCCGCGCTCGACAGGACCGTCGCCGCCGTCCCGCTCGCGCAGGAAACGCGCGACATCCGCACGGTAAATGGCCGGGTGCCCCTCGCGGTCAGAGACGAAATAGACCCAGTTGCCGTCCGACGAGAAGCTCGGATGGGGATGGGTGTCCTGCGTCGTGCCGAAGCGGTGGCTCCAGCTCGTCGCGTGCCGGCACAGGCGCACCTCGCGACGGCAGGCAAGATCGCACAGGTAGATGAAGTCGTCCGACTCGACGCTCGATGCGGGCGCGTCTCCGACCAGGTGCAGCGGCACGGGACCGTTCGCGCCGTCTCCCACGCAGTAGCGCCCGTTCGGGGAGAAGGCCAGGTGCGCATAGGGATGGCAGGTCAGGAGCACCTCTTCCTCGAAGGTCTGGGCGTCGATCCTGCGCACGGTGGCCGCACCGGCAGCCTCCGCAGAGGCGACCGAGGCGGGGTCGGACGCAGACCAGTCCACGCCCCCCAGCCCCTCGGGATTCGCCGAGCCAACCCTGTGGAGATAACCGATGGATCGCCCGTCGTCGAGCCAGCTCTCGCCGACGGCAATCTCGCCGGGGCTCTTCTCGCGTACGCAGTGCAGGCGCGACCCGTCTGCGCTCACGACCCACATGCGGGCATCGATGTAGTCGTAGGCCCCCTCGTGGCAGTACAGAATCGAGCCGCGGCCACCAGGCTGCAGCGTCGCGCGCCCAAGCCAACAGCGGTCCTCGAGCACCACGCTCGAGGTTCCGTCTTCAAGGGAATGCAGGACGATCCGCGAGCGCGGCGCCGCGATGGTCGAGAGCTCGAAGAGGCTCCAGTCCGGCTGCTCGATATTGGCGGGGACCGAGGTGCGCTCGATCTCCGTGGTCACCGCATGACGCCCGTCCGGCGAGACCGTGAGCCAGCGCAGCGCCCAGCCCTCCCCGCAGGTGTAGAGCCGCTCGAGCAGAAGCGTCGTAAGGTCAATGCGCCAGAGCGTGTCGCGCTGGACATAAAACGCGTGGCGATCGTCGGGGTCGAGGCAGACGCCCTCGTACTCAAGAAGGCCCTGGCCGCTGGTGAGCTGCACTGAGACCCCGGTATCCAGATTCAGCGCGAAGAGCTGCCGCGCCTCCCCCGTGGCACCCACGTAGAGCAGCATCTTCCCGTCCGCCGAGGTCGCGCGAATACCCGGCCTAGGCAGGTGACAGGTCATGTTCGGCGACGTGAGCCGCTCGACCACCGCCCCCGTGTCGGGGTCGTTGGACCGCACGAACGGGCTATAGCTCAGATCTCCAATCGCCACGCTTCAATCCTTTCTCGGCGTCCGAACGCGTCGCTCAAACGATACCCTTGGCGTCACCGCTGTTCTTTTAAGAAGCGCTCCAGGTCGACGCGGTGTATGGCCGGATGCCCAAAGCGGTCGGTAACGAAAAGCACGTAGCGGCCGTCCTCGGTAAAGCACGGGTGCGGGTGCGCATCCTGCGGGGTCCCCCAACGAGCACTCCAGCTCGTGCCGTGATAAGCGAGCCGCGTCTCGTTGCCGCAGACGGGCTCGATGAGGTAGACGTAGTCGTTGAGTTTCTTGCCGGCGGCGCGTCGAGCCTCGATGTCCTCCTCGCACTGCAGATGGATGGGCGTCGGGTCGCCCTGCGAGTCGCCGACGAAGAAGCGCCCGACCTTATCGCAGATGCAGTGCGCGTAAGTCTGGCACGGCATGACGCTGCGCTCTTCGAGGGTGTCCGGATCGATCTCGTGGATCTCCTCGATGCCCGTGCCGGACATCTCTCGGTACACGAAGGCGAGCTTCTTGCCGCTCGGCTCCCAAAACTCGTGAGTCAAAATCAGGTCGCTTGGCTGCTCGCGACAACAGCGCACATTCGACCCGTCGCGGGAAACGAGCCACATGCGGGCATCGATGACGTCGAAGGGCCCCTCGTGGCAGTACATGATGGTGTCCGGATCATGTGGACGAATCTGCGTGTGCCCGAGCCAGCAGCGCTCCTCATGGACAACCTCGGAGGTCCCGGCGTCCAAATCGACGTAGACAATGCGGCATAGGGGCTTGGCCAGGCAGTTCTGCTTAAAGAAGTCCCAGTTCTTGCCCCCGATGGCGGCGGCCATGGTGTCCTTTTTTATCTCGACGAGAGTAAGGGCGTTCACGTCGCGCGAGACGCCGATGTCGCGCCCGTGCCAGCCCTCCGGGGTCCGGTAGACCTCCTCGCGCGCGCCGCCGTCAAGCGAGACCTTCCAGATGGAATCGCCCTGGTGGTACATGACGCTGCGCTCGTCGCTCGTGAACTCAGCGCCCCAGTCGTCTACGCCCGGCCCCTCCGTGAGCTGAGTCGCGTCGCCCGTGAAGAGGTCCATCAGGTAGATTTGGCGCTCGCCGTCGACTTCGGGCGAGTACAGCAGCCAGCGCCCGTCGGCGGTGGTCATGTGGGCGTAGAAATACATGTGGTGACTCGTCACGTCGGGAGAAGTCAGGCGCTCGACCACCGCGCCGGTCTCGTCGTCCACGTACGTGGAGAACTCGTTGTGCACAACATTGCCGATGCCCATGGCAACCAGCGCCTTTCTTTTCGTCTCAATCCCTTATTGCCAAGAAGCGATAAACCGCCCGATGGCCTCGTCCTCAGTGAACTCGGTGAGCACGTAGCCGTGGGGCTTCGCCGAGAGGACGGCCCCGAGGACGGAGGCGACGTCCATTTGTCCCTCGCCCAGATCGCAGCGCACGAGCTCGCCGTCCTCGATGCGATAGTCCACCAGATGGGTGGCCACAATTCGCCCCGGGAAGGCCTCGAGCATCGAACGCGTAATGTCCAGCTGAGAGTCCGCGAGCGCCGGGGTAATAAGCGCCGTCGGGTCGAGAATAAAGCCCAGCGCGGGCGAGCCGCCCGCCGACTCGACCAGGCGCGCGCATGTCTCGACGTCGTGGATGGGGTGGTTGACGCCCGGCTCGATGCCCACGACGGCGCCTACGCGCTCGGCGTGCGCGACAAGGCGGCCGATGACGTCGGCGGCCTTGCGGAAGGCCTCGTCGGTAAAGTTCTCCTCGGTATAGCGGAACTTCGGGTCGACCGAGCCCGTCTCGGAGGCGACGATGCCGCATCCGAAGGAGCGCGCACAAGAAAGATACGCCTCGAACTTGCGGATACCCTGCTCGCGGGCGGCGAGGTCGGCATCGATCATGTTGAAGTAGCAACCCATGACCGCGACCTCAACGCCATGCGCGGCGAGGGCGCGACGAACATGCGCGCCCATGCCGGGGCTTATCTCGCCGGCGCCGCTCGCCATCTGCGGGAAGGACTTGGCCAGCGCGAGCTGAACGTAGCGCACGCCCTGTTCCTCGCAAGCCGCCCCCAGCTCATCGGGGGTATGTGCGCGCGTCAAATCGTGGGCCCTGCAGCCGAATTCCATCACGCGCCCCTTAGCAGTAGCTCACGAGCGCCTCGGTGAGCGCGAGGACGGAGAGCGACTGGCCGTAAGGCATGTCGGTGATACCCACGTTGCGGTAGCCGTCAAGGTCGTCGAAGATCGGCGTGCCGACAGAGACATTCGCGAGCTGGCCGTGGTCGCCCATCTGCGAGAGGATGCCGCAGACGGCGCGGTTGGCCACGTCGGCGTAGCTCGGGTCCACGTAACGCTTGTGAACGGCCTTGAGGATGCCGTACGCAAAGCCGGCGGAACCGGAGGTCTCCAGGTAGGAGTCGGGGTCGTCAATGAGCGTGTGCCACAGGCCGGTCTCGGCGTCCTGGTACTTGGCGAGGGCCGCGATCTGCGCACGGAGCACCTCAACGAGCTGGCGGTAGAGGGCGTCCTCAGGCTCAAGCTCGAGCACCTCGATGATGGTCGGGAAGGCGATGGTAATCCAGCAGTTGCCGCGCGCCCAAAGCGCCTCGGCGTAGTTGTCGCGGCGCTCGAAGCTCCAGCCGTGGAACCACAGGCCGCTCTTGCGGTCGACGAGGTACTTGATGTGAATGGAGAGCTGGTAGCGGGCCTCCTCGATGTAATCCTGACGGCCGAGGAGCATGCCGATCTTTGCCAGCGGGAGCACCGCCATCATGAGGGTGTCGTCCCACATCTGCTCGGTGTTGGCCGGGCCGTAGGTCACGTGCTGGAAGCCGCCCTCCTGCGTGCGGGTAAGGTCATTCATGCACCAGTCGGCCCAGCGCTCGAGATAGGGCAGGTAGCGGGTGTCGCCCGTGTCTTCATACAGGCAAGCCATGGCAAGAAGCGGCGCCATCGTGTTGATGTTCTTAGACGGGGCGCCCTCACGCATGCGGGCCTCGAACCAGTCGACGACGATGCGACGCGCCTTCTCGTTGCCGGTGTTGCGGTAGTTCATGTACGTGCCGAAGAGGCCCACGCCCTGCGGCCAGTTCCACACACACCAGCTCTTGTCGTCGACCTTGAGGCCGTCGAAGTCGAGAAGGAACTCGCCCGAGGCGTCGTCGATCTTTGTGAGGCAGTTGAGCAAAAGGTCGATGGACTTCTCGAGGGTCTCCTTGGAGGGCAGCGCCACGCTGGGCTCGTACTCGGTCTTCATTGGTCTTTCCTTTCTTTCCTTGCTTGCTCCAACATAAATGAACGGAGAGGACGCACGGCGGCTCACTCGAGCACGTGCGGGGGGTCGTCATCGGCGGGGAACGTGAGCTGTATGGCCGCGGCATCCGAGCTCTTGGCGTCGTTCCAGGCGCTCACGCGGTACTCGATGGTGCGCGCTTGGGCGGGTAGCGGCAGGTCGAGGTAGAAAGGCTGGATGGTCACGGCGCGGTCGTACAGCCGCCCCGTCGCGGCGTTGCGCTTCTCGACCACGTAGTAGTCGGCGCCTCCCGCGGGCGGATCCCAGCGAAGCGAACCCTCGAGCCCCACGATGCCCTTGACGGCCGTGGCCGCAAGCTCACAGACGGGGCCGGGGGCGGCCGCAGGCTCGGGCTCGAGGGCGACGTCGCTTGCAAGCGAGACCCACGGCAGCGCCTTCGCGAGGCCGCGCGCCACAATGCCGGCGACCTTGAAGGCGCCGAGAGTGCTCAGGTGGCAGGGGTCCTTGACGCCATCGGGGTGGCTCGAGTACTGGAACGGGCGGGCTCGGAGCCAGAGCGCTTCGCGGTTCTGGGGCGGAAGTCCGCGAACGTAGTCCATGAACTCGGCGCGCACATCAATAAGCGGTAGGTCATGATCGATGGCGAACCTGCGCACCACGTCGGCGTAAATGCTGGTCACCTCATGCGCAAAGTCACCTTCGGGACCGGGATACAACGGCGTCGAGGTAAGAAGCACGGGCTGAGCCGCGCGGTCCACGACGCACGAAACGTAACGCTCGATCCAGGACGCGAACTCATCGACGGGGATATAGCGCATCGGGCGGGTCTTAGAGGCGTCGTTCAGGCCGAAGTCGATGAGCACGGCATCGCCGGGACGCACCACAGAGAGCAGCTTCTCCCATCGATGCTCCGCAAGATAGGTCTTGAACCCGCGGCCGCCGAGCGCCTTGTTGTAGATATCGGGGCCAGCACCCTGGAACAGGCGCGCCTGGCGCACCGAGCTCGTGTCGTCGTGCGAGATGCTCGCGGCATGCCCCTCGTAGAGATACCAGTACAGCCACTCGCCCCATCCGGACTGCGGACGCTCGCGGTCGAAGTAGGTCTGGGCCGTGGAGTCGGCGGCGATGAGGATGCGCGGACTCGGGGCGGCAGCGTGCTCAACCTGCATATAGGAGAGGGAGCGCAGCCAGACCTTACCCCAACTGGTTGTCTCGCCCGCATTGTCAAAAGGAACGACCGTGAGGTCGAGGACGCGCTTGGTAAGCGGTGCCGCAAACGCGATCTTCTTGGCCTCACCGGCAGCGAGCCCCACGCGCACGCGCTCGTCTTCGTTGACGACGACCGCGACCTCGGCATCGACGTCAGAAAGAAGCTCAAGCTCAAGGGCCCAGTCACACGCCGCGAGCGGCAGGCGGACGAACGTGCCCTCGTGGTAGACGGCGCGAACGATCGTGTTCGCGTCGCCGTTTTGCGCCTCGGACTCCTCAACAAGTGAGCGAGCGCAGATTGGAAGACCCCGACCGTCGCTCACGGGAGCGGCGGACCTCTCCTCGAGGGTGCGGAAGCCGTAGACGCCGTCGACCCAGCCCGCCGCCTCGCGGGGATAGCTTCGCTCGACGATGCCGTCGAACTCCCCGTCGGTGAAGTCGATGAGACCCATATGCTCTCCTTACTACAAATAGATGAGCGGGCGGTACCCGCCGTCGAACACTTCCGGACGCAACGCACTAGAACGGGATCTCCCAGCTCGACCGTCGCCCGCATAAGGGGCCCGGCCGGTCGGGCAGAGCGACGAAGTCGCTTTCGAGCAGTCCGTCGGCTCCGTCCGCTTCAACGCCGATTTCCCATCCCGGCTCGCGGCTCACGCCATAGCTGTGAAGACCGTCGACCTCGTCGGGCACGATTTGGCCGAGAACAGTGAGCTGGCCGGTGCGTGCGTTTCTTGCCAACACGCGATAAGAGACGGCGTCGGGCACCGGCACGAAGCGGACCGAGAACGCGATGCGGTCGGCAACCCCGTCGGGGTCAATCTCGTACAGATCGACGCCCTCAATCCGACGTTGCGCGCCCAGGCCGTCGAGACGGCAGTCGATCGAGACGGTCGCCACCTCGCCCGCGTCGTTCCCTCGCCACGCGCGAACCTCATAGCAGCGCTCCCCGGAATCTCCCGGCAGGACGGCATCGAAGAAGCGCGGCTCGAGCGACGTCATGAGGCCGCCCTCCCGCCCGTCGACGCGCCGAACGGTGTAGTAATCCGCACCCGCCACGACGTCCCAGGCAAGGCGCACGCCCGCTCGGCGCTCGACCTCGACACTGGCCACAAGACCAGCGGGTGCCCGCCGGGAAAGCGGCGCGTCGTCATCGACGAAGTCCATCCCGCACGCCTCGGAGACGCCCTTGGCGACAATGCGCCCGAACAGGCGCGCGCCGAGCGCAGAAAGATGGGTGGAGTCGTCGACTCCGCCCGGATAGCGCGGATACTGACCTGCGGAAAGCTTCATGTAGAGGCACCGGGAACGCTCGGGGCCCATGCCGTCCACAAGGCAGCCTGCCTCATGGGAAAGATCGACAAGCGCCACGCCCTCGCGAGCACAGTACGAGCGCTCAACCTCCGAGTAGGCCGCGAAATCCTCCACGAGCCGGTCGTCGGCAAAGTTATGGCGCGGCGGCGGAGTCACCACAACGGGCGTGGCTCCGCGATCCCTAATCGAGTCGACGTACCGAGCCAAAAACGCCCGGAAGTCCTCGAGCGACGAATAACGCAGGGGGCGGGCGCAGGTGGCGTCATTGGCGCCGAACTGCAGCACGACCACGTCCCCCGGGCGCACCTGGCCCAGGAGCAGGGCGAGCTTGCCCTCAGCAATAAAGGATCGCAGGCTTCGGGCCGCCATCGCTGCGTTGCGGACGATCGGTCCCGCCGCGCCCTCGTAGCGAGTGGCGGCCTCGTAGGGAAACGCCCCATCGTGGCTGGCTGAGCACGGCTCGCATCCCAGGTAGCGGGCAAGAAACTCGGCCCAGCCCGTCTGGGGCCGGGCATCCGCGGGATAGGTCTGCGCAAGCGAATCGGCCGCGACGAAGACGGTTCTGCGCTCGCCGGGAATCCGATCGGCAGTCTCGACCTCAAGCGAGAGGACCTCGACGGCAGCGGCACCCTCAGCAGTGACGCGGGGCGCATCGCTCACGCCCGCCCCCGACGGCACGTCAAGCGCGGCGGCGACGGTCAGGCGAAGGCCGCGCCTGGTGGGGGCAACGTCGAGCTCAAC
>CAVCUP010000019.1:0-44930 GCA_963605405.1 bacterium | reverse complement strand
GACGACGACATCCTGGGACCCGCCCACGGCGGCAAGCCGCAACCGCACCCGGCAGTCGATCGACGCCATCGGCACAAAGAGAAGCGTCCCCTCCAGGCGCTCGAAGGCGCCGACCGTCGCACGGGTTCCGTCGAGCGACGGGCACTCCTCAACGACGCGGCGCGTACTGAGCACCGTGCCGCCGCGCGCCCCGATCTCACGTTGGCACGGGACGAGCTTCTCGGCACGGTCGGTAAAGCGCCCGTCAAGCCAGGCGCAGTCGCCCTCGTAGCTTCGGGAGAGAACCTCTATGTCTTCCAGGCGCATCTTCATCAGCCAAGAACCTCGAGCTTGATCATGTCGTACATAACGTAGCCATCGGTCGTAAAGACGATTTCATTCATGTCGCTCAGCAACTCAGCGGGGACCTCGATCCCTAGCTTCTGTGGGGCGCCGCCGGTCACGCTCGAGCGATAGGCCGCACGGTCGTTCTCGTAGAGCTCGTTTGCGACCTCAGAGCCGTTGAGCACGACGCGGAACCGAACGTCCGCCTGCCCCGGGATCATCTGGGCGAGCGTCGTACCCGCCAGGCACACGGTGAGCAGGTACTTCTCAGCCCGTTCGGCCGGCTTCGCGAACCTGATGTGCCAGGCTCCTTCGTAGCGCTGCAGGTAGTACCAGTCCTCGGGCGCATCGACGCCCACCTCATAGACGAGGTTCTTGGGCACGAGCCCCATCCACACGTAGTTTCGTTGCTGATCGCTGAACTTAAAGGGCGCGGTCGTCCCCGTGCGGGCGCCGATGCTCCACACGAGCGGGCGGACCTGATTCTCGACCCGCAGCACGCCCGCATCGAGGCACTGACCGCCGACGAGGTCAAACTCGCCCAAGTCGTAGTCCTCCGCGTCCGTCGTTTCGTTGCGGCGGGCACGCAGCCAATAATGGCCTGGCTGCATGCCTGCAAGCTCGAACGAGTCGCCGTCGGTCTGCGCGTAGTAGATGCGCCCCGCCTTCTGGTGAAAGACGTCTCCAGGCGTATCAGAGGCGGTCACGGTCCAGCCGCGCGCATCCTCGACGGGGCACGCCAAGACGATCGAGCCAGCAAGCGACGCGTAAGCGCCGTCATAGAGTCCCGGCTCGTCGAGCCAGGCAACGGGCAGGGCGCCCTTCTCGGCCTCGGCATGCGCGAGGGCGTCGGACACCACATCGCCACCGTGGTTGAAGTACATGCACCACGGGCCATAGAGCTTCTTCCAGCCGGCCTCGACCTCGAAGTCGCCCGTTCCGAAGTGCGCCCCGGTCATGTAGTTGAGGATGATGCTGTCGTAGTGGACAAGAAGCTCCTGCTTAAGGGGGCCGCCGGGATAGGCGCTCTTATCCATTGGAATGAACCAGGCGCCCCACTCATCGTCCGTGCGGCCGCCGGACCACTGGCCCCAGACATCGTTGTCCGCAAAGTAGCCGGCATAGTCGTACTTAGAGTAGACGTCGGAATTCGAATAGCGGACCGCCTCGGGGAAGCGGAAGGTCTCGTCCTGGAGCTTCTCGCCGTGCTCCGCCATATACTCCGCGCGCGGCTGCAGGCCCTGACGCTTGGCGGTGTAGCCAGTGGTAAAGAGGGTCGAGTCGAAGCGGTAGACCGTCCTCAGCTCGTTGACCACGACGCCGGGCACGTCGGTCCAGGCGACCACATAGCCGTAGACCGCCGGCGCATCGCCGGCAACGACGAGGTGATAAGCGAGCTTAAGATCGCTCGCATCGTCGACGTAGGCGACGTGCGCGACCTCGGGGGTGTTGGATAGAACCTCAAGGCGCGTGGGGACGAGGTTACGGGTCTTCTGGTTGACGTGGTAATCGCAGTAGAAGCTGTGGTCGCGGTCGGGGTCGCCCGCGGCGCCCGAGAGATTGACAAGCAGTTCGCGGCCGTCGACAACGACGGAGGTCGCCTTGCCGTCAGCCCCGAAACGCACGGAGATTCGGTCGTTGCCAAGTTCGCATGCCATGTTGTCCGTGGTCAGCCAAGCCATGATGCACATCCTCGTTTCGCGCTTGTGGTCGGTGTCAATCGATGGGTGCGGGACGGCCAAGGGAGGGGCCGTCCCGCCAAGGAAAGGGAGTGAGGGGGTCGGGGAAATTTAGTTCGCGGAGACCTCCGACTTGGAGCCGTCGCCGGACTCGAGCTTCTTGGAGAAGTTCACGATGCGGTTGTTGCCCCAGCACTTCTCGTAGGGGAAGCCGGTGAGCTCCTCGACGAGCTTCTTGGTCTCCGAGTCGACGTCGGCCTTGGAGCCGCCGTCGCGGAGACGGGCGATCGCGGCGGCGAGGACGACGCGGTTCTCCTCGTTGAGCTTCACGCGGAAGGTAAAGAAGATGCCGAGGGCGCAGAAGGCGATGGGTGCGAAGCAGAAGATGTTGGTGAGAAGGTCGATGACCTGCTGAGGCTGGGACTCGGCGCCCGAGACGAAGCCGCCGGCGGCCAGGACCGAGGTAATGACGATCTTCTCGATGGCCATAAAGATGTTGTCGATGGTCGAGTTGACGGAGGCGTACTGACCCTCGCGGCGCTTTCCGGTCAGAATCTCGTCGACATCGGGGATGAAGGAGTACGCGAAGTCGGTGGCGTTGACGACGCCGGTGATGCCGAAGTTCAGGGCGACGGCGAGAAGGACCCATGCGGTGATGGTTGCCGCCTGGCCGATCTGCTCGTGGACGTGGGCGAGGACGAACATGAGCAGGAAGACGACGCTGGCCTCGATGGCACCGACGCGGTAGGACTTGGAGCTGCCGATCTTGGAGTTCAGCCAGATGAAGAAGGCGACGAGCGCGATACCGATGGCGAACGAGATGCCGCTCTGAAGCGAGACCTGCGAGGACGTAAGGCCGAGGACGAAGACGAGGAAGTAGGTCAGGATGGCGCCACGGACGTTGCGGAACATGACCTCGGAAAGATACATGCCCAGGTAGGAGCGGAACTCCTTGACGGCGAAGGTCGAAACGTAGTTCCACAGGAGCAGGGCGACGCGCTTGACGGGGCTCACGCCCTCATCCTCGGAGTTGGCGTCGGCCTCCTTGAAGTCGGTGGTCGGGTCGTAGGGGCGCTCCTGGATGGTCATGATGCCCGCGATGATGATGACGAGCATAAAGACGTCGTAAATAAGCGCGAGGTTAAAGTAGGTGGTCCAGTTCTTGTCGCCCCAGACGACGAAGAGCGCGGTGTTGATTGTGGCAAGCGCGATGGATGCGATGGCGGTGCTGATCTGGTTGATGCCGACGAGCTGGGCGCGCTGCGAGGAGTTGTCGCTCATCTCGGAGGGCAGGACGTACTGGACCGTGGAGTAGCCGCCGTTGAAGACCCAGTAAAGCAGGTTAGAAACCGCGTAGACGGGCACTGGCAGGCCGGGGATGAACTGCAGGATCATAAAGATGAACTGGCCCGGCGCGGTGAGGAGCAGCGTGGCGCGACGGCGACCGAACTTGCGGCCGAGCGCGGTGCTGTACATACGGTCGGAAATGTAGCCCCAAACAGGCGCCGTGAACGCGGCCACGATCGTGCCAATGGAGACGATCAGGCCTGCGACGCCGATGTTGATGTCGCAGAACGTCGTAAAGAAGAATGCCTGCCAGGTAGCCAGCATCGTGTTGGCGATCGATCCCAGGCCGACCGTGCCGTAACCGAGCTTGGCGCGCAGCGGGAGCTTCTCGTTGAGCTTGGCTTCGGCAGTTGCTTTTGTACTAGCCATGTTCCACCTCTCCTAGTGATTGGCCGCCTGCGCGCCCTTGAGCGTAGCGCGTTGTGCGGGCCTTACAAACCGGTTTACTTGCTTCGAGATACATAGTAGGAAGCGTGGCCGCGGCGCCGTTCACAGTTTCGCCAAAAGGCTGATGGGAGGCGTTGCTGGGAATGAAACCGGTTTCATTATTCGTCTTCATTAAGAGCTGAATTTATCGATGCATTTACCTGCGATTTATTTAAATTAAGCAGAAGCGCACATTTCTCCCGCCACCATCGCCGCTTTCGAATCGAACTGCGCAACCTACCGCTTACCGCCAAATATCTACCACTTGCCTCTTTGCGACAAGAAAAGAGCCGCCCGCACGGACGGCTCTATGAAGCGTTTCAATTTCTTTGCAGCGTTACCTTTGAGGCTTTCCTCCCCTACTCGGGCTTGTGCGAGTAGTTCATCACGCGGTTGTTGCCCCAGCAGTGCTCATAGGAATACCCGGTCAGCTGCTCCACGAGCTCCTTCGTCTCGGGGTCGACGTCGGCCTTGGAGCCACCGTTGCGCAGGCGCTCGATCTCGGCCAGGAGCATCTGGTGGGTCTCGGGGTTGAGCTTCACGCGGGCGCTGAAGTAGATGCCCATGATCGCGAAGACGATCGGCAGGAAGCAGAAGATGTAGGTGAGACCGTCGACGACCAGCTGAGGCTGCTCGGTCGCGCCGACGACGAAGCCCATGGACGACAGCACGCCGGTGATCACGATGGCCTCGAACGCCTTGAAGACGTTATCGATGGTCGAGTTGATGGAGGCGTACTGGCCCTCGCGGCGCTTGCCGGTGAGCACCTCGTCCACGTCGGGGATGAACGAGTACGCGAAGTCGCAGGCGTTGAACACGCCGGTGAGGCCGAAGTTAAGCACGATGGAAAGAACGATCCAGGCGGTGATGGTGGCCTCGCGCCCGATCTGATCGTGGAGCTGCACCAGACCGAAAATGATCAGGAACGTGACGATGACCTGGACGGCGCTAAGGCGATACGCCTTGTAGGCGCCGATCTTCTGGTTGACCCACATAAAGAGAACGACGTAGCCGATGCCGAAAGCGAAGCTCACGCCCTGCGAGACCGAGACGTCGGAGGACTGCAGGCCAAGGACGAACATGAGGAAATACGTGAGGATGGCGAACCGGACCGAACGGAACAGAATCTGGGACAGGTACATGCCGAGGTAGTTGCGGAACTCACGGACACTCCAGGCCGAGAAGTAGTTCCAGACCACGAGGGCAACACGCTTGAGCGCAGGGACCTTCTCGCCGTCCTTGTCGGAGTCGGCCTTGGTGAAGTCGGTCGTCTCGTCGTACGGGCGCTCGCGGATGGAGAGCACGGCAACCATGGTCATGAACGCAGTGATCACGGCGTAGATGACGGCCATGTTGGTGTAGGTCGACGCGATGCTGTCGCCCCACTGCTTGAACAGGTACGCATTCAGAATCGAGAGCGAGATGGTCGCGACCGCCACGGTGATCTGGTTCAGGCCCGCGAGCTCGGCGCGCTGCTTGCTATCGCTCGTCATCTCGGACGGAAGCACGTACTGAATCGTCTGGAAGCCCGCGTTGATCGACCAGTACAGGAAGTTGCAGATCGCGTAGACCGCGAGCGGCAGCCCGGGGATGAACTGCACGATCATGAACGCAAAAAGGCCCGGGATAGTGAGCGCGAGGGTCACGCGACGGCGGCCGAACTTGCGCCCCAGGGACGTGCGGTACATGCGGTCCGAGATGTAGCCCCACACAGGAGCCAGGAACGCGGCGAGAATGTCGCCGAGCGAGACGAGGACGCCGGCGACCGCGACGTCGATGCCGGCGAACGTCGTGTAGAAAAACATTTGCCAGGTGGAGATCATCGTGAAGCCGATGCTTCCCAATCCGATGGTCCCGTACCCGATCTTGGCGCGCAGTGGGAGCTTGCCCGTTCCCGCGTCCGCCGTTGCCTGTGCGCTGGCCATAGTGCTTCCCTTCTCTTTGCATTGAGCCTTCGGTTTCTAGTGCAAAACCGGTTGACCTTCACGGCACGAGGATAAAAACACGGCCGTTGGGAGTCCTCGGCAGATGCGCCCAACGACCGTATAGAGTCGATGTATGAAAATGAAACCGATTCCATCCCCGCGAACGGCGCCGGCGGCGCCCCGGACGGCTTACTGCTCGGACCCGAGCGCAAAGAGCGTTCTGATCACAAGAAAGTCATCGCCATTCGCTTCCGGGAAGTGATCAAAGTGCGAGGCGGGATCGACGGCAAGCCAACGCTCGATCTCCCTCGAGGGGCCCTCCACACCGCTGATGCTCCTCTGCCCGCGGTCGCGCGGACGCTCGAAGTAACTGAAGAGCACGTCGTCATGGATGCTGATGAACTGGTAACGGTCGCCGACGAAGGTCGCCTCCTTAACGATCGCCTGATGGTGGCACACGTACTCCATGAGCTTGTCGGGGTACAGCACCGCTATGCGCCCGCATCTCTCGTCGGGCGCCGGGTCGCGGCGGTAATAATCGAGGTCGCGCGGCTCGTCGAACCAGAACACCGGGTACATGTACGCCCAGTCCAGAGACCCGTGGATCGAGGGAAACGGATCGGTCAATCCCTCGAGCCAACCCCACGCCTCTGGCGCCCGCCGTAGCGCAGCGAAATCAGGACGTGCGTCTGCCTCGCCAAGGTCGTCCCAGATGTGCTCCAGGTAGCAGAAGAGCTGATCAGCCTGCCGATACATGCCCGCGGTTAGGAGCTCGCCCGCACGTATGCGTGCGGCGGCATTCGCGGCGGCGCGCTCCACCGCCCCCGTAAGCACGGCCTCCTCGACGCCCTTCTTTAGAACCGCGCGGTAAGACGCGCGTTCGATCCGCTTCGTCATCGCTCCTCCAAGTTCAGGGTCACGTTTTTGCAGTCGACCTTCGTCGCAAGCGCATTACCCGCATAGGGGCCCTCACGGCGAACCGAGCCTCTTACCGACACGTTGCGGGCCGAGCGCACGTAGGCCGCCGGAATCTGGTGTTCGTAAACGCCGCGGGCGCTCGGCTGCTCGTCGAACAGCCCTGGCGTCTGCGTCCCCTGCGAGCACTGAGTCAAGCGGAAGTTCTCTATGGACACGTCCTCTATGACGGCGTCCTTCTCGCCGGCGATAAACACGCAGCTCTCGGACGTCATGTCGATGTTGTCGAACGTAATGTTGCGCACAATCCCCGGACGCGATGCAGACGGGTTCACGCGCGGGGTCGCCGAGATGAAGATCGGCTCGCCCTTGCCCCACCAGCGCGGGGCAAAGTCTCGCTGCGGACAATCGGCGTAGCGCAACGTGTTACCGCTCACGTGATGGACGTGGATGTCTTCCACGATTCCCCCGTCGCGTACCCAGATGCCAACCCCTCGGCTGCAGTCGCGGAACACGCAGTCCGAGAGCATGACGCCCCTGATGCCGCGGGCAGTCTCGGTACCAATTTTCAGGGCCGAATCGTGAGAGCGGAGCACACAGCCCGAAATGACGACGTTCTCGCAGATGCCGTACTTGGCCGCCATTGGCGCCGTGTTCTTGACGACGATAGCGTCGTCGCCGGTCTCGACGATGCAGTTCGAGATCACGACATCCTTGCAGGTGTCGGGATCGATTCCGTCATTGTTGGCGCCGCGGACATCGTTGAGCACGCGAACACCGTCAACGATCGCGCGACGGCAGCCGGCCATGTGTAGAGTCCAAAACGCCGCATCGCGGAAGGTTACGTCCTTAACGTTCAGGTCCTCGATATCCTCGAAAAACGTCGTGCGCGGACGCGCCCAAGCCGGCGTTCGGACGTTCTTCGGGCACTCGTGATAGCCGCCGTCCGCGTCGTCGTCATAAAAGACCTTGTCACCTTGCCCGTAAATCGTACCCGGCCCCTCGATGGTCACGTTGTGCGCATGGCGGGCAAAGAGGAAACAGCCGCCGTCCCAGCCCGCGTTCTCGGTCTCGTCCTCGAACTCGGCGGCGAAGTCGATGCCGTCCGCCGGGTCGAGCGACGCCACGAGCCATGCACCGGGACCCAGGTGAAGCGTTACGTTGCTCTTGAGCACTAGCGAGCCGGAAAGAAATGCGCCGGCGGGGACAACGACGGTGCCGCCGCCAGCCGTCGCAGCGGCATCGATGGCCGCTTGGATGGCCTGGCGGTTGTTCGTCGGATGCCGCCCGGCCCGACCGACGTCCGCTGAGTCTTCCGCGCCGGGCAGAAGCACGGCGGCGTCGGGAACCGCTCCGAAGGTCGTGATGTCATACTCCATAGGTGCTCGCCTTTCTCTTTAACGTGGTCCCGTCATAGATGGCCGACGATTTGGAAGGCGATGATACTCATTTCATGAGGAGTTATCAGAGTTATTGAAACGCTTCAGCAATGCTTTATGAACCGGTTTACCTGCGAAGCCACGACTTCAGAAACGGCTAGACCGGTAAACGTCAATCCGTATACGGACCCAAAACAGCACGTGAGCGGTTTGGAGCGCTCCGAACGCGGCGGAACCACCGGCGCGCCGTCGCGAAGGGTACGGTAGGTGCGGGGCCGGACGCCCTGGAAGCTCGCCGCGCAGTAACGGGAGGCCTCTCCGCGCCCTGGAAGCTCGCCGCGCAGTAACGGCCTTCTCCCCCGCGCCCTGAAAGCTCGCCGTACAGTAACGAGGCATTGCTGCGCGACGCACTTTCGGGGCGAACGGGTCGCAAAGCTTACTGCGCGGCGCAGTTCCGGGGCGGATGGAGCGCGAGGGTTACTGCGCGGCGCGAATCTGGGGCGCTCAACGCAGGCCGGTTACTGCGCGGCGAGAATCCGGGGCGCCCGGCCCGCAGCGCCCAAAGTGGCTTGAACAAAGTGAGCTCGTTACACCTCGACCCCGGCGAGGCGGCAGTACTGGCCCAAATTGCTGCGGAACACAAGCTCAACGGAGCCGCGCTGCACGCCCTGCGCCGGCACCTCGCCGCGCAACAGGTAGTCACCCAGCGCGCGGGCGCCGCGATACGCGATGCCCACCGGGTCCTTGTACACGATGTTCGTAAAGATCCCGCGGCGCATGGCGATGGCGTTCTCGGGGAAGAGGTCGCTCGCGATCACCGTGATCTCCCCCGCGCGCCCGAGCTCCAGCAGCGTGTCGGCCACGACCTCGGAACCGACGGCGAACACGCTGCACACCAGCCCCGGCGCGTCATCGCCGGCAAGAAGCACCGCGAGCTTGCTTCGCAGCTCGTCGACCTCGGTATGCGCGCCGTACAGGTCGAGAACCGCGTAATCGAGGCCGCGCTCGTCGAAGTAGGCATGGAACGCGCGTGCGACGTCGGCGTGCGAATCCGTGTGCGCATCGCCCGCAAGTAGCAGGACCTTCTTGGATCCCTGAACGCCGGGAAGCAGGTTCGCCGCCTGCTCGGCCATGAGGCTTCCCGCCTCGGCATACGCGGCTACGGTCGCGCAGAGCCTGCCGGTGTGCGGGCGGTCGCCGTCGACGAGCACCAGGGCCACGCCGGTTGCGACAATCTTCGTCAGGATCTCGGTCGTGCCTGTCTCCACCGGCGCATAAGCAATCAAACCATCCGGACGGTTGCCCGACTCGCATTCCGCCATAAGCGACGCGAGCGCCTCGCTGTAGCCGCCCATCTCGTAGGAGCGATACTCAAAGGAAAGGCCGTGATCGCGGGATTCCTGGGCGAACTGATCCACGCCGCGCCAAAGGTAGGCAAAGTAGAAGCTGCCCTCCTGAGCCGTGGAAGGCATGAGCACAACGACGCGGATGTCCTTGCGACGCAGGATCGAGGCGCTCTCGTTGCGATGGTAGCCGAGCTCCTCCGCACAAGCCAGAATCTGAGCGCGGACGGCGTCCGACACTCCGGGCTTATTGGCAATCACCTTGTGGACGGTGTTCACCGAGACGCCGACCTGCGCGGCGATGTCTTTCATGGTTACGCGAGAGCTGCTCATGGGGTCCTCGTTGTTTGGGGCGGCATCGTGCCGCGATATGCGAATCGTTCACCATAGTAGCGTGTGGCCGCCTATCGCCGGCCGGCCATACGGTGAGCGGTCAGTCTTCTTCGCCTTCGTCGTTTCCGCCGATCCCGAGGCTGCCGAGTATTCCCGAGACGGACGGCAGCTCCACCTCGGGCGAGAAGGCCCTTGCCAAACCGAAGACCGCCTGGACCAGATACGAGCGCTGCGCCTGATCCAAGTCCGCAAACTGCGCGAGCATGGCCGGAAGCGTCTCGGACAGGTTGCCCTTGAGCCCGGCGAGCGTGTCTTGGCCCCCGGCGTACAGCACCGAGAAGAGCGCGTTCACGAAGCCGGCGCGCTCCTCGGGGGTCATGGAGCGCACCCACTGGTTGAGGCTTTGGTCGAGATAGCCCGCGGTCCTGGAAAGCCTCTCGGCCATCGCGAAGGCGTTGTCCTCGACGACCCAGCTGAACGGGTCGTGCTGCGTCGCGCCGGCGCTCGTCGACCGCACGACGGCGTAGTCCTCCTGCTGCTCGAACATCATGCCGATAAGAGACGACTCCGGGACCGTCTTGCTTACCTTCGCACAGCGCTCTGCGAAGTCCGCGGATGCCAGCGTCTCGGCGGTAAATCCCGGCCCGTCGTGCGAGAACACGCGCTCGATGCGTTCGTATGTGGCCGGCTTGCAATGAGCGGCCGCATAAACGGCCAGGTTGCCGCCTTTTGAGTGGCCTCCCAGATAGAGCCGCCCCTTGACGGAGCGCGCGACGCGCTCGAGATACTGCACGGCGCGCAGCTGCGAGGGGACGCCGGTCTCGAAGGCCATGTTGAAGTCTTCTTTCCAGCCTACGAGCGAGTTGTCCGTGCCGCGGAAGCTCACGTAGGCGTCTCCGTTGGGAAAGCGCAGCGTGCAGGCGGCGAACTGTTTCTCTTGCTCCTCGCTCGTCTCGCTCACGTAGGCGGCTAGGCGCACGCCAATGAGTCGCGGGGAGGCGACCGCGGCGGTAAGAAGCGTAACGAGCCCGTCCGGATCCCAGAGGCCCACGGTCATGGGGCCGAACCAGTCGGCGCGGAGCAGCTCGTGCAGTCCCGCCCCGCGCATCCCGCGGGCAGACTTGGCCTCCTCGGGCAGACGGTAATACGAGAGGCAGGAAAGCACGAGGCTGTCCACGTCCGAGAGCGGCAGCTCATCGAACCCGCGAAACTCCCGTCCCAGGTAATCGACTATGTTCTGTTCGCCAGCACTCATAGCTCACCAGAAAAGAGCGCCGCCGCCTGGCCTATCGTCAACTTCCGGCAAGAAGAACCGGCGAAGCCACGCTCGTCTCGGGTAACGATACCGTCAGCCGAGGCGCCTTCGGCACCCGCCCGCACAAGGCCATCTTCAAAATCAGGCTCATTCGAACCAAGCGAGGCCTTTACCAAGCCGGCATCGCAGGGAATGAGCTCGAGGGCATTCGAAATCGCCGCGATCGCCTTACGAGCCGCCGGCTCGTCCCGATAATGACGGCATAGGATGTAGTACGCATCCTTTAGGCTCGAGGCCAGGGCCATGAGGTTCTTTTCGCCTGTGGCAAGAGCGTGCGCGAACAGCTTGCACGCATCCTCGTGAGAGGGCCGGCCCGGCGCCAACGCGTCGATAAGCACGCAGGTGTCGACCATGACTTTAGGCATAGCGTTCCCCCAAAAGATCGCGGTCCGCGGACTTCGAGTCGTCAAGCCAGGGCACCTCGGGTAGGGTCTCTGTTATCGAGACGGCTCGCTCGAACCACTCGAGGGGCGAGACCTCGGGCGCCTCCTCGTGCCTGGCAATCGAGACGGAATCCCCGTCGAAGGAAATATCCACGCTGTCGCCCGCGCTCACCGAAAGCACTCTGAGGACGGCCGGAGGCAGCGCGACGCACGAACTGTTGCCGTTTCTCGTTATCTTTCGCGTCACGGTATGCATCATGGTCTCCTTATGTACGTACATTATGTATGTACAGTATATCCAAAGTACTGTCGAGCAGGCCCCAAGCCCCCTACCCCTTAGGTTTCCAGCGGCGGCGGGTGGCGTGGGCGCTGCCCTTGCGGGCGCCGGCCTTGAGGCGGGCCATGACGTCGTCGGTGCTCGCGCCCTCAAGACGGCTCTTTACCTCAACGAGCTGATCACGGGCGGCTGCGGCGCGTTCGAAGTCCATCTCCTCGGAGGCGCGGGCCATCTCGGCCTGCAACCCGGCCGCAAGCTCCTCGAGCTCAGAACGGGAGAGCTCGCCCAGGTCCAGAACATGACGGTCCTCAGGCGCCCCCTGTTCGTCGGCGCCCTCGCCCGAGGCGGTGTAGAACGCGCCGTGGCCCAGCTCGTCGCCCCGGCTGCGCTTGCGCTTGCCCACGTTATCGTCCGCCTCGGCGATAAACGCGCTGATGTCGTTGATGGCCTTGTGGACCGTCTTTGGCACGATGCCGTGCTCGGCGTTGAACGCCTGCTGGATCTCTCGGCGGCGTGCCGTCTCGTCGATGGCGACGCGCATGGAGTCGGTGACCACGTCCGCATACATGATGACCTGGCCTTTTGCGTTTCTTGCCGCGCGTCCCATGGTCTGAATGAGCGAGCGGCGGTTACGCAGGAAGCCTTCCTTATCCGCGTCGAGGATGGCCACGAGCGAGACCTCGGGGATGTCGAGACCCTCGCGCAGCAGGTTGATGCCCACGAGCACGTCGATACGCCCCTCACGCAAGTCGCGGATGATCTCCACGCGCTCCAGCGTCGCGGTGTCCGAGTGCATGTAGTTGACCCGGATCCCCTCGTCGAGCAGGTGGTCGGTCAGGTCCTCGGCCATGCGCTTGGTAAGCGTGGTCACGAGCACGCGCTCCTTAATGGCCACGCGGGTCTTTATCTCCTCGATAAGGTCGTCTATCTGCCCCTCGATGGGACGCACCTCGACCTCCGGGTCCAGAAGGCCCGTCGGGCGAATGATCTGCTCCACGCGCCGCTGCGAGACGGACTCCTCGTAGTCGCCCGGCGTCGCGCTCACGTAGATGAACTGCGGCACGCGCCCCTCGAACTCGTCGAAGCGCAGCGGACGGTTATCGAGCGCGGACGGCAGGCGGAACCCGTGCTCCACCAGCGTGACCTTGCGCGAACGGTCGCCCTCGTGCATGCCGCGGATCTGCGGGACGGTCACGTGGCTCTCGTCGATGATGCAGACCATGTCCGACGGGAAGTAGTCGATGAGCGTGAAGGGCGGCTCGCCCGGCTTGCGGCCATCGAGGTGGCGCGAGTAGTTCTCGATGCCGTTGCAGAAGCCCATGGTGTCGAGCATCTCGAGGTCGTAGGCCGTGCGCTGAGAGAGGCGCTGGGCCTCCAAGAGCTTATCGGCGGCCTTGAGCTCGGCCACGCGGGCCTCGAGCTCGTCGTTGATGGTCTTAAGCGCGCGGCCCACCTTCGGGCGCTCGGTCACGTAGTGCGACGCCGGCCAGATGGGGATGGCGTCGAACTCGCGCACAATCTCGCCCGTGACGCCGTCCACCTCGGCAATGAGCTCGACCTCGTCGCCAAAGAAGCTCACGCGCAGCGGGTTCTCCGCATACGGAGGGAAGACGTCGACGGTGTCCCCGCGCACGCGGAACGTGCCGCGCGCCAAGTCGTAGTCGTTGCGGTCGTACTGGATATCGATTAAGGACTTGATAAGTTCATCGCGCTCGAGCGGCTCGTCCTTGCTCACATTGGGCGCAAGGCCCGCGTAATCCTGCGGGCTGCCGATGCCGTAGATGCAGCTCACCGAGGCGACCACGATGACGTCGCGGCGAGAAAGCAGGCTCGAGGTGGCCTGGTGGCGCAGCTTCTCGACCTCCTCATTGATTGAGGAGTCCTTCTCGATGTACGTATCCGTCTGCGGGACGTAGGCCTCGGGCTGGTAGTAGTCGTAGTAAGAGACGAAGTACACGACGGCGTTGTTCGGGAAGAACTCGCGCATCTCGGAGGCGACCTGGGCAGCCAGGGTCTTGTTCGGCTCCATGATGAGGGTCGGGCGGTTCAGCGCCTCGATGGTCTTTGCCATGGTGAAGGTCTTGCCCGAGCCCGTGACGCCCATGAGCGTCTGGTAGCGCAGGCCTTCCTCAACACCTTGCGCGAGCTTCTCGATGGCCTGTGGCTGGTCGCCTGCCGGCTCGAACTCGGAGACGACGCGCAGGGGCTCGCCCACGCCTTCCCGGCCGAACCGCTTGAGCTCGCCGCCGAACCGCTCGTCTGCCATGTGCGCGCTCCTTCCAACCGTGCCTCTCGCCATGCCCGTTATCGTACAAGTGTACCAGTAACACAGGTCGCGATTAGCCACACGCGCCGCTTGGATAAAATAAAGGCAAGTATGGGCGGACCGAGGGGCGGTTTTGGAATATTCGCGCTGGTATAAGCTTTGCGACGCGATCCGTCGGCTATTGGCCGGCGGCGAGAGACACGCAGACGCGCACGTGGCCGACCCGGCCGACGCGCACGCCGGACACGTCGGCTCGCGGCCGATCGCAGAAGCCACCGCAGAGACCGCCGCAGAGGCCATGAACGAGGCTGAGGGGGGCGCCGCCGCGACCGGGCCCTCGCAGCCTTCCGAACCAACAGCCGGCATCGAGGCCGGGGCGGAGACCGAGAACGCGCTGCCGCCCAAGCCCACGCCCACCTCCATGCCCGACGAGGCCCCGGCCCCGGCCGACGACGTGGACACCCTCATCCTGCGCAGCACGAACGTGATCGGCACCCTCGCGGACATCGCCGCGCACGGCCAGGCCCCCGCCGAGCTTCTCGCCCTGATCGAGAACTCCGGCCTCTCCGAGTGGAAAGGCGCCCCGAGCGTCCAGGCCCGCATGCTCGAGCGCAACCGCTCCTGGTGGCTTTGGTCGGAAGACGCGCTCGACGACGTCGCGTACGACCGCATGATGGCCACCGAGCTCCTGCTCAACGTGGCCGACTGCCTGCGCTACCGCCACGACGGCGAAGAGCGCCCCCTTTCGGACCGCCTGCGCGCCGTGCTCTCGGAAATCGACGGCCTCACGCCCTGCTCCACGCGGGACAAAACCGCCCTGTTCTATGCGAAGGGCGCGACCGAGGGAGGCGAATGGGACGCGAGGCTCTCGCTCGCTTTCTTTGCCGAGAGCATACCCGCGCCTCTTCATGTCTCCATAACCATGCAGGTCAACGTGGCAGACGGCATCGCCGTGGTCGACGTAGAGGTCCCCAGGCCAAATGTATTCGTTGCCGTCGAGAAGGACGCCGACGCCCGCGCGGCTGCTTGCCGAGACTACGCCATGAGGCTCTGCCTCGCGCTGGGGCGCGGCGCCTTCGACGCGGCCGGCGGCATCTCGCGCGCGGTCGTGAACGGCCACGAGAACGGCACCCGCACGCCCGTGCTCAGCCTCGACCTCACCCGCACCGGCCTCGACCGCCTGCGCGCCGAGATGGCCTCCTCAGCCGTGGGCGAGCTCCCCCGCGGCCTCGGCATCCGCTGGTTCACCTCCGCCGACGGCCGCCTCGCCCCCGTCGAGCCGTTCCTCGCCGTGTGGGACGACGCCGTGGCGCCCTTCTCCCGCTGGGCCGGGCTCGAGGAGATGAACCAGGAGGCGCCCAAGGCCGTGGGCGAGAGCTGCAAGGCCCGCACCGTGTCCGACCTGGGCATCAACGAGAAGGCCGTGCGCATAGACGCCTGGAACGAGGCGACGGGGTGGATCGGCGCGACCACCCGTCGCGCCGTGGCGGCCTTCGAGGCCCGCCGCCGCGCAGCGAACGACGCGACCGTGGCGGAGGCCTGCGAACGCGTGAGCCGGGCACTCGTGGAAGGCGAGCTCGACGTGTTCGACCGCAGGTCGATGGCCTATCTCTTCGTTGAGGGAGGCAAGCTCGCGACCACCGTGCGCGACGTCTCCGCGCAGATAAACGCCCGCCCCGTCCATACGGCGCAGGAGGTCGAGGGCGCCCTCGCAAGGCTCGGGGAGGCGCTCGAGCCAGCAGCCCAGACCGCCCGATACGAGGACGACACCGAGCACGTCTTCCGCTACTTCAACTCCGTGGCAGAACGCGTGCGCTACAACCTTGAGCATCCCGAAGACGGCCGTGAGCTGCGGCTCGTTCCCGACGAGTACTACGCCGCCCACTCCCAGGCGGCCCAGCTGCTCGTTGCCCTGGGCCGCCACGAGGAGGCGCTCGCCCACGCAGACGAACTCGTGCGCGTCGGCCCCTTCACCACGGACGCCGCGCTCTGCCGCGTGCGCTGCCTCGAGGAGCTCTCGCGCATCTACGAGGCCGTCGACCAGCTCAAGGAGGCCATCCGGCGCGCAAGCAACGTCCAGGAGATGTCCGTGTGCGTCTATCGCCTCGCCTTCATGGAGTGGAAGCTCGGCCACGGCAAGACGAGCGTGGCGCTCTACGGACGGGCCGCGGAGCTCCACGCAGGCATCCGCGACAGGGCCCTTTCCGAGATGGACGACGTCATCAAGGCGGACCACTCGCTGCGCAGGCTCTCGGCCGAGGAGGCACGCCGCGCCATCGAGGACGCGGGGCTCCCCTACGGCGACGTCGACGGACTGCGCGAGATGATTCGCGACGCCGCCGTGGCCTGCACCGACGCCGGGCTTCTCGCCGCGGCGAGGCCGCTTACTGCCGTGCTCCTTGAGGCCAAGCAGGACGACGTGCTCCTCGACGTGTACGCCTCGCTCGTGCCGACCCGGCCGCAGTAGCGCCGGGCACGGCCCGCGCGCGGCCTCGGCAGGCTCTCCCACACAAAGAAACGGGCGCCCCTCCTCGCTCGCGGCACACTCCGCCGCGAGCGAGGAGGGGCGCCCGGCCATACCCGCCGCATGCTTCTTTCCAGGCATCCCTAGGACATAGGCAGCCCGTCGGGATAGCATGTCGTGAAGCCCTCGTAGGCGGCCTTCACGCGCTCCAGGTAGTACTTGGTCTCGGAGAAGCTCACGTTCTCCTCCACGCTGCCGCCGTTGTCGAGCCAACCCTGCACGGCCGCGAGCCCCGCGTTGTAGGCGCAAATGACCTCCTCGTCGCTCGAGAGCTCCTGCTCAAGAACGCCCAGGTAGGCACACCCGTACTCGATGTTCGTGGCCGGGTCCTGGAGATTTTCCGGGTCAAAGGCGGATGCATCAACGTTGCCTCGTTCGGCAAGGTCGACGGCCGTTGAGGGCATGACCTGCATCACGCCCACGGCGCCCGCAGCCGAGAGCGCCCCGGCGTCCCAGCCCGACTCGCACTTGGCCACCGCCGCGACCAGGCAAGGGTCCACTCCGTGGCGCTCGGCCGACTCCTGGATGTAGGCGGCGTACTTGACCGGGAAGAACGTCTGGGCCACGAGGGTGGTCGGCGCGGCGGAGAGCGTGGCGCACGTCGCGAACGAGGCCGCAAGGACGAGGATCGGCAGCACGCGGAACCAGCGCAGGAAGCGCGTCGACTTGTCTTTACTTGCCATGGGTCGCCTACCTTCTTTGCAGGTCGTCGTTGCGGGAAGCCCACCAGGCGTCTACCTGGCGGGCGAGGTCCGAGGGCCCCCCGGAGTTGTCGAGAAGCGCCGTCGCGTGGGCACGGAGATACTCGTCGCTCGGCTGGTTGGCCGCGCGGGCATCGAAGTCGGCGGGCTCCATACCGCGCCCGACCGCGCGAACGCGCCGCAGCTCAAGCGGGCAATCCACGACCAGAATCTCGTCGGCGAGCCCGAAGGACGCCTCCATACGGTCGAGCAGGGGCACCTCCACCACGCAGATGCGCGGCTCGGCCTGGCCGCAAGGGCCGCCCTCGAGGGCATGGACGAGAAGCTCGTGGATATAGGGCAGCTCGATGGCCTCGAGGCGCGCAGCGGACTCGGCGTCCGCAAAGGCCCGCGCGGCGAGGGCCGCGCGGTCAAGGGCGCCGGTGCCCGGGTCCACGAGGTCCTCGCCGAACTCGCGCGCAACCGCGGCCACGCACTCGGTGCCGGGCTCGAGGACCACGCGCGAGAGCTTGTCGAGGTCGATGCGCCAGGCGCCGCGCCGCTCGAGCTCGCCCGCGACGGACGATTTGCCCGAGGCGATGCCCCCGGCAAGAAAGACGGTGTACATGAAGGCTAGGGCCCCCTTGCTGTGTTTGAGGTATGTGTAAGGTGCGTTTGTTGTCTTGGATCGGGGGGTACCGATTGTAGCAGGGCCGCCCCCGCAGCGGCGCCACTTCCGCCGTCTCCACACCCTGTTTCCGAAACTCTGACGCCAAGCCAGAATTCCATCGTCGCCACGAGCGGGCAGCCGGCGAGCACTTGGCGGCACGAGCAGTTCAGCGGCTCGCATAACGCGCGCCATCCCGCGTCGTCGACGGAAAGCGTCTCCAGAAGGTCGCGACGCTCCCCTTCCGCCGAGGACGGTCAATTCGCGACGCGGAATTGGAACCTACGGTCGCCGGGCAGGCAAAGGCGCAGGTTCGGCTCTTTGGCGCAGAAGATGAGAGGGACGCTCCCCGGCTTTAATCAAAAAAGAACGACCCGCTGGTAGAACCAACGGGTCGTGAACTTTTGGTGGGCGTTACAAGATTTGAACTTGTGACCTCTTCCGTGTCAGGGAAGCGCTCTCCCCCTGAGCTAAACGCCCGAAGCTTTGGGGTGCGCGTTGCGCGCGAGGAATAATATAGGCGAGCACTGCACCCAATGCAACCCTCAATTCCAAAAAAATTTTCTCCGTGCCCAAAATTTGTCAGAAGAAAGCCTCCGACCTGGCACAACGCCTCGAAAAAGACCTTGCTGGAAGGCGCGCGGGCCATCAGAGCCCGCCCTTCTATATGCAGAGCCTCGAAGGCCTCGGCCCAGATCCAGGGGCTCAAAGGCTCGTCCACTTCCACGGCGCGCCCAACCAAGCACCGCGCGCAGGCCCTGCCCAGACGGCCCCACCTGCGCCGGAGAACCGACGACCGTCGCACCTCCCCTGTCTCTCTCTATATATATGTTCTCGCCATGCCTCCATAGACGAGCCCGCAGCGCCGGCCCGCGCCCGGACCGACCGGCCGAGCGGCCTCCGCCCATTACGTGGTGCGCGGTAAGATGAACGGCGCATAAACCAACACGCGCAGCGTCCGCGAGGAGGACCGAATGAACGAGGAACAGCTCAAGCAAGACGTCGACGCCTACGTCAACGAGATCTGGGAAGACGCCGTTGAAGACATCCGCACCCTGGTAAAGATCGAGTCCGTCGAGGACCTCGAACACGCCGAGCCCGGCAAGCCCTGGGGCCCAGCCGCAAACGACGCCCTTGTCGCCGCCGAGAAGATCGCCGAGCGCCTGGGCCTTTCCGTCACCGACCTCGACGGCTACATCGGCTACGCGGACCTCGCCGGCGAGCGCGACGCCTACATCGCGACCATCGCGCACACCGACATCGTGCCGCTCGGCCTCGGCTGGACCTTCCCGCCCCTCGACGTCACGCGCAAGGACGGCTACCTCATCGGCCGCGGCGTCCTCGACGACAAGGGGCCCTTTGTCCTCTCGCTCTACGCCGCCCACTTCTTTGCGCGCCAGGTCGTGGCCACCGGCAAGAAGCTCCCCTACACGCTGCGCTGCATCATCGGCAACAACGAGGAGACCTCCATGGGCGATGTCCCCGTCTACCTCGAGCACTGCCCCGAGCCGGCATTCTGCTTCTCGCCCGACGCCGACTTCCCGCTGATTTGCGGCGAGAAGGGCGTCTACCAGGGCGAGTTCCGCAGCAACGAGGCCATCGCGGGCGACGTGCTCCTCGAGCTCGACGGCGGCACCGTGGCCAACGCCATCCCCGGCCTCGCCGCCGCGCTCGTGCGCGCCGACGCCGCAGCCCTGCCGGCAGCCGACCACATCGAGGTCGAGGCCGCCGGCGACGGCCTCGCGCGCGTCTCGGCCCACGGCAAGGGCGGCCACGCCTCTATGCCCGCCGGCACCGTCAACGCCATCGGGCTCCTCGCCCGCTACCTGCTGGCCAACGACCTTGTGGACGACACCAACCGCGCCTTCGTCGAGCTGCAGGTCTCCCTTACCGAGGACGCCGACGGCGCCCACACCGGCCTCGCCGCACACGACGAGAAGTTCGGCCCCCTTACCTGCATCGCCGGCACTGTCCGCACGGTGAACGGCCGCTTCGTCCAGACCATCGACTCCCGCTACCCCACGAGCACCACAGGCGACGCCATCACGGCGCGTATGGCCGAGCTCGGGGCCGCGCACGGCTGCTCCTACCGCGTGCTCGAGGACAAGGTTCCCTTCTACATCGACCCCGCCCGCCCCGAGATCGAGGCGCTTCTCGCCACTTACAGCGAGTACACGGGCAAGAAAGCCGAGGCGTTCTGCATCGGAGGCGGCACCTACGCGCGCAAGTTCAAGCGCGCCTGCGCCTTCGGCCCCCACGAGAACAACCCCGACGAGCCGGAGTGGGTCGGCATGGAGCACGGCCCGGACGAGGGCGTTTCCGAAGCGGACCTCAAGCGCGCGCTCAAGGTCTACATCGTGAGCATCGCCCGCCTCATGGAGCTCGAGCTCGAGGAGGGCTAGCCGGTCTCTGGGCCGCATCTGCTCGGGGCGCGGGCATGGCTTTCGCGGGCCCGTCTGCGCTCCGAGCCGCGCCCCCTGCAACCAAGACGGCCGTGAACCCTGAGTCCTCGCCGCCCAGCAGCATCGGCAAGAAACGAGCCCCGAGTTCTCGCCGCCCAGCAACGCAACAAAAAACCGCGCCCCGAAACCTCGCCGCCCAGCAATCCAACGTTGCTGCACGGCGAGGTTTCGGGGCGCGATATTGCTGGGTGGCGCTCATACGGGGCTCGCGCACGAGGCGCGTTGCCGGATGACGCGATTCCGGGGCTCGGCGACTCGCCTAGAACTCGAAGCTCCTCGGCTCGGCGGTGAAGGAGCTGATGGTCGCCTTCGCGTTCGCCAGGTAGAAGACCTGCGTGTTCCCGTCGCCGGCGGCGTACATCTTCTGAAGGCCGGGGTACTCGTCGAGCACGGCCTGCTGGGCCTCGACGCGCTCGTCCTCGATAGCGTCGGCCTCGATACGCAGCCAGGTACCGCCCTTGCCCATATCGCAGATGGCGACGCGCGGGTGAGCGAGCATCTCGGCGCTCACGGCCTTCTTCCTGCCCGTTTGGATATACAGCTTGCCCTCAAAGAGGGTCGCGGTGCCAAAGGGGCGCACCTGCGGGTTACCCTCGGCGTCGACGGTTGCGAGAAAGTAGGTGGGGTTGGCCTTGAGATAGGCGAGGATCTCGTCCATGTGGGGTCCTTTCGATTGGGCGGATACCCCTCTATGCTACCCACGCATGCCCGGGCATTCTCGCCGCGAACAGCCGCATCCCTGGAATTGCAGCTTGCGTTCATAGGCCGCGACCTCATCCTCTTCCGAAGCCGCAGGCCAGCTCGCGCCGCCTGGCCCCAAGCCGATTAAAGCGGCAAGAAGCTCGGCTCCATACGCTCGTATACGCAGAACTCAGTAAAGCCGAGGTCACGGAGGCGCTCGTGGCACCCGCAGATGTGGGCGCCTAGGTGCTCCGGCTTGTGCGAGTCGCTGCCCAGGGTGAGCACGCGACCGCCGAGGTCATGGTACAGGCGCAAAACGTCGGTGCTCGGCTGCAGGTCGGGCAGGCCGTAGCGGAAGCTCGACGTGTTGAGCTCGATGCCCTTGCCGTCGGCGATCACCTGCTCGAGGATGGCCGCGACCACGTCGCGCGTCTCCTCAAAGGGGAACTCGCCGGCCGGGTCGTAGCGACGGATCAGATCGAGGTGACCGAGCACCGAGTAGTCCTTGAACGTCTGGACGACGCGAAGAAGCTCCTCGTAGTAGGCCATGTTGTACCCCCGCTGCGTGCGGCCACGCTGGAAGTCGCCGGTCCAGAACTCAAGGTCCCCCACCTCGTGAATCGAGCAGATAACAAAGTCGAGCTTGTCTTCCCAGGTCTTGAACAGCGCGTGGTTGCGGTCCACGAGATGGCTCTGGACGCCGAGCTCGAGGCCGGCCTTAATCGTCAGCTTGCCGGCGAACTCGGCCTGCGCGGCCTCGATAGCCGCGAAGTAGCGCGGGTAGTCCACGTTGAGCACCGGCTCGCCGTCCTCGAGGCGCGCGAGCGAAGGGTCGCGGCGATACTCGTCAACGTCGGGCTTGACGCCGTAGTCCACGTGGTCGGTAAAGCAGATCTGCTCAAGCCCGAGGGCGACCGCGTCACGGCACACGGCCAGCAGCGGGTAAACGGAATCGTCGGAAAATTCGCAGTGCACGTGGTAATCAGCAAACATGATTGAACTCCTTATCTATTCAGTAACGTAATCGGCCGCAGGCTCGGCTGCGTGGGCAAGCCTCACGTTTGCCCGCTCGGAAAGAAGCACCATGGCCGTCAGCACGCCGACGAGCAGCGCCGGCACGAGCGCGGCCCCGCCATCCGAGACCAGCAGCGCGCAGAGCGGCGGCGCTAAGGTCGAGCCAACGTAGGCGCAGGCCATCTGAAGGCTGACCATGGACTGGGACGCCGCCTCGCCGAAGCGCTCGGGAGTGAGCGCGATGATGCTCGGGTAGATGGGCGCGCACCCCAGGCCGATGAGCGCGAGGGCGCACGAAAGCATGACCCCTCCCTGCCCGGCGACGAGCAGCGCAAGCCCCGCGACCACGACGACCTGGCCGCCGCGAATCATGTTCCTGCTACCCACGCGCGGCGCGATGAAGCCCGAGATGAGTCGCCCCACCGTGATACCCACGTAAAAGAACGAGACCATGGTCGCCGCCTGCGCCTCCGCGATGCCTCGCGCGAGCACCAGGTGGCTCGCGGACCAGAGACCGCAGACGTACTCGAAGGCGCTGTAGCAGCCGAACGAGAAGATGGCGGACTTGGCGCCGGGCATGCGAAGCACCTCGGCGTAGGTGAAGCCGCCCTGGACCGCGGCCTCGCCGTCCGGCTCGCCCTCGGCCGCCTCGCCGTCTCCCGCGCGCTTCCACAGCGGCAGCGAGAAGACCATAACCGCGGTGATGACGGCCTGGATAACGCCCACGGCCAAGTAGCCCGCGTGCCAACCCAGCGGGCCCGTGAGCGCCCAGCCCATGATGACGGGGCTCACGCTCGTGCCGATTCCCCAGCAGCAGTGCAGCCAGCTCATGTGCCTCTCGCCGTAATGGACGGCCACGTAGCTGTTGAGCGCCGAGTCAATGGAGCCCGCGCCCAGACCGTACGGCAGAGCGAGCAGAAGCAGCTGCCACAAGCTCGTGCTTGCCGAGAAGCCGAGGATGGCGACGGCGGTCAGGGCGACGGACCCCGCGACGAGCTTGCCTGTGCCGAGCCGACGCATCAGCGGCGCCGTCGCCAGGCTCGAGACGACGGTACAGGCAGTGATGACCGTCGTAATGGCGCTCTGGGCCGCCACCGGAGCGCCAAGATCCGTGTACATGACGGGCCAGGCCGAGCCGAGCAGCGAGTCCGGCAGGCCGAGCGAGACGAACGCGATGTAGATGACGGGGAGAAGCAGTGAGGCCATTTGACTTCCTTGGACTACGATGCGTAACGTAACTCTGTCATATTACCGACAGTGCCAAGCGCATTTTGCCCGATATACGCCAGATACTATAAGGATTCCGCCAACTATGCTTCATGGTCCCCGCTGCATGCTCAACCTCGACGAGACGAACCAGGAACTCGACGCGACGGGAGACCGCGACTTCGGCTGCCGCGGCTTCGACGAGCTCTACGGGCACGAGCCCGGCGACGACCTACCTTGGCACTGGCACGAGGCCTTCGAGGCCATTCTCTGCGTCGAGGGCTCCTTCAAACTCCTCGTGGCGAACAGGTCCGTCACGCTCGAGCCGGGTATGGCCGCCTTTGTCAACGCCTGGCGTCCCCATGCCGCGGCCGGCGCCCCGAACGCACGCATACGTTCCGTTGTCTTCGAGGGTGAGCTCGTGGGCGGCGCCCCGTCCTCGGCCATCTCCCGCCGCTACGTCGAGCCGCTTAAGGTGGCCTCCGGCGCAGACCTCCTCGTCTTTAGGCCGAGCGACGCGGGCGAGGACCGCTTCGCATGGCATCTCGCGCAGGCCCTCGGCGCGCTCGAGGCCGAGGAGCCCGGCTACGAGATCGAGGTGCGCGCCCATCTTTCCCATGCGTTTCTCTCCGCTTGGGTGGTTGCCGGGGCGCCCGCGCCCGTAAGCGCCGAGGATACCGTGAGCGCCGAGCGCTCAGCCTTCATGCGCGACCACATCGCCGCCCACTACGCCGAGAAGCTCACCGTCGGGCAGATCGCCGCCGCGGCCGGCGTGAGCGAGCGAGAGTGCCTGCGCTGCTTTACCAAGACCTTCGGGGTAAGCCCTTCTCGCTACCTGCTGATCCACCGGCTCTCCAAGGCCGCAGAGCTGCTTGCCGGCACCGACACGCCCATTGCCGAGGTGGGTCGGGCCGTGGGCATTCAAAGCCCAAGCAACTTCGCCCAGCTCTTCCGCCGCGATTACCACTGCACCCCGCGAATGTATCGCGTCCGCGCGCGAGGGTAGACCAGCGGCGCGGGTTCATGCCGCGACGCCCAGAACGGGCTCGCCCCGGGTCAATCCGCCTGCGCTGCAAAGTTTTACGCCAAGTGCGACGCAGCACGGTACTCCGTGCAAGGTTTTACGCCAAGTGCTGCGTAAAACAGGACCTAACCGCCCTTCAAAAGGCGAAAACTGCCCCTAAATCCGCCTTGAAGGGCACTCCACGACCGAAATCACGTCGCACTTGGCGCAAAACCTTGCAGCGCATCGCCCGTTACGGCGCACTTACGTCAAAACTTTGCAAGCCCGCCTGTCCCAATCAAGCCTCGCCCCTGTCCGGGCGCTCAGAGACATCTCCGACCTCGAGCACGGCGTCGAGCGCAGCCGTCTGGCGGCGGATTTTCCACGATACGTAGGCGCACGCGCCCATGTACACCAGGTCGAGCAGCACCTCGACGCTGCCCGTCCCAAGCTCCTGGTGCGTCACCACCCCCGCGACCACGCGCGCGACGTCGGCAATAAACACCGCGCAGCTGATCGCCATGAACGGCGTGACACGGCGCGGCCGGTTGGACCCCCAGATCCCGAGCATGGCCACGCCCACGTTGATAGCCGCGTCGACCCCATAGGTTATGAGCAGCTGCTCGTAGCCCTCAGCAGAAAGCCCCAGGTCGGAAGCCAGGTCAAGGCCGCCCTGCGCGAAACACCCGACGCCGAGCACGAACGCGACGGTGCCCAAGAGCGCGCCTTTGACGAGGATGACCTCAGAAAGCAGATGAAGCGTGCGCTGATCGCCGTTGCGCAGGAAGACCTCGCCGCGCACGCCGCGCTCGTGCTCCTCGGCCACGCGGTCGGCAAGCTGCGAGCACACGATCACGTACGTCACCGTGCTCAGCAAAACGACGGGGTTGAAAAGCAGGAACGTCCCCATGCCCCAGCCCCACACGACGGCCACCAAAATGACGAGCCCCACAAAATAGCAGAGGTTGCGATACGGCGTCACACGCGAGGAATCATCGGCGGCGCGCAGGCCCAGCCACGCCGTGACCAGCAGCAACGCCGCCGCTCCCATGATGATGCCGCCATAGGAGTACGCTAGCCAGGCCAACTCCTCAGAAAGCCCCAGCCGGTCGCGGTACCAGAACGCGAGCGCGCCGCCCAGCACGACCACGCCGCCGATGATCGCCATGACGATAGAAACGACGCGCAGCGTAGCCTGAGCAGGCGTGCGCGGGACGGACGGCTGGATATCGTGCATGAGGATTCCTCTCGTTGGGAGACGAGGGGGATTATGCCCCAAACGACTCGCGCTCGAAGTCCGTCTTCTCGGCGAGGAAGCCTGCGTCGGCAAGGGCGGCCTCGATCTCGTCGAGCACCTCCTCGGACTCGGCCGTCACGTGATGGAAGTGATAGCCGCTGGTAATGAGCATGAGCGGGCTCGACTTGCCGGAATGGATCTGGTCCATATAGGCACGCACGTCGCGGCGGCTCGCGATGCCGAGCTCGCAAGAAAGGCGCCCGTAGACGCGGTGGTTGACGAGCACGTCGCGCACGTGTCCGCCGAGGTCGACGACGAGGTTGAGCTCGTCGGGCGTCTGCTCGACCGTGTGGTGGCACTTGATGAGCCGGCTCGGCCGCGTGGCCTCGCGCTCGATAACGTAGCCGCGGTTGGTCGAGTTGATGGGCCAGCCCTGGCTGCGCAGCAGCGCGATGTCCTGCACGACGACCTGGCGAGAAACGCCCGCCGCCTGCGCGAGCGCGGCCCCCGACGTGGGTGCCGAGGCCGAGGTCAGCATGCCAAGGATCCGCTCGCGTCGCTTATCGCCCGCAGCGCTCACTCGAAGACCTCCAGGTGCTTGAGCGAGAGATCAAGAATGCCGGCCGAGTGCGTCAATGCGCCACAGCTCACGACGTCGACGCCGAGGTCGACGAAATCGGCGGCGTTCTCGGCGCTCACGTTGCCGCTCGCCTCGACGGTCGCGCGGCCGCCGATGAGGGCGATGGCCTCGGCCATGGCATCGTGGCTCATGTTATCGAGCATGATGATGTCGGCGCCGGCCTCGACAGCCTCGCGAACCATTTCGAGCGACTCGCACTCGACCTCGACCTTGGCGGTAAAGGGCGCCGTCGCGCGCGCGGCCGCGACCGCCGACGCGACGCCGCCGGCCGCGTCGATGTGGTTGTCCTTGAGCATCACGGCGTCGGAAAGGCCCGCGCGATGCAGCCCGCCGCCGCCCAAACGCACCGCCTCACGCTCAAAGATGCGCAGGCCAGGGGTGGTCTTTCTCGTGCAGACGAGACGTGTCTTCGTTCCCTCGAAGAGCTGCGCGATGCGGTGGGTGTAGGTGGCGATGCCGCTCATGCGCTGGAGGAAGTTCAGCGCCGTGCGCTCCCCTTCCAGCAGCACGCGCACGTCGCCCTCGACCGTGGCGATGTGCTGGCCGCGTGCGACCTCGTCGCCGTCGTCGACGAGCGCGTTCACCGTCGTGCCGGCGTCAATCAGCTCGAAGACGCGCGCGAACACGCCGAGGCCCGCGATCACGCCGTCCTGCTTGGCGATGAGCTGCACGCGCCCGCGACGCGGCTCGGGCATCACGGCCATAGTGCTGAGGTCACCGGCCGGCATGTCCTCCTCAAGGGCCGGGAGAATGGCGGAGTCCATCTTTGCCTGAAGCATCGGATCGGTCATCGTATCCGTCCTTTCTTGCCTGAGCTTTAGCAGTCGGCGCCGCAGAGAAGCGCCACGTCGGTCACGTCGCGCGAGCCCGCCACGAAGCGGCTCCGCGCGCTCGCGGCCACGGCGAGCTGGGCCGCGGTGTCGGCGGCGAAGCGGTCGCGCATGATCTTGTCAGCGGCGCGCTGGGCAAAGACCAGCCCCTCGAGCAGGCTGTTCGACGCCAGGCGGTTGCGGCCGTGTACCCCGTTGCAGCATGTCTCGCCGGCGGCGAAGAGATGTGGCAGTGTGGTCTCGGAGTCGGAATTCACGTGGATGCCGCCCATGAAGTAGTGCTGGGCGGGCACGACGGGCACCGGCTCACGGAAGATATCGTAGCCCTCCTGGCGGCACTGCTCGCAGATGTGCGTGAAGTGGTTCTCGAGCTCGGAGCGCGCCACGTTCTCGAAGCTCAGCCACACGTGCTCGGAGCCGTCGCGCCGCATCTGGGCCAGGATGTTCGCCGAGACCACATCGCGCGGCTGAAGCTCGTCGCAGAAGCGCTCGCCCGCGGCGTTGAGCAGGATGGCGCCCTCGCCGCGTGCCGATTCGCTGATGAGGAAGCTGCGGCCCGGCTTGCCCGTCCAGAGCGTGGTGGGGTGAATCTGCACGAAGTCCATGTGCTCGAGCAGCACGCCGTGCTCGGCCGCCACACGGCAGCCGTCGCCCGTGAGGCAGGGGTAGTTCGTCGAGTGCTTGTAGAGGCCGCCCACGCCGCCCGTGGCGAGAACCGTCGCGTCGGCGTTTATCTGCAGCTGCCCGCCCGCGGCGTCCTCGGCCAGGAGGCCGCGGCACACGCGAGAGCCGCCCTCATCGAAGCCCTCGAGGATGTCCGTCATGCAGGTATTCTCGAGCACGGTCGCGTTGGGCAGCTCGCGCACGCACGCGAGCAGGTTCGTGGTGATCTCCTCGCCGGTGATGTCCTCGTGATAGACGATGCGCGGGCGGGAGTGGGCTCCCTCGCGGGTGTAATCGAGCTCGCCCGTGGCCGTGCGCGCAAAGCGAACACCGCGCTTGACCAGGTCGTCGATGATGGGCCGACTCGCGCGGATCATCATGTCGACGGACTCCAGGCGGTTCTCGTAGTGGCCCGCGCGCAGCGTGTCCTCAAAGAAGGACTCGTAGTCATCGGCATCGTGCAGCACGCAGATCCCGCCCTGCGCGAGCATCGAGTCGCACTCATCCACGGTCGTCTTGGCAAGAAGCACGACGTTGAGGGCGCGCGGCAGGTTGAGCGCGCAGTAGAGCCCCGCCACGCCGCAGCCGACGATGACGACGTCACAGTCGATGGTCTTCTTCATGGTCGCCGCCCCCTACTTGGCGTACTCGAGCATACGGTCGAGGGCGCGGGTCGAGCCGGAGACGACGCCTTCGTCGGGCAGGCCGACCTCGCCCGAGCCGTCACGCAGGCACGCAAGGACCTTGTCGGCCGTGACGCGCGCCATGTTCGGGCAGATGGGGCAGGCCTTCGGGAACCAGAAGCGCTTGCCGCTGCCCTCGGTCTGGCGCTCGAGCTCATGGATCACGCCGTGGACCGTCGCGATGATGAAGTCGCTGGCGTCACTCGCCACCGCCTCGGCGATGATCTGCGAGGTAGAGCCCACGAAGTCGGCCTTCTTGAGCACCCAGTCGCCGCACTCGGGATGCGCGAGCACGCGGGCGCCGGGGTGCTCGGCGCGTGCGGCCTCGATCTCGGCGAGCTCGATGGCCTCGTGCGTGGGGCAGAACCCGTCGTTCAGGATCACGTTCTTCTCGGGCACCTGCAACGCAACGTAGTGGCCCAGGTTCATGTCCGGGATAAAGAGAACGTTCTTCTGCGGTAGCCCACGCACGATCTTCACTGCGTTGGAAGATGTCACGCACACGTCTGACCAGGCCTTCATTTGCGAGGTCGAGTTCACGTAGCAGGCCACGGCGAGGTCGTCGCCGTACTTGGCTCGAGCCACGTCGATCGTCGCCTTCTGGACCATGTGCGCCATCGGGCAGTCCGCCGTCGGCTCGGGCATGAGCACGCGCTTACCCGGGCTCAGCAGCTTCGCGCTCTCGGCCATAAAGTGAACGCCGCAGAACACGAGCGTTTTGCAGTCGAGGGTCGCAGCCTTCTTTGAGAGAAAGAACGAGTCGCCGATGTAGTCGGCGAGCTCCTGGGCGTCCGGCGTCACGTAGTAGTGCGCGAGGACCACCGCGTCTTGTTCCTGCTTGAGCCGCTTGACTTCCGCGCGCATCTCTTCAGATACCATGCCATGCCTTCCTGCCACGGTCGGCCCCCACCGACCCACTCGGCCAAAACGCTTGACAGTATGGCACGTGACTTTACAGGTGACAAGACAGTGGCAAAGAACCCATTTTTTTCCCTCCCTCTTGCAAACTCCGACTTTTGCACGACTTAATTTGATTTGCCGAATAGCGCCCGCAAAAATCCTGGGCAAATGAGGCCGAAATAGCCCTCGCTACCAAGCGAAGCCGAATTAAGTCGTGCAAAAGTCAGAGTTGGCTCCAAACGCCCGGCGAAAACCCGCGCCGCACGCGGAAACGCCCCGGGCGCGCGCCCCATGACGTGATAGCGTTCCTTCATGGAAACCTGCATCTGCGACATATCGGCGCTCAAGTTCTGGCGAACCCCTCCCGTGGTCCGCCTCTTGGTTGCGGCGCCAGAAGACGACTCCTCCCTCGCGCGATGCGTCGGCCAAGACGAGCTATTGGCCTTTAGGACCGGCCTGTACTCAGCCCTTCCCTTTTGCGCAGCTTTCTCGAGCGGCCCCGCGTGGCGCCGCTACTGTGGCCAGGCGAGCACCCTCCGCGATCAGTTCATGGCCTTCGCGCCGAGCCTCGACGCGCCCGTCGACATCCTCGCCCGCAGCAAAACAGAGCGCAGGACCTCCACCCTGCTGAAGCCGCGCCTTTGGTCGGGCGAACTTCCCCCCGGCTCAATAGTTGAGTTGACGGACGACCTTCGAACCGCCGCACCAGCATTCGCGCTGCAGCAAGTCGCCGCACGTGCCCCATGGCTGCGCACGTACATGATCGCCAGCGAGCTCTGCGGCTCGTTTGCCATTTACGACCCGCCCGCCCCAATTCGGGCCTTTATGCAAAAGCTGCTCGATGAGCGGCAGCTGCCATCGTGCGGAGGCTGGCGACCCTTCGTCGCGAACGGCCGCCTCACGAATCTCTGGAACCGCGACCCGCTTTTATCGGTTAACGACATCGTCGGCTTTGCGGAGAGCTGCGAGTCGACGCGAGGCAAGGCAAAGATTCTGAGCGTAGCCAAGCTCCTCAAACCGAACGCGGCCTCGCCACTTGAAGTACAGACGGGAATGCTGCTCGGTCTGCCCCGTCGGCTCGGCGGCGAAGGCCACGCCGACTTTGAGTTCAACGCGAAGGTCGACTTGTCCCGAGAGGCTAAGGCGCTCGCATGCAGAAATTACTGCTACTGCGACCTCTTTTGGGAGGATAGCGGACTCGACATAGAGTGCCAGAGCATGATGGCACACAACTCGTGGGGCAGCTTCGTCTCGGACTTCGACCGCGCGACCGCGCTGGGGCAAATGGGCATCAAGGTCATGCTCGCAACCAGCGATTCTATCTTCCAGCGGCGCGAAGCGTTCCTCGACGCCGTGGCCACGAACCTCGGAAAGACACGCAAGCCCCCGACCGAGGCGCAATCCAAGGCGGAGACGGCCCTAAACCGCGAGCTCATGCTCGACTGGAGCCGTCTCTTGCGGATTTGAGCCGCCGCCTCAAAGCAACCCCGACTTTTGCACGACTTAATTTGAAGTCGCAGAGTATGGCGAGCTGTTTAGGGACGAAAACCCCAGGATTCCCAGAGCCGATACTCGCATGAACTAAGTTAAGTCGTGCAAAAGTCGAAGTTGCCGAGACGAGATGGCCACAATCAGCGCGAAAGCGAATGAGAGAGCTCGGTGAGCGCCGAGGCGGCACCATCGGCGAGGGACTCGGTCTCGGACGTCATGCGCCGGACAGCGTCGGCCGCGTCTTGAGCCGAGGAAACGTACTCCCCCACGGTCTCGGCAACGTCCGACGCAAGATCCGACACGGGGTTCGACGAATCCTGTCCCGCCGCAGAACCGGCCCCGCCCTCCACCGCCGAAACCGCAGCCGCAGCCGCAGCCGCGGCCGTCGACGAGGCCTTCGATACGACGCCCGCGACGCTCGTGTACACAAGGCTCGCCACGAACATGACCGCCAACAGGGCAAGAAGCACGCGCACGACCTTGAGGCTCAGGCGGCTACCCCGATCGAGCGCGCGCTCATATCCCGTCGTCGCCGACGCCCCGGCATGCTGCGGCGGTGACGCCACGGGAGCCGGCGCCGGGCCAGTAACGGCCGCGCGGGCCCGCGCGGGCTGCACAGCCGTCCTGTCCGCCGCCTGAGCCCGCGGAGATTGGACAGCGGTCCTATCGGCCGCCGTGCGCAGCGTGTCGTCAAGACAATCGTGCCCGCCATTGGCCTTGCCGTACACGTTGCCGGCCTGGTCGCACTCGCCGTAATCCCAATAAGCCATCGCAGTCCTCCGCTCGCCGGCGCCGTTTCGCGCCCGTACAGTCTCCCCTCCACCGCCCTCGCGACCGCCACAGCCGGCGCGATCCCACCGTATTCCCATGCCGTGTGTGGGCTTTGTGACGAGCGCGCCGCGCCGCCTCCGCTCGCCGCCGTAGGGAAATAATCTCACACGGTCAATATCTTCTAGTATAAGGGGGTTTCAGTGGAAGCAAACATCGAGCCGACCGACGAGCAGCGCGCGCTCATGCATGAACTCTTCGGCCAGCTCTTCCACTTCAGCCACAGCATCAAGCCAGACTTCCGCAACGCCACCCGCGGAGAGATGGCGGTGATCCTCATGCTGCATCTCGCGGAAGAGGCGGGCGACCCGCCGCTCACCCCAAGCGTCATCGCCGAGCGCGCCCACCTCACGTCCGCCCGCACAGCCAATGTCCTGCGCACCCTTGAGGAGAAGGGCTGGATCGTTCGCGAGCACGCGACCGACGATCGTCGCCGTGTGACCGTCACGCTCACCGAGGCCGGCGACGCCGAGCGCAAGCGCCGCCGCCGCGACTTCGAGGAGCACGCCGCAGCCTTCATCGCGCGGCTCGGCGAGGACGACGCGCGCGAGGCCGTCCGCATCCTCAAACGTTGCAACCAAATCGTCGAGGACGAACGAAAGGAGGCGAATGCCCGATGAGGATCCTCAAGCTCTTCCGCAACCACATTCCGGCGCTCATCGCCGCCATCGCGCTCACCATCATCAGCTGCAACGCCGACCTCACACTGCCCACCTACATGTCCGAGATCGTGGACGTGGGCATCCAGCAGGGCGGCATCGAGAGCCCCGTGCCTTCGACCATCCGCGAACAGTCCCTCGAGGACCTTAAGATGTTTATGTCCGATAAGGACGCAGCCGCCGTCGAGGCCGCCTACTCCGCCGCCGACGCCGACGGCATCCGCACCTACACAGGCACCGAGGCCGACCGCGCCGACGACAGTGCCCTGGCCAGCGCCATGAGCCTGCCCGAGACGGTCGCCCTCTCCCTTGAGCAGGGCGTCGACGCGAGCTCCACGGGCGCCGGCCTTTCCGGAACCGTCACGCTCGACCAAATCCGTCAGGCATATGACGCAGGCGTCATCACCAAGGACCAGCTGGTCGAGGGCGCCGAGTCCATGGCCGATGCCATGGGTGAGATGGGCGGTTCCATCGTCGAGCAGCGCGCCATAAGCTACGTGAGCGCCGAATACGAGGCCCAGGGCATCAGCCTCACCGACGTCCAGAACAGCTACCTGACGAGCATGTCGCTCAAGATGTTCGGCTTGTGCGCCGTGAGCCTCGTGGCCACCGTGCTTTTGGGCGCCGTCGCCTCCCATACCGCGAGCACCATCGCCCGCGACCTGCGCCGCGAGACCTTCGGCCGCGTCATGCGCTTCTCGCCGGCCGAGGTCGGCAAGTTCAGCCAGGCCTCGCTCATCACCCGCTGCACGAACGACATCCAGCAGATCCAGATGGCCGCGACCCTCTTTATCCGCATGGTCCTCATGGCGCCGATCATGGGCATCGTGGCCGTCATGCGCGTCGTCGCAACCTCAACGGGCCTCGAGTGGACCATCGGCGTGGCCGTCATCGCCGTGTGTGCCGTGGTCGGCGTGCTCATGGGCCTCACCATGCCCAAGTTCAAGAAGATGCAGCGCTACGTGGACCGCGTGAACCTCGTCGCGCGCGAGATGCTCGACGGCGTCATGCCCATCCGTGCCTTTGGCCGCCAGGACCACGAGCTCGAGCGCTTCGACGACGCAAGCCGCGACCTCATGGAGACGCAGCTCTTTACCAACCGTGCCATGAGCTTCATGATGCCGCTCATGATGCTCGTCATGAACTGCGTGACCGTGCTCATCGTCTGGGCCGGCAGCCACGGCGTGAACGACGGCGTCATGCAGGTCGGCAGCATGATGGCGTTCATCTCCTACACCATGCAGATCGTCATGGCGTTCATGATCCTCACCATGGTCTCGGTCATGCTGCCGCGCGCCGAGGTCGCCTGCGAGCGCGTCGACGAGGTCCTCTCCACAAAGAGCTCCATCACCGAGCCCGCCTCGCCGGCAAGAATCGCCGACGACGCCCCGCGCGGCACGCTCGAGTTCCGCGACGTCGCCTTCCGCTACCCCGACGGCGACGAGGACGTGGTCTCGCACGTGAGCTTCACGGTCGACGCCGGCCAGATGCTCGGCATCATCGGCTCGACCGGCTCGGGAAAGTCCACGCTCGTCCAGCTCATCCCCCGTCTCTACGACGTCACGGAGGGCCAGGTCATGCTCGACGGCGTCGACGTGCGCGACCTCTCCCTCTCAGACCTGCGCGGCCGCATCGGCTACATCCCCCAGCAGGGCATGCTCTTCTCGGGCACGGTCGAGTCCAACCTCAAGTTCGCCGGCGACTCGGTGAGCGACGAGGACATGCGCGAGGCCGCCCGCGTGGCCCAGGCCACCGAGTTCATCGAGGAGCGCGAGGACGGCTACGGCTCCCCTATCTCGCAGGGCGGCGGGAACGTCTCCGGCGGTCAGCGCCAGCGCCTCTCCATCGCGCGCGCCCTTGCAAAGAAGCCCGAGGTCGTGGTGTTCGACGACTCCTTCAGCGCGCTCGACTACAAGACCGACGCGCGCCTGCGTGACGAGCTCGCGCGCACCCAGACCGAGGCAGCGCTCGTGGTGGTCGCCCAGCGCATCGCCACGATCATGCATGCCGACCAGATCGTCGTCCTCGACGAGGGCGCTGTCGTCGGCCAGGGCACGCACGAGGAGCTTCTCCGCAGCTGCCCGGCCTATCTCGAGATCGCCCAGTCGCAGCTCTCCGCGAGCGAGCTCGGGCTCACCGAGGAGGAAATCTCCGCCGTCATGGACGGCGCAAAGAAGGAAGGAGGCGACCGCTAATGGCAGACGAGATGAGCAAGACCGTGGCGCCTAAGCGCACGGCCGGCGCGGGCCGCGGGCCCATGGGCGGGCGCGGCGGCTTCGGCGGGCGCACCACCGAGAAGGCCAAGGACTTCAAGGGCACCATGCTCAAGCTGCTCGGATATGTGGGACGCCACAAGTTCGCCGTTCTCGCGGCCGTGGTGTTCGCCATCGGCTCCGTGGTGTTCAACATCATCGGCCCGAAGGTCCTGGGCCAGGTCACCACCAAGCTCTACGAGGGGCTCGTGGCCAAGGTCGCGGGCACGGGATCGGTCGACTTCGAGTGGATCGGCCGCACACTGCTGCTCCTTCTTGGCCTCTACCTGGCTTCTTCCGCTTGCAACCTGATCCAGGGCTGGCTCATGACGGGCGTCACGCAGAAGATCTGCTACCGCATGCGCAAAGAGATCGCCGAGAAGATCACGCGCGTTCCCATGAGCTACTTCAACGCCCACTCCAAGGGCGACGTGCTCAGCCGCATCACCAACGACGTCGATACCCTCGGCCAGTCGCTCAACCAGTCCGTGACGCAGCTCATCACGAGCGTGACGCAGGTCGTGGGCGTGCTCGTCATGATGCTCTCCATCAGCCTGCCGCTCACCGGCGTCGTCGTGGTCACGCTGCCCGTGGCCGCCGTGATCATGGGCGTGATGATGCACTTCTCGCAGCCCTACTTCCGCGAGCAGCAGCAGGTTCTCGGCGAGGTCAACGGCATCATCGAGGAGGACTTCGCGGGCCAGAACGTCATCCAGGTCTTCGACCGCGCCGAGGCCGCCGTGGCCGAGTTCGACGAGAAGAACGACCGGCTGTTCATCTCCGGCTGGCGCTCGCAGTTCCTCTCCGGCCTGATGATGCCGCTCATGAGCCTCGTGGGCAACGTGGGTTACGTGGCCGTCGTGGTCGTGGGCGCCCAGCTCGCGCTTACCGGCAACGCCGCCCCCGGCGACATCCAGAGCTTCATCCAGTATGTCCGCAACTTCACCCAGCCGGTGCAGCAGCTCGCCAACGTGAGCAACACCATGCAGTCCATGGCGGCCGCCACCGAGCGCGTCTTCGAGTTCCTCGCCGCGCCCGAAGAGGAGCAGTCCGAGGCGGCGCAGATTCCCGCCGTGCGCGAGGGCCGCGTCGAGTTCGACCACGTCCGCTTCGGCTACACGCCCGAGAAGACCATCATCCACGACTTCAGCTGCGTGGCCGAGCCCGGGCAGACCGTGGCCATCGTCGGGCCCACCGGCGCCGGCAAGACGACCCTCATCAAGCTGCTCCAGCGCTTCTACGACGTCGACGGCGGCAGCCTGCGCGTCGAGGGCGTCGACGTGCGCGACTGGGACCGCGCGGCGCTGCGCGAGGAGTTCGCCATGGTCCTGCAGGACACCTGGCTCTTCAACGGCACGATCCGCGAGAACATCCGCTACGGCCGCCCCGGCGCGACCGACGCCGAGGTCGAGGCCGCTGCCCGCGCCGCGCGCTGCGACCACTTCATCCACACGCTCGCCGGCGGCTATGACTTCGTCATCAATGAGGAGGGCACGAACCTCAGCCAGGGGCAGCGCCAGCTCGTGACCATCGCGCGCGCCGTCCTCGCCGACCGGCCCGCGCTTATCCTCGACGAGGCCACGAGCAACGTGGATACCCGCACCGAGGAGCTCATCCAGCGCGCCATGGACGAGCTGATGCGCGGCCGCACGAGCTTCGTCATCGCGCACCGCCTCTCCACGATCCGCAACGCCGACGTCATCCTCGTGCTGCGCGACGGCGACATCGTCGAGAAGGGCACCCACGAGGAGCTTCTTGCCCGCGGCGGGTTCTACGCCGAGCTCTACAACAGCCAGTTCGACGAGGCCGCGTAGGGCCACGCCGGATAGACGCACAAGCAAGACAAACAAGGGGTGGGCGCCGCACAGGCACCCGCCCCTCTTCTTTTCGCTCGAGGATGTGAAGGAGCCGCCTCCTTCGTCCCGCCCTTAGCCGCGCTCGGCCATCGGAACGTACGAGACGTCGCTCATCACGGAGTTGTACGCTGGACGGATGATGCGCCCGGCGCCGTAGAGCTCCTCCATGCGGTGCGCGCACCAGCCGGCCAGGCGCGCCATGGCAAAGAGCGCCGTGTACATGTCGGCCGGGATGCCGAGCATGGAGTACACGAAGCCCGTGTACAGGTCGATGTTCGCGCAGATGGGCTTCGTCGTTCCCTTGACGTCGCGCATGATCTGCGGGCCCATCTTCTCGATGTTCTCGAGCAGCTGGAGCTTCTCGTCGCGGCCCTTCTCGTGGGCGAGCTTGCGCGCGTACTTCTTGATGATAACGGCGCGCGGGTCGGAAAGCGTGTAGACCGCGTGGCCCAGGCCGTAAATAAGCCCCGTGCCGTCGAAGGCGCGGCCGTTGACGATGTCGGTAAGATACGCGGCCACCTGGTCCTCGCTCGACCAGTCCTCGATGGTGTCGGCCGCGTCCTCGATCATGGCGCCCACCTTTGCGTTCGCGCCGCCGTGCTTGGGGCCCTTGAGCGAGCCGATGGCCGCCGCATAGGCCGAGTAGGCATCGGTGCCCGAGGAAGAAAGAACGCGCGTGGTAAAGGTGGAGTTGTTGCCGCCGCCGTGCTCGGCGTGGAGCATGAGCATGACGTCGAGCAGCATGGCCTCGTCGTGCGTGAAACCCTGGTCGCCACGCAGGACGTCGAGCAGCGTCTCGGCCATCGAGAAACCCTCGCGCGCGGGCGGCACGCGCAGCTTCGTGCCCGTCGCGGAGGCCACCGCGGCCTCGTGCGCCACCGCCGCGGTGCGCGGCCAGCGGCCGAGCAGCGAGAGCGCCACGTCGATCTCGTGCGTGGGCGTGGTATCGTCCGGCGTCGGGTCGAACGAGTAGAGCAGCAGCGTTGCGCGCTGCAGCACGTTCATGATGTTCTGGCTGTACGTCGTGCGCGGGAAGATGTGCAGGAAGCCCTCGGGCAGCTGGCGGCGAGAATCGATGCGAGCCTTGAAGTCGCCGAGCTGGCTCTGGCTGGGAAGCACGCCCGTCATGAGCAGGTAGGCGCACTCCTCGTAACCGAAGCGATCCTCCGCCTGCGCGTTATCGATAAGGTCGGCGATGTGGTAGCCGCGATAGATCAGGTCGCCCTCGTCGGGCTTCACTCCCTCGGGCGTCTTGTTGTAGCCATGGACGTTCGAGATGGTGGTCAGGCCCACGAGAACGCCCGAGCCGTCCGCGTTGCGCAGGCCGCGCTTGACGTCGAGCTTGGTATAGAGCTCGGATGGAACGACGTCGATGTCCTCGAAGCCCTTGTAGAGCTTGTTCGAGACGGGCGGTCGCCCGAGCGCGACGGACGGCATGGGATACGCATCGGCCACATGCGTCATGGCCGAGGTCTCGAGGGCGCTCAGAATGGGGCGCACGCCGCTCTTTTTGTTGGGAACGAGAGCCATGAGCGAGAACCTCCTCGAAGAAAAAGGCCTGAGCGCAGAGCGGCGGCACAGTGGCCGCCGCCTCGCTCTCTTTGGCCTGAGTTGACCTAAAGACGGTACATGTAGCGGAAGACTTCCTCGCGCTGCAGGCTGATCTGCACACCGAGAGACTCGGAAAGCTCGTCGAGCTTGGTCTTGACCTCCGCGAACTCGGCGGACTCGCCGAGGTCGATGAGCATCGTCATCGTGAAGATGCCCTGGAGAATGGTCTGGGAGATGTCGAGGATGTTGGCCTGGCGATCGGCGAGCGCGCCGGTCACGGACGCGACGATGCCCGGGCGGTCGCTGCCCAAAACGGTGATGATCGCTCGGTTGCTGGAAACTGCGTCTGTGCTCGGCATGGCCTCAGGCCCTCCTTTGGAGTAGATGTTCGAAAAAACAGCGTAGAGGAGAGGTTACCCGACGAGTGTCCGCTTTAGCCAAGTGGAGCAAAAACGTAACGCGCGGAAACCCACGCGTCACACCCAAGGGGCGTTCCTCATAAGCTTTTGCACGCTACTAATACGTGACCTTATATGCAATACCTAATCAACAAGCGGCCTGAATCGTCGGTTTACGTGCTATTATGACCGAAGTCGAAAGGAGAATCGCATGTATGAAGTCGGCGAGTATATCGTTCATCCGGGACAGGGCGTCTGCAGGGTGGAGGACGTCGGCGACGGCCCGGACGGCACATACAAGCTTCTCCCCATGGGACAGAAGCACGCGATTCACATCAGCTTCCCGGTGGCCAACGAGGACCGCCTGCGCCCCATCCTGAGCGCCGAGGAGGCCCGCAGCATCATCGACGGCTACTCCGCGCTCGAGCCCGACAGCTTCACCGAGCGCAGCAATTCCCTCGAAGAGCAGCACTTCAAGCAAGAGATGCGCAACGGCACCTGCGCCGACGCCGTGCGCGTGGTCAAGACCTTCAAGTCGCGCATCGCCGAGGTCGAGGCGCGCAACAAGAAGCCGCCCGTGGCCTACGAGCGCATCCTCAAGCAGGCACGCGAGCGCTCGCTGCAGGAGCTCTCCTGCGCGCTCGGGTGCAGCTTCGAGGACGTCGAGGCCCTCTTCGGAGCCGCGGCCGTCGGGGCGTGCGAGGACAACTAGGGCAAACGCGCCGCCGGCCGGGATACCCGGCGCCTTACCAGTCGCCGTTGGCTCCACTGCAGTTGTTCTGAGAGTGATTGAACGTGTAGTTGCAGTTCTCGCACCTATAGGTGTAGAAGTCCCTGACATTAAAGAAGCCCTTGACGTACCAGATGTTGTCCCTGCGCCCGCACTTCGGGCACTCAACGGGGATGCCGGTATCGGTGTAGCGCATCCACTCGACGCCGCCGGGGTCGAGCGCGCCCCCTTCGATATCGCGGATCCGCTCGTCGCTCAGGGGAAACTTGTCGTCAGTCATAGGAATCGGCCTCCTTACGAGGTGCTCTAACCCGGCCGGCGCGGGGATTGCGCCGGCCGGGACTCAAAGGTAACACGCGCCGCGCAGCGGACACGCGCCGTTCGCTTGATTGAACACGATGCCGATTCGCGCGCGGCGAAGCGCTCCCAACGGCGAGTGGGCGCCGCTAGTCAACGACGGTGACCTTGGCTATGACGGGCTGGTTTGCGGCGGCTACGGTGCCGTTCGAGTCCTCAACCTGCGTCTTCTCGCAAATCTCGTCGACGACCTCCATGCCCGACGTCACGTTTCCGAAGGCCGCGTACTGGCCGTCGAGCGAGGTCGTGGTCTTATGCATGATGAAGAACTGTGAGCTCGCGGAGTCGTATGCCGAGGAACGGGCCATGCTGATGGTGCCGCGCACATGGCTGATGGGGTTGTTCACGCCGTTCTGCGTGAACTCGCCCTTGATGCACTGCTCGGAGCCGCCCGTTCCGTCGCCCTTGGGATCGCCGCCCTGGATCATGAAGTCCTTGATGATGCGGTGGAACGTGAGGCCGTCGTAGAAGCCCTGGTTGGCGAGTCGGCAGAAGTTCGCGACCGAGATGGGCGCGACGTTGGCGTTGAGGGCAACCTCGATGGAGCCGAGGCCCTCCACCTCGATGGTCGCGTGGTGGGTGCCGGTAGCGTAGGGGTCGCCGTCCTCGGGCGCCCAAAGGCCGCCCGACTCGCCCGCCGAGACGCCCGAGGAAGAGGCGCCCTCGGACGAGGAGCCCGTCTTGCCGGAGTCGGCCGACGAGCAGCCCGCGAGCGCGAGTGCGAGGGACCCGGCGAGGCCGACGAACCCGCGGCGCGTGATGTTTTCCCTGGCCATGCGCGCTCCTCTCCCCTACAGGCCCGCGGCCTCGACGGCAGCAACGGCCTCGCGCAGGCGCTCGGGCGGCATCACGAGCGCCATGCGGCAGAAGCCCTCGCCCGAGGGGCCGAAGCTCGCGCCGGGCGTGACGATGACCCCCGCCTTCTCCATGAGCTCGAGCGCGAAGGCCACGGAGTCCGTGCGCCCATGGGGCAGGCGCGCCCACACGAACATCGAGCCGTGGGCGTTGGGGCGCTCCCAGCCGATGCCCTCGAGGCCGTCGCACAGGGCATCGCGGCGCTCCTGGTACTGCATGCGCTGCTTCTCGACCTCGTCGCGAGGGCCCGTGAGCGCGGCGATGGCCACGTCCTGCTCGGGGTAGAACATGCCGAAGTCGACCTGGCCGCGGAGCTTCTTGGCGGCGGCGACGATGTCGGGACGGCCGACGAGGAAGCTGAGGCGCATGCCCGTGACGTTAAAGCTCTTGGAGAGCGAGAGGAACTCGACGCCGACCTCCGAGGCCCCGGGGTAGGAGAGGAAGCTGCCGCCCGCGGGGCCGTCGAACACGATGTCGGAGTAGGCGTTGTCGTGGATGATCACGAGGTCGTGCTCGCGCGCGAACTCGATGATGCGCTCGTAGACCTCGGGCGTGCCCACGGAGCCCACGGGGTTGGCGGGCAGCGAGACGATCATGGCCTTGGCGGCGTCGGCCACCGCCGGGTCGATGCCGTCAACGTAGGGCAGGAAGTCGTGGTCCGCCGTGAGCGGGTAATAGGCGCAGCTGGCGCCCGCGAGCAGGGTCGCGTTCTGGAAGACGGGGTAGCAGGGGTCGGGCACGAGTACCGTGTCGCCGGGGTCCGTGAGCGCCTCGATGGCCCACAGCATCCCCTCCTGGGTGCCGCGGCAGCTCATGACCTGGTCGCGGCCGATGCCGCCCACGCCGTAGCGGTCGGCGTAGTAGCCGCTCACCGCGTCGAGGAGCTCGTCCTTGTCGTGCAGGGAGTACTTCCAGTTATCCGTGTCCGCGGCCGAGGAGGCGAGGACCTCCATGAGGTGCGGCATGGGCTTGAAGTCGGGCGTGCCCACCGAGAGATCATAGACCGTGCGGCCTTCGGCCTCCAGGGCGCGGCGCTTCTCGTTGAGCGCGGCGAAGACCTCGGCGCCAAAGAGGCCGAGACGCGAAGAGAGTTCCATGTTGCTTCCAATCGGCAAGGGTTTCCATTCCGTCTACTTTAGGCCAAACGCGGCCGTGCGGGCCCGCTCGCGGCGGGCGCGGGCCTCTCGCCGACGGGCGCCGCGAGCCCCCTGGGCGAGGTTCACCGAGTTTCCACCGCTCGTTCGGGTAAGCGAAAAAACTTATGACCGTGTTTGTTGCAGCCACGCGCGCATGACCTGCGACAACGCGCTCCGCTAACCATCCGAATAATAAAGTCAAGCCCTTTCTTACCAATATGTAGGGTCATCTGAACAACCTAAACACAACAGCTTGTGGCATAGTGGCTCTCGAAAAACGATCGAGAAGAAGGGCGCGCCGTCGGACGCGCCACTTTTATGGAAACAGGGGCGATCATGAAGATCATCAAGCGCAACGGCGCAGAGGTCACGTTCGACGTGAACAAGATCGAGAGCGCCATCCGCGGAGCCAACTCGGAGGTGTCCGAGGAAGACCGCCTGAGCGAGCGCAGCATCAAATTCGCGGCCTACAACGTGGCCGACGAGTGCATGAACGCCGGCCACACCGTCACGGTCGAGGAGGTCCAGGACCTCGTCGAGGACCAGCTCATGGGCCTCGGCCACTTCGAGGTGGCCCGCCACTACATCATCTACCGCTACGTGCAGGCCCAGAAGCGCCACAAGAACACCACCGACGACAAGATCTTGTCCCTCATCGAGTGCAACAACGAGGAAGTCAAGCAGGAGAACTCCAACAAGAACCCCACCGTGGTCAGCGTCCAGCGCGACTACATGGCAGGCGAGGTCTCCAAGGACCTGGCCATGCGCGAGCTTCTCCCGCCCGAGGTCGTGGCGGCCCACGAGGAAGGGATCATCCACTTCCACGACGCCGACTACTTCGCGCAGCACATGCACAACTGCGACCTCATCAACCTCGACGACATGCTGCAGAACGGCACCGTCATCTCCGGCACGCTCATCGAGCGCCCGCATTCCTTCAGCACGGCGTGCAACATCGCGACGCAGATCATCGCGCAGGTCGCTTCTTGCCAGTATGGCGGGCAGTCCATCTCGCTCACGCACCTCGCGCCCTTCGTCGACGTCTCGCGCAAGAAGATTCGCCGCCAGGTCTACGCCGAGATGGAGGCCATCGACGCCCACCCCGGCGAGGAGGCCATCGACACCATCGTCGAGCGCCGCCTGCGCGAGGAGGTGGCCCGCGGCGTCCAGACCATCCAGTACCAGGTCGTGACCCTCATGACCACCAACGGCCAGGCGCCCTTCATCACCGTGTTCATGTACCTCAACGAGGCGCGCAACCCCCAGGAGAAGGCCGACCTCGCGCTGTGCATCGAGGAGATGCTGCGCCAGCGCCACCAGGGCGTGAAGAACGAGGCCGGCGTGTGGATCACCCCGGCGTTCCCCAAGCTCATCTACGTGCTCGAGGAGGACAACGTCGACGAGTCCGGCGAGTACTACTACCTCACCAAGCTCGCCGCCAAGTGCACGGCCAAGCGCATGGTGCCCGACTACATCTCCGAGAAGAAGATGCGCGAGTACAAGCTCTCGAAGGGAGAGACGCCCGGCAACGGCGACGTCTTCACCTGCATGGGCTGCCGCAGCTTCCTGACCCCGGACCGCTCGGGCAACGGCTACGGCAACGTGGCGCGCGCCAAGAACTACGAGCCGGGCAAGCCCAAGTACTACGGCCGCTTCAACCAGGGGGTCGTCACCATCAACCTGCCCGACGTGGCGCTTTCCGCCGGCCGCGACATGAGCAGGTTCTGGGAGATCTTCGATGAGCGCCTCGAGCTCTGCCACACCGCGCTGCGCGCCCGCCACGACCGTCTCTGCGGAACGCTCTCCGACGCCGCGCCGATTCTTTGGCAGTACGGCGCGCTGGCCCGCCTGCCCAAGGGCGCGCCCATCGACCCGCTGCTCTATGGCGGCTACTCCACCATCAGCCTGGGCTACGCCGGCCTCTACGAGTGCGTCAAGGCCATGACCGGCCACAGCCACACCGACCGCGAGGCCACGCCGTTCGCGCTCGCCGTCATGCAGCGCATGAACGACAAGTGCGAGGAATGGAAGGCCGCCGAGGACATCGACTACTCCCTCTACGGCACGCCGCTCGAGTCCACCACGTATAAGTTCGCCAAGTGCCTGCAGAAGCGCTTCGGCGTGGTGCCCGGCATCACCGACAAGGGCTACATCACCAACAGCTACCACGTGCACGTGAGCGAGAAGATCGACGCCTTCACCAAGCTCAAGTTCGAGAGCGAGTTCCAGCGACTCTCCCCCGGCGGGGCCATTTCCTACATCGAGGTGCCCAACATGCAGGACAACCTCGAGGCTGTTCTCTCCGTGTTGCGCTACATCTACGACAACATCATGTACGCCGAGCTCAACACCAAGAGCGATTATTGCCAGGTGTGCGGCTACGACGGCGAGATCCGGATCGTGGAGGACGACGGCAAGCTCGTGTGGGAATGCCCGAGCTGCGGCAACCGGGACCAGTCCAAGATGAACGTCGCCCGCCGCACCTGCGGATACATCGGCACGCAGTTCTGGAACCAGGGCCGCACCGAGGAGATCCGCGACCGCGTGCTTCATCTCTAGCAAGAAGGGCCGCAAGCCTGGTGGTTTGCGGCCCTTCTTTTTTATTCGACAATTGGAGAGGCGGCATGCAAACAATAAAGCTGATGCTCGATTTCTTGCAGGGACCCATCTGGATCAGCGACGTCGAGACCGGTAAGCCAATGACCGGTATCGAGCTCGTAGATGAAGATGAGCAGATTCGCCAACTAAATTACGAGATTCAGGATCTCTACGACTCGTATTACGAGTTTGACTCGCACGACCAGGCATGCTGGTTCGACGAGGAGCGTGAACGCGCCGACAAGCCACGCATGCTGGAGCTGCTGGCCAAGCTAAACGCGCGTCTCGCCGAAATCAACGACGGGTCGTTCATAGTCGACGATCAGGAAACGCCGCGAGTCGAAGCTTTGTAAACATAATTAGAAACCGCCCGAGGTGGTGTACGACGCACCGTCTCGGGCGGTTTTCTCTACAGAATCACGTCACCTGGAGTCGAATTGCCCCAAGATGTCGCCGCCTCGAGGATTAGAGCATGGCGCTTTAAGCATCGAGGGCGGCGTTGACGGAAGCGGCAATGGCCTCGGTGTCGTCGGAGCCGCGCAGAAGCGCCTTAAAGCCGTCGTCCATGAGGAGCTGGGCGGCCTTGGCAAGAAGCCGCAGGTGCGTGGTGCCCGCCTCGGACGCCGGCACGAGCAGCGCGACGGCCACATCGACAGGGTTCCCGTCCAGGCTCGGCCACTCAAGCGCGCTGTTGTTCCGATAGATAACGAGTGAGGCGGAGTTGATGGCGTCCGTCTTGCAGTGCGGGATGGCGAACCCGTCGGTCATGCCGGTCTGATCGATCTGCTCGCGGGCGAGGAACCCCGCAAAGACCTCATCGGCGTCGCTCGCGCACCCGAGCTCGACGGAAAGGTCGGAGATTTGCCGAAGCACTTCTTCCTTGGTTGACGCAGACTGGTTGAGAAGCACGTTTTTGCTGGTAATGAAGCCCATGACGGCTCCTTTCGTGTTTGACGTTGCGAAAAAGAACGAGAAACGGCAGAGGCGCAGGCGACCTTCGCGGGGCGGGTTGCCGTTTGGCGGCTTACGCCGGCCGGCGGACCAAAAGCCCCGGGAAGCGGGCTACTTGCCCAGGAAGTCGAGCACCTGGCGCTCGACGCCGCCGGCGTCCAGGCCG
>CAVCUP010000018.1:0-56951 GCA_963605405.1 bacterium | reverse complement strand
AGCGCGCCGTCCACGCCGATCATGCCGATGATGTGCAGGATGATGTCCTTGGCGGACGCGCCCTCGGGCAGCTCGCCGTCGATGACGAAGCGGATAGTCTCGGGCACCTTGAACCAGGCGCGTCCGGTGGCCATACCCACGCCGGCATCAGTCGAGCCCACGCCCGTGGAGAACGCGCCGATGCCGCCATAGGTGCAGGTGTGAGAGTCCGCGCCGATCATGAGGTCGCCGGGGACGACAACGCCCTGCTCGGGAAGCAGCGCGTGCTCGATGCCCATGCAGCCCTGCTCAAAGTAGTTCGTGATGTCGTGCTCGTGGGCGAAATCGCGCGTGACCTTGGTCTGCTCGGCGCTCTTGATGTCCTTGTTCGGGCTGTAGTGGTCCGGGACGAGGCAGATGCGGTCCTTATCGAAGACGCCGGCGCCGATCTCGCGCACGGTCTTGATGGCGATGGGAGCCGTGATGTCGTTGGCGAGCACAAGGTCGAGGTCGCACTCGACGAGCTGCCCAGGGACGACCTCGTCGAGGCCGGCGTGCGCGGCCAGGATCTTTTCGGCCATGGTCATAGGACGTGCCATGTTTGTTCCTCTCCTAGGGGCTGTTTCGCAGCAGTGTTTCTATGATACTCTCCGCCGACGGTTGTCGCACAGGGGCAAAACTGCAGCCGACTCGGCATCGCGACTTACGCCAACTGGGCTTTTGCAAAATCGAATGCGTGTCGGCTGCAGTTTTACAAAGGGGCGGCCGAGAAGCCCTCGCTCCCCGGCCGCCCCAAACCCCTCCCTACGAAGAAGCGCCGACGCTACTTCCCCGCCTTGGAACGGGCAGTCTGAATCATACGGTTGATGGCGTTGATGTAGGCCTTCGCGCTGGACACGATGATGTCGGTATCCGCGCCGCGGCCCGAGTAGACACTGCCGTCCTCGGCGGTCACGCGCACCGTGACCTCGCCGATGGCGTCGATGCCGCGCGTGATGGCCTTGACGTTGAACTCCGCAAGGTCGCCGTGCACGGCCACGACCTGGTCGACGGCCTTGTACGCCGCGTCGACGGGGCCGGTGCCGGTGGAGCAGACCACGTGCTTGACGCCGAGCTCGTCGGTGATGGTCGCCGTCGCGGTGGGAACCAGCGGGTCGCCGCAGGAAACCTGCAGGGCATCGAGAGTGTAGATGGCCTTCACCTCGCGGTCGCGCTCCTGGACCATCGACTCCAGGTCCTCGTCGTAGACCTCCTTCTTCTGGTCCGCGATCTCGAGGAAGCGCGTGTAGACGTCGTCGAACTCCTCGTCCTTGAAGGTGTAGCCCAGCTCGCCCAGGCGGTGGCGCAGCGCGGCGTGGCCGGAGCGGGCCGAGAGGATGATCTCGGAGCCGGCGGCGCCCACGTCGGCCGGGTCGATGATCTCGTAGGTGTTGCGGGCCTTGAGCACGCCGTCCTGGTGGATGCCGGAGCTGTGCGCGAAGGCGTTTGCGCCCACGATGGCCTTGTTGGCCTGCACGTTCATGCCCGTGATTCGGCTGACCAGGTGAGAAGCGCGCGTGAGCTCGGGGGTCACGACGTCGGTGTGGGCATCGAGGCCCTCGCCGTGCATCTTGATGGCCATGACGACCTCCTCGAGCGCGGTGTTGCCGGCGCGCTCGCCCAGGCCGTTGATGGTGCACTCAATCTGGCGCGCGCCGTTCTTCACGCCCTGCAGTGCGAGCGCGGTGGCCATGCCCAGGTCATTGTGCGTGTGGACCGAGATGATGACGTTCTCGATGCCGATGACGTTGTCGGAGAGGCTCTTGATGCGCGCGCCGAAGTCCTCGGGAAGGCTGTAGCCGGTAGTGTCGGGGATGTTCACGACGGTGGCGCCCGCGTCGACCGCGGCCTGGATCACGCGGATCAGGAAGTCCTGGTCGGAGCGGCCGGCATCCTCGGCATAGAACTCGACGTCCTCGACGTACTTCTTGGCGTAGGAGACACAGTGGCGGGCACGCTCGATGCACTCGTCCTCGGTGATGTGCAGCTTGTCGCGCAGGTGCGAGGGAGAGACGCCCAGACCGGTGTGGATGCGGGGGCGCTTGGCGGTCGCGAGGGCCTCGGCCGCGCGGTCGATGTCCTTCTCGACGGCGCGGGTCAGGCCGCAGACGGTACAGGCGTCGCCGGCGAGGCGGCCGATCTCCTGCACGGAGCGGAAGTCGCCCGGCGAGGAGATGGGAAAGCCGGCCTCGATGACGTCGACGCCCATGCGGATGAGCTGCTGAGCGATGACGAGTTTCTCCTCGGTGTTCATGGAGGCGCCGGGCGACTGCTCGCCGTCGCGCAGGGTGGTATCGAAGATGTGGATCTTGCGGGTCATGGTGTTCCCAATCGTTTGGGCGCTTGCGCGCGGTGGCGCAGCGCAGCTTGTGGCGGGGTCGGGACGCGGCCGGCGCGGGCCGCAGAAAAAAGCCGCTACCCCGGCGAGGGCAGGCGGCTCAAGTCACGCGCGCAGGTGTAAAGAAGCACCTAACGCGCGCTGGTAAGTAGAAGTAGGTTGAGGTCGGAAGCAAGGAGCACGGCGCCGCCGAGAAGGACACGCGAATCCTCGCGCTCGCTCGCTCGAACAATAGCAGCCTCGTGCCGTGCCATGCCTGACCCCCTTGGACTCTCGCGCCCCGTGCGGGCGCGGTTACTCGACTATGCCACATCTGCGCCGCGCGCGCTCGCGCGATTAGGCGAGCGGGCGTCGCCGTGAGGAACCGACCCTAGCGATTCGAAGTGAGCCCATCCATCGTTTTATTGCATTCTTGATGTTGTGTAAAATAGCGAGAAGACCCAATACCTAAGGACCCGCTCCCGCCACGCCATGCAAGGAGAAGCGCATGTACAAGCTCATCGCCTGCGACCTCGACGAGACCCTGCTCGACTCCGACCACAAGATTCCCGCCCGCGTTCGCGACGCCATCGCCGCGGCCGGCGAGCTCGGCGTCAAGTTCGTCCCCGCGACCGGCCGCCCCTACGGCACCGTGACTGACGTGCTCGAGGAGCTCGGCCTCAACGGCGCCGACGTCGAGTACGTGATCAGCTTCAACGGCGGGGCGCTCACCCGCAACTCCGACCCCGAGCCCCTGCGCAAGTCGGAGCTCGACTTCGAGGTCGCCGAGCGCCTGTGGCGCTACGGCATCGAGCACGACCTCTGCATCCATCTCTACACGCTCGACCCGGTCTATCTGTGGAACTACTACGACTGGGAGCGCGTCTACATCCAGGGCCGCATGAACATCGTCGAGACGCACGAGCCCACGCTCGACTTCCTGCGTGGCACGCCCCTGACCAAGATCCTCTTTGCGGACACCGACCTCGATAACCTGCGCGAACGCGAGGCGGAACTCGCCGCCGCGGGCGTGACAAGGGACCTCGACGTCGTCTACTCAAGCAACCGCTATCTCGAGTTCAACCCCCACGGCGTGAACAAGGGCGCCGGCCTGGCAGCGCTCGCCGAGCTTCTGGGCATCGACGTCGCCGAGACCATCGCCATCGGCGACAACACCAACGACCTGGCCATGATTCGTGCCGCCGGCCTCGGGTGCGCCGTCGCGAATGCCAGCGACGACGCCAAGGCCGCCGCCGACTACGTCTGTTCCGACGACAACAACGCCGGCGGCGTCGCCGAGGTCATCGAGAAGTTCATCCTGGGAAGGTAGGGGCGGCAGGCAAGCGACAACACCAGTGCCATCGCCAAGGTCATAAGAAGTTCATCTAAACCAGCAATGGGGAGAGAACCATAATCACGAGTAAGGGCGTCGCGCGCCCAGTCTCAAAGCACCCTACATTGTCACGACAGAGTCAAAGTACTTCAGCTCGTTCTTTCTATGAACTACGCAAATGACGGTTGTCTCCGGTAGATACCTTCGCAGCATCCCGTAGAAGAGCTTCACGGACTCAACGTCAAGGCCGCTTGTTATCTCATCGCAAAGAAGGATGTCCGGCTTGTAGAGGATGGCCCTGAGTATTTGGATTTTCTGAAGCTCTCCCCCAGAAACCTTGCCCGCCAAGTCACCTGGCTTCAGCTCATACAGTTGAGCCCGAGATGAGACAACGCTTTCAAGGCCGATTTCTTTCAGCAGCTCCATCACACGGTCAGCGTCACCTGAAGTGGAGGGGTAGAAGATGTTCTCCGCAAGTGAACGATTGAAGAGGGTCACGCCCTGTCCAATCAGCGTAATCTTGCATTCGGTCCCGTACGGAATGAACATACGGCCAGAATTTGGACTTAGCAAGCCAGCAATTACCCTAAGAAGCGTTGACTTACCAGAGCCATTTGGCCCCACAATCGCCGTAATGGCACCCTTTTTGAAAGTAACTGATTTATCGCAGAGAAGGCGTCGCTCGCTACGGGGATAAGAGTAGTCAATCTCCTTTAGCTCAAGATTCTCTCCTTGCTGGTTATAGCGAACATCCAAGTGTTCAGCTCGGTGACAATTGAGGTCCAGGGCCTTAAGAGCGGCGTTAAGGCGGTCCGAAAACTCACAGATCAATAGGTACTGCGATCCAAACCCCGTCAAGTTAAGAATCGAATAAAGAAGCGTTAGAAAGGTCGTGGCCACCGAAGCCTGTTGTTCCATCGCAAACAGCAGGAGAATTGCCGCGAACCCAACAACCATCACCTCTTGTATTAAGGCAACGTTATTGCTCCTTGCCTGAACCGATCGATATTGGGCGGCCTCCAGTTCAAGAGCACTCCGGGTTCTAGACACCTCGTATTCCTGGGCGTCAAGCGAATAGACGGTACTAACATTAGCAACGGAGTCGGAGATTCCCGCATTAACACGCGCCGTTGCAGTCAGCGACTCCCCAACGCCCCTGCGCCCCCGGGAGGAGAGCGCCGCCGAAATAACGATGTATAGAACAAAAAACAAGGCATAAGCAATACCGAGCACAGCATCCTGTAGCCATAGTGAAATCACATACAGCAGACCCATGGCCGTCATTCTCAGAATCGTGTGCACGTATCGGTCCTCAAGATTGCGACACGCAAACGAAATCTCGTTGAGGTAGCTCTGAATCTCGCTGGATGAGCGCTCTTGGTAATAGGCATAATCTTGCTGAAGCAACTGCCTAAAAACAAGGCCCTTCGAATGGGATCTGAACCCCTGCATAATCCCATTATTTGTCAAATCAATGACCGATGGCATCAAAAGAGAACCCGCCAGGGCGGCGAGAGCAAGAAAGGAGTCTTTCGTCGTACCCGCCGTCAAAACAGCTTGAATCAAAATCGGCTGAGTAAAGTAAAACAAGTAGCAGATTAACTGAAAGCAGGACTTGCCAATAAACCCTAGGAGCCCCACGGAGAGAACGATTTCTTTAAGAAAGCCGCCCGCGCTCCTCATTGAAAGACTCCTCAGCCTCTTGTTCTAGAACAACAAATTCGTCAAGCGTTGTGGCGGGGCTTGAAAGAGCCCGCTTCATTATAAGACGCCAGGTCTGAAAGTCAGCGTCCTCCCAACAGCTACGATCTTTCGACCGAGCAACAGCGGTTCCGGCCTCCATATCTGGCAACCTTCCACTTACACCAACCCATTGATTTTCTCCTGAATCTAGAGAGGCCTCATTTCAAACCAATAAGCCATTTGAAACGAGGCCGTTAAGAAGAGGTGGGACACACGGCTGAATTTGCAAGCAACACAACCCTAGTCGGAACAGTTTCATCCAGACCCATCCTCGCCAAAAAATGAGGCGCTGGCATAGAACGCCTCGCCGAGCTTCTCGGCAGCGGCGTCGCCGAGGTCATCGAGAAGTTCGTCCTGGGGAGGTAGGCATCGGATACCGTGCAAATCAAGCAAGGGGCGACGCAAAGGAACCGTCCTTTGCGTCGCCCCTTGCTTGGCGTGATCCGATTGCTATTGCAGAACGGCGCGGCCGTGAAGCCTGAACTGCTCGATCATCTCGCCGGTCATGCTCACACGGTCGTCGACGCGCTCAAGGGTCATCTCGTCGCGGGTGAACCAGCGCGCCTCCTTGAGCTCCTCACGGTCCACGCGGATGTCGCGCGAGCCGTCGACCTCGCACCAGAAGCCCACGAGCAGCGTGTCGGAGAAGCTCCACGGCTGGCTCTTGTAGAAGCGCAGGTTCTTGACGCGCAGGCCGACCTCTTCCATGACCTCGCGGCGCACGGTGTCCTCGAGCGGCTCGCCGATCTCGGTGAATCCGGCCACGAGCGCCCACAGCGCGGTGGTGCGCCCGTTGTAGCGCGTGAGGACGATGCGCTCCTCGTCGCCCTCGCAGTCTACGACGGCACAGATCACGCCAGGGCAGATCTTCGGATAGGTGATTTTCGCGCACTCCGGGCACACGACCTCGCGGCTGCGCGGCCCGAGCTCGGTGGGGTGCCCGCAACGCGCACAGAAGCGGTTCTCGCGGTACCAGCGGTTAAGCTGAGAGCCCGTCACCGCCGCAAAGAGAAGCTCCGCCGGCTCGGCGTAGCGCAGCCAGTTGATGGCCTCGTAGCCGAAGTCCGCCGGCGCCGCCACCTCGTCGTCGAGCGCGATCCAGAAGCGTTGCTCGTCGATGGCGAAGGCGTACACAAGCCGCTCCGGGCGCTTCTCGCCGAAGTCGGAGACGCGCGGAAGCTCGAACTCGTTGCCCGCGGCCCAGGCGTCGGCGCCGCGCTCGCCGTGCGCGACCACGTTCGCCAGGCACCCGCGATCAAGGTAGTGCAGCACGTAATCGTGGCCCGCAGGCTCACAGACGACGTACTCGTTGCGATAGACGTGCTCGCCGATCTCTTGGATCATCGGTCGTCACCGTTCCTTCCGAAACCGTTGAAGAGGCAGTATACGGTCCACACCGCGAGCACCAGGGCCACCAGGAGAATCCCGAGCGCGGCATGCTCCGCCAGCTTGCCCAGATGGATGAACGCGCCCATCCCGGTCCGCGACGCGAGGCCCGCGGCCACGAGCACGGCCGTCACGACCCAATAAGCGCGCGCGAGCTGGCGCACCCGGATATTCTTTGGGTTGGGAATCGCGAAGGCGGCGCCGGTGCACGCTACAGCGGCGCAAAAGAGCACCAGGACGCCCACCTAAGCGCCCGCCTCCTCGACCGCCTCTTCCCGCGCGGGCGCCTCGTCGAGCGTACCCGCCGCGCCGCCGTCGGTCCCGGCGAGTCGCGCACGGGCCCACACAAGCGCCGGCAGCCCGACCTCGCTCACGACCACGGCGACGAAGATGGTGGCGAAGCCGCAGGCATAGCGGACGGTCACGACCTCGCCGTAGAAGACGACGCTCGCCAAGACGGCGAAAACGCTCTCCAGGCTCAGGATGAGCGACGCCGGCGCGGGCGGCACGTGGGCCTGCCCGAGGTTCTGCACGACCATGCAGAGCGCCGAGGAAAGAAGCACCAGGTAGGCCAGGGCGCCCCACATGTCGGGCGCGGTAAAGAGCGCGACGTCGACCGGCCCCTCGAGCACGACTGCGAAGGCGAGCGAGACCGCGGCGCTCACGGCGAGCTGCACGACCGTCATGCCCATGACGTCGCGGCCGCGCTCCGAGAACCGCGAGACCGCGACGATATGGAACGCATAGAGCACGGCCGAGACCAGGGTGAGCGAATCGCCGAACCCCAGCGAGAGCGAGAGGTCGTCCCCCAGCGAGAGGAGCCCCACTCCGACGACGGCCAGCGCCGCGGCCAGGATGTTCACGCCGCCCGGGCGCCTACGGGCGACGGCCCAGTTCACGAAAGGCACCATCACGCAGTACGTGGCGGTGAGAAACGCGTTTCTTCCCGGGGTGGTGTCTGCGAGGCCGATGTTCTGCACCACGAAGGCCGTGCCGGAGAGAAGCCCGAGCACCGCGCCGCAGCGCAGGTGGCTAGCGTCCAGGTGGGGACGCACGGCCTTCCAAAAGATCGCTCCCACGATGAGGGCGGAGAAGAAGAAACGGACGAACATGAGCCAACAAGGCGGCACCACATCAAGCGCGCCCTTGATCACGACGAACGACCCGCCCCAGATGGCGGCCGCGCCTGCCAGGGCGAGCTTCCAAGCTCCGACGGGTATGTCCTTCTCGCTAATCACGCGAGAAATTATACGCCAGCCGGTTTATGCGGCAAACGGTAAGTTTTTGCCCCCGAGCGTCACATTCGGGCAAAATCTGCCGTAAACTATCGGAGGATTGGCCAGATTCTGGCCACACCCAAGCTCTGACCGGTCTGAGGGGACCGGTAGGTTCGTGCTGGGCGCATGGGCCCGCACGGGATTTTACGGAGAGGAGCATTACATGCAGTATTCCGCTGAAGTCGAGAATATGTGCCCTGTTACCAAGGGCGCGTATCACGGCCCCGCACCCATCCCCGAGGAGGGCAAGTGGGTACAGGCCAAGGAGATCTCCGACATCTCCGGCCTTACGCACGGTGTGGGTTGGTGCGCCCCCCAGCAGGGCGCCTGCAAGCTGACGCTTAACGTCAAGGAGGGCGTCATCGAGGAGGCCCTCGTCGAGACCATCGGCTGCTCGGGCATGACCCACTCTGCCGCCATGGCCGCCGAGATTCTCCCCGGCAAGACCATCCTCGAGGCCCTTAACACCGACCTCGTCTGCGACGCCATCAACGTGGCTATGCGCGAGATCTTCCTCCAGATCGTCTACGGCCGCACCCAGACCGCGTTCTCCGAGGGCGGCCTGCCCGTCGGCGCGTCTCTCGACGACCTCGGCAAGGGCCTGCGCTCGCAGGTCGGCACCATGTTCGGCACCAAGGCCAAGGGCGCCCGTTACCTCGAGCTCGCCCAGGGCTACGTGACCCGCATGGCTCTGAACGACAACAACGAGATCATCGCATTCGAGTTCTTCAACCTCGGCAAGTTCACCGACGCCCTCAAGGCCGGCAAGACCCCCGAGGAGGCCATCGCCGGTTCCATGGGCCACTACGGCCAGTGGGAGAATGCCGCCAAGTACATCGATCCGCGTACCGACGAGGAGACCCACTCCGTCGCCAACACGTTCCCCGTTCACGAGTAGAAAGGGAGGGATATAACCATGGCTGTTACTTTCGAAGGCTACGAGCGTCGCGCCGACAAGATCAACAAGTGCCTCGCCGAGAACGGCATCGCCTCCCTCGAGGAGGCCCTGCAGCTCTGCACCGATAAGGGCTTCAACCCCCGCGAGATCGTGCACGGCACCCAGTCCATCGCTTTCCAGAACGCCGAGTGGGCTTACACCCTTGGCTGCGCTCTCGCCGTCAAGCGCGGCGTGAAGACCGCCTCTGAGGCTGCCACCGTCATCGGCGAGGGCATCCAGGCCTTCACCGTCCCCGGCTCCGTCGCCGAGGACCGCAAGGTCGGCCTGGGCCACGGCAACCTTGGCGCCATGCTGCTCTCCGACGACACCGAGTGCTTCGCGTTCCTCGCCGGCCACGAGTCCTTCGCCGCCGCTGAGGGCGCCATCGGCCTGGCCCTCAACGCCAACAAGGCCCGCCAGAAGCCGCTGCGCGTCATCCTGAACGGCCTCGGCAAGGACGCCGCCCAGATCATCGCCCGCATCAACGGCTTCACCTACGTGAAGACCCAGTTCGACTACTTCACCGGCGAGCTCAAGGTCGTCGAGACCATCCCCTACTCCGATGGTCCCCGCGCCGCCGTCAACTGCTACGGCGCCGACGACGTCCGCGAGGGCGTTGCCATCATGTGGCACGAGAACGTCGACATCTCCATCACCGGTAACTCCACCAACCCGACGCGCTTCCAGCACCCCACCGCTGGCACCTACAAGAAGGAGCGCCTCGAGGCCGGCAAGAAGTACTTCTCCGTCGCTTCCGGCGGCGGCACCGGCCGTACCCTGCACCCGGACAACATGGGCGCCGGCCCCGCCTCCTACGGCATGACCGACACCATGGGCCGCATGCACTCCGACGCTCAGTTCGCCGGCTCCTCCTCGGTGCCCGCGCACGTCGACATGATGGGCCTCATCGGCATGGGCAACAACCCCATGGTCGGCGCCACCGTCGCCTGCGCCGTTGCCGTCAACGCCGCTCTGAACGCCTAAGTTCCTCTCGCTTTTACGCGAATCTGGACTTGCAAGGCCGTCGCCTTCGGGCGGCGGCCTTTTTGCTGCGGCGACTCGGTTCAGCTCAGGCGAGCTTCCCGCTGCGCATCCTCAGCACACGGTCGCACTTAGCCGCCATGGCCATGTCGTGCGTTACCACCACAAGCGTCTTTCCCGCGTCCCGCGCAGCTAAGATGAGCGAATCCATGACGGTACCCGCCATGCGCGCGTCCAGCGAACCCGTCGGCTCATCGGCAAGGATCAGTCCGCCCGGCTTGAGCATCGCGCGGCATATCGCGACGCGCTGTTTCTCGCCGCCCGAGAGCTCATTCACAGGCGAGTCGATCTTGTCGAGGATGGAAAACCTACCCAACTCCCGCCTAATGGCGGCCTCCCTCGCCTTCTTGTCGAGCTTCGCGTAATGCAAGGCAAGCATAAGGTTATCCCGCACCGTTCGCGAGTCGATGAGCGCGAAGGATTGGAAAAGGTAGTTTATCTCAGTGCGGCGCAAGAGCATGGCCTGCCTGGTCTCAATGCCCGGGTATTTCTTACCGGCAAGATATACGCTGCCCTCGTCATACGTCTCGAGCAGGCCGAGAATGTTCAGCAGCGTCGTCTTGCCGCACCCGGACGGGCCGGTAACGGCAACCGCCTCTCCCCGGTCAATCGTGAGCTCAAGGTCCGAGAGCACACGATGTTCACCATAGGACTTCGACAGGCACTCAACCTTGGCATACGGCTGCATCGCTACTCCTTAGAGACGGTTTCCAGCACCACCTGCGCAGATCTTTTGCGCATTGCGATACCAATGGCGAGGGTCGAGACGACGAGCAACGCCGCGCCGACGATGATGCCGGCACTGCATCCTGCGGCGGCGCACACACCGATGCCCGCAAGCGAGGTGATAATCACGAACAGGATTTCCCTCCGATAGAGCCCCCATATGCCGAAGCCCAAGACATATTTCACGGAGATCTCCCGAGCACCCACCCGGTTGACCACCTCAACAAGGCACACGACCATAACGGCTGTGGTGGCGACCAAAATCACGAGGACGAACGCGAAAAGGGCGAACAGCTCCTCAAGGGTCTTCTGCATCCCGTCGATATAGCTTCTCACCTTCGTGAGCCGGACGCTCATCACATCCCCGATCCGCGCCTTGTCGTTAACGTCAAGCAGCCTTGACGCCGCGCGCTCGTCAAGCTTGATGTAAGAGTTCTCGAGCCCTGTGGCAACAAGGCTCTCGGACTCGGAGTAGACCATGTTGTTTGCCGTGACGAGCGCTATGACGAAGCCATCCGAGGATACCGGCTGCTCAGTATCCGTGGCCCACGTAAATAACTCTTTGCTTGCATCGTAGCTTACAAACTCATATGTTGGGTTCTCCATAAACTTCGTTACGATATCCGACTCAGACGGCTTTCGGGCAGCAATGAGCAGGTTCTTTATCTGCTCGGTCTCGGAAGCGCTCAATGAGTCAGGCAATAAATACACGCGTGTCCCCTGCTCAGCTTCTTGGACGAGCTCGTCGGCAATATCCATCCCTATATACTCAAGATACGACGGGGACGCCGCGAGGTACCAGAATGGCTCAAGCGTCGTTTCGGCCCCCACGTAGGCCTCCATGGCTGTTTTTCCAAAGAGATGGGCTTTCGTAAGGTATACACCCGCATCGTGCTCATGCTCGGCATACCACGTGTACATATCCACGGCATACGTACTCAGGCTGCCCTTAAACCGATCGTCACCAAGCCAAAAATCCCGCACGACATACCAGTCCTCGTACTCCTGCCACGTTGAGCGCGTGTGGGCAAGGTCCTGGTACAGAGTGAGCGGCTGATCAATAAAAAGACACCCGGCAAAGGCGGCACCCACACATATCAGATAAACCGCAACCGCGAGGACGTAGAACCCGCGCCTTGAATACCGTCCATGAATAGCCTCAACCGGCTTTGCCAGAAGGAGCGGAACGACGGCAAGCGTCACGGCCACAAGAACGGCCAGCACGGCAGGCAGCACAGAACCAAGGGCATATCCCACAAAGGCAGGGTTCATCGTAAACCCATCCAAAATGACGCAGGCGCCGACTACGCCGACCGGCATAAGGACAAGGACCTCGATCGACTGGGGCGCAATCATGCCGCCCACAAAATCAAGTTTGCTCCAGCCAAGCATAAGGTGGGTCCCCAATGTCTTGAGCTCAAGCAACGACCGCGTCACCATAAGCAGACAGAACACGAGGGAGAGAAGGACGAAAGCCCCTGCGCAAAACAAATAGAGCAGGCCAAGCTCCGTACTCGAGCCAGACATCTTTGAGGTAAGCGTCTCAGGCGAGACCCCGGCAGCAGAAGACAAGTCGTCCACCGCAGCACGGAAACCATCGTCATCCAGCCCGAAGAGCGCGCATGCGTCCCCGAGCCCATCCCCGGAGTGCATCTGGTCGACACGAAAATACAGGCCGGAACGAATGCTCGGGAGTTCCGAGACCCGTTGGAACGCATCGTTCCCATAACCGGCGTAGCCATTAGGGTCTCCGGAGCACACGTTCTTGACGAGCGCGTCGTCCACGATGGTAGTGCCGAGAAGGGCAAGCTCGTCGACGGCCGCACCCTCGTCCGCCGCCGCTGAGAGCACGCTGAATCTACAGACAAGGACCCCCGACTGCAAGCGCTCGTTATTCCGGCCCATGACGACAAGCCCTTGTTCGCCGGCAAGGTTCTGAAGCTCGGAATACAGGCCGTCCTTCTGAGAGTTGGTTAGTTGCGAGGTATATACAATCTGATGATTTGAAAACCAACCGTTGACCTGCCTATATGCAATTAATTCAAAGACACCTTTAAAGCAAACAATTGAGGAAACACCGAGCAGTGCAACAATCAGCCAGCTGACAGCAGTCCACACCCTTTTCATAGAGCACCGCCATTGTCGACTTGTTATAAAACTATGAAGATAGATATAACATGTTGACGATTTTATGAAGTGTTATCCCCTGCAGCTCCAGTACGCCTCAAGCGTATCCGCTCAAAGGCGCGAAACCCCCGGTAGACGTGCGGTCGTGGGTACTTTTCGCAAGCCGACCAACTGAGAAGGACAGGGATCGAGCACGGTTGCGCCCACGCCGACGTAGAGCTCTTTAATTAGAACGCGAAGGCGATGCCTCGCAGAACCTACCTCTCGTGGGAACTCAGGTACGCGGCACGGATCTTGGGCGGAAGGCCGTCGGGAATCATGGCCTTTATCTGGTCTTCGTTGCCGTCCGCGATGGCCTGCTCGTAGTACCAGGTTTTAAAGGTGAGCATGTCGAGCGCCCGCTGCAAGCTGGCCTGTTCCTCCTCCACGCGGACGCGGGTCTGCTCGATAAGCTCCTTGCGCTGCGGGAAAGTCGAGGGGCCTTGTGCGGCCCAGTCCATGTACTGGCGAATCTCGCGGATCTCGAGCCCCGAGCGCTTGAGGCACTCGATGAGCTTGAGGGCCTCGACCTCGTCGTCGCCGAAGCGGCGGATACCCGAGGTGCGCTCCATATGCGGGAAAAGCCCCTGCTTGTCGTAGTAGCGCAGGGTCGATACGGGAATGTCGAACATCTGGGAGACCTGGCCGATTGTGTACATCCGCGACCCCTTCCGAGAATTTCTCGTCATATGCTTGACCTAAAGTTAGGTTTAGGTTTTATCGTCCCTCTCAGCATACCAGCACCCAAACAGAGAGGATCCGTATGTACCTCGAGAAAATCGAATCCCCGGCAGACGTGCGCGAAATTCCCGCAGGCGAGCTGGATGCCCTTGCCAGCGAGATCCGCGGCGCGCTGATCGATAAGCTCGCAGCCCACGGCGGCCACATAGGCCCCAACCTGGGCATGGTCGAGACAACCATCGCGATGCACCGCGTGTTCGACTCCCCCACCGATAAGTTCGTCTTCGACGTCTCGCACCAGACCTACGTGCACAAGATGCTCACCGGCCGCGCATACGGCTTCATCGACCCGGAGCGCTACGACGACATCTCCGGCTATTCCGAGCCGAGCGAGTCGGCGCATGACCACTTCGTTATCGGGCATACGTCGACCTCGGTAAGCCTCGCCTGCGGCCTGGCCAAGGGCCGCGACCTTGTGGGCGGTGCGCACAACGTAGTGGCAGTCATCGGCGACGGATCCCTCTCGGGCGGCGAGGCGTTCGAGGGGCTCGATTGGGCCGCCGAGCTTGGCACCAACCTCATTGTCATCGTTAACGACAACGAGATGTCCATTGCCGAGAACCACGGCGGGCTGTACACAAGCCTGGCTGAGCTGCGCGCGACCGGCGGCAAGAGCGAGAACAACTACTTCCGGTCGCTTGGGCTCGACTACCGCTACGTCGAAGAAGGCAATGACGAGCAGGTCGTGGAGGCCGCGCTTGCCGAGGTGCGCGACATCGACCACCCCGTCGTCGTGCATATCCACACCGAGAAGGGCCACGGCTTCGCGCCCGCCGTGGCACAGAAGGAGCGCTTCCACTGGGACGGCTGGTTTAACAAGGAAACCGGCGAGAGCCTGCTGCCCGCCGGCGGCGAGCCCGACTATGAGGAGCTCACCTACCAGGCACTTTCTGTTGCCATCGAGGCAGATCCGCGCGTCGTCGTAATCTCGAGCGCCACACCGGGCGTCATGGGCTTCTCTGCCGAGCGTCGCGCGAAAGCCGGCAAGCAGTTCGTCGACGTGGGCATCGCCGAGGAACACGCCGTGGCTCTGGCAAGCGGCATCGCGGCGGCCGGCGGCAAGCCCGTCTACGGCTTCTACGGCACCTTCATCCAGCGCGGCTTCGACCAGCTCATGCAGGACCTCTGCGTTAACGGCAACCCCGTCGTGCTTCTCAGCTTCGCCGATTCCGTGCGCAACATGAACGACGTCACGCACCTGGGCATCTTCGACATCGCGGAGCTCAGCGCGATTCCGGGCCTCACCTACCTGGCGCCCACCTGCAAGGAGGAGTACCTGGCTATGCTGCAGTGGGCGCTCGCGTGGGACGAGGGCCCGGTGGCCATCCGCGTGCCGGCCGCCGGCGTCGTGAGTCGCGCGAACGTTGCTCTAGGCAGCAGCGAGCCCGATTCCAAGTGGCCGCTCACTCCCGAGGTCGTGACCAGCGGAAACGATGTGGCGCTTCTTGGCCTGGGCTGCGCCTTCCCCATCGCGCAGGAAGCCGCGGCCGCCCTTGTTGCCGAGGGCATGAGCGTCTCGCTCGTGAACCCGCGCGTGACTTCCGGCCTTGCAGACGACTTTATCGAGGAGCTCGCCCGTACGCACAAGGCCATCGTCACCGTCGAGGACGGCCAGCTCGAGGGCGGCTTCGGCGAAAAGGTCGCACGTCAGGCCGGCCCGTCCGCCACGCCCGTGCGCTGCTTGGGCGTCCCCCGCGGCTACTATGACCGCTACGACCCCGCCGAGCTTATGGCCGGCTGCAGCCTCACGCCCGAGGGCGTGGCAGAGGTCGCAAGGGAACTCTTGGCGTAAGACGGGATTCCGTCCGAAGAGCCCTGAATCCCACGGTCCCAGCATACGACCTGGAGCACGAGCCCTAGAGCCGCGCTGTGCAGCAATCCTCCCCGTCGAGCCGCCCTGGAATCGCTCCGCGCTACCATCCCCCTGCACGACCAGCCCCGAAACCGTGCCGCGCAGCAACGAGAAGCGCCTCCGAGCCCTGGAACTACGTCGACCAGCAACGTTCGGTTGCTGGTCGACGTAGTTCCAGGGCTACGTACTTCTTGGCATTACTGGAAGGCGCGGTTCCGGGGCTCCGCGCCCCTTAACGTTACTGGACGGCGATGACCCAGGGCTCCCCTCCTCCACGAGATTGCTGGATGGCGAGAATTCAGGGCTCGCTGCGACAAAGTCCCGAGAGTTCCGCTCCGGCGCGCCTTCGGAAGCCTAGGATCAGTGAGAAAGCAGTACCTCGCGCGTGGCGACGCGGGAAAGAAGCGCCGGCGAATGCGTGACGAGCACGAGGCCCCACCCGTCGCGGGCCTGCAGGTCCAGAAGCACGCGCCAGAGCTCGGCCTGCGTGACGGCATCGAGCATGGCGGTCGACTCGTCTGCTACGAGATAGCGCGGCCGGCACGCAAGGGCGCGGACCATGGCAAGACGCATGAGCTCGCCACCGGAAAGCTCGTGCGGCCGGCGAGCTAGCCACTCGGGGCGCACGCCGAAGGTTGCCTGGAGCTCCGCGGATTCACTCGGCATGCTCCGGCCCATCCGCAGGCGCGGATCGAAGGCCTGCTCGGGGTGTTGCCACAAAAGCTGGACCAGCGACGGCGTGCCCCGGAGCCGCTCAACCGGCACGAGCGGGTCACCGTCCGCGAGGACCCGCCCTGACGTAGGAAAAAGAAATCCGGAGAGCAGTCGGCACAGCGTCGTCTTGCCGCGTCCGGAAGGCGCCGTAAGGGCCACACGCTCGCCCGGCTCGACGCAAAGGTCGAGCCCACCGTAGAGTTCCGTACCACCGGGGTAAGAAAACCGCAGGTCACAAGCTTGCAGACTCATGTTCCCGTCCCTTCATATGCTGCAGCGGAAAAGTCGTGGCCCGGCAAGGCATGCCACAGCGCCTTCGTAAAGGGATGACGCAAGAGATCGGGCGAGGCAAAGTTTTCGACGCCTGTCTCCTCAACGACGGTGCCGTCATGGAAGATGGCCACGCGATCGGCCACGCGCAGGGCAAGCTCGATATCGTGCGTAATGAGCAGGACGCCGCCGCCCCGATTCGCAAAGGCGCGCAGGCCATCCAGCGCATGGGCCGCGAGGTCCAGGTCGAGCCCCGGCGTCGGCTCGTCGGCGATGATGAGACGAGGCTCGTCCATAATCGCGCACATAAGGAGCACGCGGCGAGCCATGCCGCCCGAAAGCTGATGAGGATAGAGGCGCTCCGCCTCGGCACCCAAGCCGTAATCAATAAAGAGTTGATGCGTGCGAGCCCGACGTTCCGGCGTGCGACTCGCCCCGAGCACCTGGTCGCCCACACGCATGAGCGGATCGAGGTTGGTCACGCCCTGCGGAACCATGCTCATGCCATGGCCGCGGAGCGCAGCGAGCGAATTCCCGTCTTGCGCCACGCCGTCGAACCAGATTCGGCCATTGACCTCAGCGTTATTTGGCCACTGACCCATAAGGGAATCGGCGAGGACGGTCTTTCCCGAGCCAGATGTGCCAACGACGGCGAGGACCTCGCCCACATGCACGCTCAGCGAGAGGTCATGCAGCACCTCGCTGCGAACGCGCCCGGCCCGCCAGAACGGGGCCGCGGAGTCGTACATGGTAAACGCGACGGTCAGGCTCTCCACCTGAAGCAGGTGGTGCCCACCGGGATGACGTGAGTCGACGGCGTGGGTATGGTGATGGTGGAGCTCATGGTCGGCATGGTCGCTTGCGGCGCGATCGCGACCCCCATCGTCTCGGGCGGCGTGTTCGCGGCCCTCGTGGCTGCAGGCGGTTCTGTCGCGACCCGCACAACCGTGGGCAACATGGTCGCGAACAGCATGGTTGCAATCCTCGTGACCATGGGCAACGTGGACAGAAAGATCGCCGTCGGTTGGTCCGGCAGCGTGGCCACAGACAAGGTTCTCAGGCTCGATGTACCCAACGATCCCCTGGTCAGATGCGGTAACGGCGCTTCTTTCCGAATCCACGCGCACTCCCTACTCCTGCACCGACTTCGCGCCAAGGAGCGAGCGAAGCAAAGACCCCATGCGATCGAACGCCGCCACCACAGCCACGAGAGCGGCGCCCGGCAGCACCGCGAGCCACCACTCCCCCGTCGAGAGATACTGCATCGCCTCGGAAAGAATCACCCCGATGGCCGGCTCGTCGGCCGAAAGCCCAAAACCCAGAAAAGTGATCGACGCCTCGTGCAGGATGGCGTGCGGGAAGGCGAGCACCGCGCCCACAATGAGCTGCGGGAGCACCGCCGGAAGGATGTGCCGCGCGACCACCTGCACGCGGGACACCCCCGCCGCGCGAGCGAGCTTAATGTACGGCGCATCCCTGACCTGCAGAATCTCGGCCCGAAGCACGCGCGCGAGACTTCCCCAGTGCGTGGTCGCCACGGCGATGGTCACGCCCCAGAAACCGCGCCCGAGCGCATAGCTCACGAGGATAAGCAGCACGATGTGCGGGATGCCCATCAAAAGGTCGGTGAGCCAGGAAACCACGGCATCGGCGACGCGGCCCCCGAGCGCCGCCACAACGGCGAGCGCCAAGGCGATGATCGCCGAGCAGCCTGCGGAAAGAAGTCCTACGAAAACCGAGGTAGAGAGCCCCGCGAGGGTCCGCGCGAGCATGTCGCGGCCCATCCAGTCCGTGCCGAAGAGATGCGCGAGGCACGGCGCGAGGTTCTTCTCGCCAAAGTCCGTGGCTGTGGCGACGCCCCAAAGCACGCGCCCCGCGACGATCACGGCGGCAAGAAACACCGCGGCCGCAATGATGCCCAGGAGCATGCGTCGCCTATTTCCCCCGCGCGAGGTGCCCGGGGCATGGAGTACGGGTATCTGCTTTGCGCTGCTACCCACGGCGCACCCCCTCGCGCAGGCGCGGATCGACCGCGGTATACAACAGGTTCGCGACGGCGTTGCCCACGAACACGAACGCCGCCGACGCAAGCGCAATGGCCACGAGCAGGGGCGCGTCTCCGCCGAGGCCCGCCGTCACGGCTGCCTGCCCGAGGCCGGGATACGAGAAGACCTGCTCAACGAGCACGGAGCCCCCGAACACCTCGGAAAGAGACGCGCACTCGATGGTGATGGCGGGGAGCACGAGGTTGCGCAGCCCGTGGCGACGCAGCACCTGCGCGCGCGTCTCGCCGCGCGACTCGGCAAAGCGCGCGTAGTCGCTGGCCAGCACCTCGATGGTTTTCTCACGCGTGTGGAGCGCGATGCCCGGGGTATTGGCCACGGCCAGCACCAGGGCAGGAAGCACCAGGTGACGCAGCTTCTGGGCCCAGCCCACCTGCGCGGCGTCGACCCCGAGCGGCACGCTGAATCCGAGGGGCGCCCAGCGCAGCCACACGGCAAAGACCATGAGAGCGACAAGCCCGAGCCAGAAGGTCGGTGTCGAGGAAAGCAGGTAGCAGGCCCCGCTTATGGCACGGTCCGCCAAGCCGCCGCGCCGCGACCCGGCCGTGACCCCGAGCGCGAGCCCGAGCACGCCCGCGAGCACCCACGCCGCAAGCATAAGCGCCGCCGAGTTGGCAAAGCGCTCGCCCACAACCTCCGCCACCGGGCGCCCGAAGCGCAGGCTCTGCCCGAAGTCACCGGTAAGCGCCGAGGCGGCCCAGCGCAGATAGCGCTCGACGATAGGCGTGTCCGTCCCCCAGTACGCGGCGAGCTGCTCGCGCTGCGCGTCGCTCATCTGGGCATACGACGCCTGGCCGAGGTTTTGCCGCACCGGGTCCACAGGAGAGAGGCCCACGAGCGCGAAAGTGACCATACTCGTGGCCACGAGCAGCAGCACAAGACGCACGAGCTCGGCGGCCCAGCGCGGGACGAGAGGGCGCGCGGGCGCAGCCGCGCCGGAAACAAGCCCCGCGACCTCGGCGCCCTTCTTGCCGTCCCTATGCAGCCGCTTCCCGCCCAAAGCCTACGCCCAGCTCCACGCGTCGACGTCGTTCAGGATCGACCAGCCGTGGCCGTGAGGTTGCAGTTTCTGCGCCGCCACGCTCAGGCCCTCGCGCTTCCAGTACAGATGGCTCACGTTGGCGAACCATGCCCAGCTCGCGTCGCCTTGGGGCGCGGGTCCGCGCTCGCCGTCCCACTCGGCCTTCTGCCAGAGCTCGTAGGACTCCTCGACCGTCGGCGCGGCCAGGGCCTCATCCAGGTACGCGTCGGTCGCCGCGTCCTGGCGGCACGCGAAGTTGAGATTGCCGTCCGAGCGGTAGAGCTCGTAGACATCGGTCGGCGAGTTGGATCCCCAGCCCCACATCACAGGGTCGCTGAACTCATGCGGATAGATGTCGTCCCACGCGGCGCCGCGCGGCGTGACCTTGATGTGCACGGCCGCCAACTGGTTCGCGATCGCATTGGCCATGGCCTGGCGCACCGAGTCGCTCGCCGGGTAATAAAGGTCGAACGCGCAGTCCAGACCCTCGCGGCAGTAGAAGCCGTCGGTCTCGAAGGACCAGCCGGCAGCCTCGAGAAGAGCGCAGGCACGCTCACGATTGGTTTCGATTTTCATGTCAGAGCTCGCCCACGGCAGGCCGTCGCCGATGCTGTAGGCCACGCTGCCGTGTCCGTCCAGCACGTCATCGATCAGAGCCTGGCGGTCGATGGCCAGGTTGATGGCCTGTCGGACCTCGAGATTGCACGTCACGTCGTTGCCCGCAGGGTAGGTATGAGCGCCGTCGGTGCGCGTGGAGCCTGCCGGAATAACAGGCAGCTGGATACCGCGCGAGTCGACCGTCTCGTAGGACTCCAGGCTGTAGCCGGAAACATCTGCGGCGGCCAGCGTGGCCGAGGTGTAGGCCATGTCCACCTGGCCCGCGCGCACAGCCGTGAGCGCCGCGTCCTCCTCCATAAAGGCCACGACGACTCGCTCGATCTGCGGCGCCTCCCCGTAATAGCCGGGGTTGGCCTCGAGGATCACCTGCTGGCCGCGGTCCCACTGCGCAAGCTTGTAGCGGCCGGAGCCGACGGGATTCTTGCCGTAGTCGGCGCCATAGGCGTGCTCGGGAACGATGCCCAGCACGGCCAACGTATAGAGAAGGGCATTGAAGGGCTTGTTCAGGCGGAAAATCGCCGTGAGATCGTCCGGGCACTCGACGGAATCGACCGCCGAGAGGTCCGCCTGCGCGTTCTGCGAAGCCTTGATGGTCGCCACGGTAAAGGCCACGTCGGAGGCGCGCACAGGCTCGCCATCGGAGAAGCTCACGTCATCGCGCAGCGTGAACGTCCAGCTCAGGCGATCGTCAGAGCACTCGTAAGACGTCGCGAGGTCGCAGACGAACTCCATGTTCGCGTCAGTGCGGATGAGGGTGGACTGGATGAGCGGCTCGTGGACATGCTCGCCGCAGCCCCAAGCCACGCAGGGGTCGAAGCCCGCGTCCGGCTCACTCGAGGGGCTCATTGCTATGGTCACCTGACGGGAAGCGTCGAGTCCGGAGTCGCCGGCGTCACCGGCCGAGTTCTCGTCGGAGCAGGCGGCAAGAGACGCCGCAACGCCGGCGGCAAGGCCGCCACACACAAATGAACGCCTGCTCAGGGACATCGTTTCTCTCAAGCTTCTCTCCTCATCGCAATCGCCTCTGGGCGAGCACGTTTCTCGTGCCGGGTGCACGAACACTCACAAACGGGCTTCATTATAGGAAGCAAGCTTCTTGCCGATAAAAGAAACCGAACGATTTTTCCAAAGCGTTCGGAAACTGAAAACCACGATGCTAGAATGGCCGCGAACCGCAAGAGGAACGCCCAGCCTGAGGGGAACGGGAAATGCGCTTTGACCTCGATAAATCCGTCCGGTACGGCCTCGCATACTCCGGAGGCGTCGACTCGTGCTATCTGCTCGCCGAGATGCTGCGTGAGGGTTACGACGTCAAGGCCTACACCATCCTCGACGACCTCCAGATCACGCGCGACACGGACGACTCGGTAACGGTGGCGAGAATGCTCGGCGCCGAGCAGGAGATCATCCCCGTTAACCTCTGGGAGGGGCACGACGAGCTTCGCGCAAACCCCTGGAACCGCTGCTTTTTTTGCAAGTCGATGGTCTTCGGGACGATCCTCGAGCACATGAAGGCCGACGGACGCACGGTGCTGCTCGACGGCACGAACGCGAGCGACCGAGAGGACCGCAGGCCCGGATTCCGCGCCATCCGTGAGCTCGGCGTGCGCTCACCCCTGCGCGAGGCGGGCCTCACCAAGGACCGCGTGCGCGAGCTTTCCGCCGAGCTGGGTCTCCCCACGGCGAATAAGCCCAGCTACGCGTGCTATGGCGCATACTTTGGCAAGGACGAGGCCATCACGCCCGAGTCGCTCGCGGCGACGGTCGACCGCTTTATGGCCGAGCACCCCGACGCGGCCGACCGCGTGCGCACCGACGGCAACATCGAGCCGTCCGCAGCAGAGGCGGCCGCGCTCGAGCGCGAGAACGCGGCGGCACGGGCGGCGCGTGAGCGCGAGGCCCGCGAGGAGGAGTCCCACAAGCAGAAGGCCGCGGCGGCAGGACAGGCGGATGAGTAGCGAAGCCAGCTGGCCGCGGCTTGACGGCAAGGCTGCCGACCTCGGCTACGCCCAGGTGGACCTTTCGCGCGGCGAACGCCAGGGCGCGGGCGAGGTCATTTACGGAGAAGGAAAGACTGCCGAGCAGATCGCGGGCATAATCGACGCGCTCGCGGCGGCTGGGCAGCCCCGCGTGCTTGCCACGCGCGTCGACGCAAAGAAGGCCGGGGAGGTTTCGAGGCTGATCACCTGCGGAATCGCGCTGGAATATCACGACCGTGCCCGCCTGCTGGTCGCGGGCGGCTTGCCCGAGCCCGACGGAAACGGCACCGTGGTCGTCGCGAGCGCCGGCACGAGCGACCTGCCCGTCGCCGAGGAGGCGGCGCTTACCGCAGAGTTTCTCGGCAACCAGGTGGAGCGCGTCTACGACGTGGGCGTGGCGGGGCTGCATCGACTGCTCGCGCAGGAAGAAACGCTCAAGAACGCGCAGGTCATTGTGGCCGTCGCCGGCATGGAGGGGGCGCTCGCGAGCGTGATCGGAGGCCTTGTGAGCGCGCCCGTGATCGCCGTCCCCACGAGCGTGGGCTACGGCGCGAGCCTCGGCGGCGTGACGGCGCTTCTCGCCATGCTCAACTCCTGCGCGAGCGGGGTCTCGGTCGTGAACATCGACAACGGTTTTGGGGCCGCCTACCAGGCAAGCCTCATCAACCACCTAAAGGGTAAAGGGGCGCGCGGATGACTAAGGCGATCGCGTTCGACGGCGGATCGGGCATCAGCGGAGACATGACCGTGGCCGCCCTTCTGGACCTCGGCGCCAGCGAGAAACACTTGCGCGAGACTTTGGCGACGCTGCCCGTCGACGGCTTCGAGGTAGTCGTGAGCCGGGTCGACAAGAGCGGCCTTGCCGCCTGCGACTTCGACGTGAGGCTCGACGCCGAGCACGAGAACCATGACCACGATATGGAGTGGCTCTACGGGGCACCGGCTAGGCACGGCGACCCTCACGAGCACGTGCATCACCGCGGGGACGAGGACACACGCGAACACGGTCACTGCCACGCGCACGACCACGGCGAGGCGGGGCATCATCGCCATCACGCGCACCGAACCCTTGCCGACGTAACCGAGATCATCAATGCGTCCAAGCTCACGGACCAGGCTAAGCGCAGGGCCCTGGCGATCTTTGCCAAGCTGGCCCAGGCCGAGGCCAAAGCCCACGGCGCCGCGCCCGATACCGTCCACTTTCACGAGGTGGGCGCCGTCGACTCGATCGTCGACATCTGCTCTGTTGCCGTTTGCCTTGACGACCTGGGCGTCGACGAGCTTATCGTCGCCTCGCTTTCCGAGGGCTACGGCGCCGTCCGCTGCGCCCACGGCGTCATGCCCATCCCCGTGCCCGCCGTCGCGAGCCTCTGCGCCGACGCAGGCATAACGTTGAAGCCGGCTCCCGTCCACGGCGAGCTCGTCACCCCCACGGGTGCCGCCATCGTCGCCGCGCTGCGCACGAAGGACGCGATGCCCGCCGGCTACCGCATCCTCGCCACCGGCTACGGCGCAGGTAAACGCACCTATAAGAACGCAAGCGGGCTTCTCCGCGCAACCCTCATCGAAACCTCGGATGCCCCTACGACCCCTGCCGACGACGATCCCGCGGCCGAGCACATCGTCGTCGAGCTCACGTGCGACCTGGACGACTGCACCGGCGAGGCGCTCGGCCGCACCATAGAGCTCCTCATGGCCGCCGGCGCCCGCGACGCGCACGCCGTGCCCGTCGTCATGAAGAAGGGCCGGCCCGCCTATCAGCTCGAGGTCATATGCGACGAGGCGAACGAGGCGCAGCTCAGGGACCTTATCTTTATGAACACGACCACTATCGGCATCCGCGCGACGCGCCAAAGGCGCTACCCCCTGCGCCGCGAGCCGGGAGCCGTTTCCACGAGCTTCGGCCAAGTCGCGACCAAGCGCGTGGTCCTGCCCGACGGCAGCGTGCGCTCCTACCCCGAATACAGCTCCGTCATCGAGGCCTGCGAGCGCACAGGCGCCTCTTTCCAGGAGGTCTTCCGTGCCGTTGGGGCGGCGGCCCTCGACGCAAGCGAGACACGGGGTGCCGACGAGAACGCGGACCCCGAGGCTCTCTGATGGATCCTCGCAAAGAGCGCAGCCGCGCCGCCATCCGAGCCGCCTTCCTCGGGATTCTTGCCGAGAAGGACTATGCGAAGATCACCGTCGACTCCGTCATCGCGCGAGCCGGCGTGGGCCGCGCCACGTTCTATGCTCAGTTCACGTGCAAGGACGACCTGATCGTCGACTTCGTCGGCTGCGTCTGCGAAGAGCTGCGGGAGCTCGGCCAAAGCGGCAGCCGACTCAACCAGGGGCCGTGCTCAGACGACCCCCTTGCCCACACGACGCGGGTGCTCGAACGGGTCCTTGAGCATGGCCCGGTCGTGCGAGCGCTCGTGTCGGGCTCCGGATCGCGCGCCTTCGCCGATGCTCTCCGGCACGCCGTCGTGGCACGCGCCGCGCTCATGGTCCCTGAGCACCCGACGGGGCCCGCTGCCCAAATGAACCGCAGCTTCCTGCTCCATCATATCGCCGCAAGCTTCGTCGGGATGATCCAGTGGTGGGCCTGGCGCGGCTTCTCCGCGGCGCCCGGGGAGCTCGCGGCCGATTACCTGCGCGCGATCATGCCCCTCTTCTCGCCCGCCGGCGACCCGCAGGAAGACCCGGCCTCGGAGTAACCGGCGCGCGTCATGCGCATCCGGACGGCCGCTCGACCGGGCGCGCCACGGCCCCGATACCGGCCTCTCGCCGAGCACCGTTCGGCGATAAGCCCCGCAAGGCAGGAAGGCGCTCGCCCCAAACGGGAATACTCTGCCCTGACTGTGTCCAAACATCACATGACGAAAGGACTCACGTGGGCAGATCAGGCGGAAGCGGAGGTGGCGGCGGCCACTCCAGCGGCGGGTTCTCCGGCGGCGGAAGGACTTCGGGCGGGTTCTCCGGCGGAGGCGGGGGCGGCGGGCGTTCCGGCGGCCCGTCAGGCGGCTTCGGGGGCGGCGGCTTCGGCGGCGGGCCCCGAGGCGGCGGCTTCGGCGGCCCCGGCGGCGGGCCTCGCGACCATGGGCCCCACGACCACGGGCCGCACGGCGGTCCCATGCCGCCCAGGCCCCACGGCCCATGGTTCGGCTTCGGCGGCATCCATGTGGGCCCGAGCATCAACGTGGGAGGCCCGAGGGGTGGAAACACCGGTTGCGGCGGCTGCTCCGGCGTAGTCATTGGGCTTATCCTCGTATGGGTGCTTCTCACCGTGGTATCCGGCGCGCTGTATACCTGCTCAGGCCCCGATTACGGCCCATCCAGCTACTCGAGCACGGCGACATCCGGCACCGTGCGCACCAAGCTCGACTCCGCCGACGTGTCCAAGACCGCCTACTACACGGACGAGGACGGCGACTGGATCGCCAGCCCGTCAAGAATCGAATACGGCCTCTCCTACTTCTACGAGAAGACGGGCGTGCAGCCCTATGTCTACATCCTCAAGAACGGCTCGGTCACCTCAACAGACGAGCTGAACAAGAAGTCCTCGGAGCTCTATGAGCGGCTCTTCTCCGACGAGGGGCACTTCCTGCTCGTGTTCTGCGACGACGGCAACGGGTCCTACAACTGCGGCTACACGATAGGGACGAAGGCCCGCACGGTGATGGACGACGAGGCGCTCGACGTGCTGCAAGATGAGCTCAACAACGCGTACAACAACGCGAGCAGCGATGAGGAGGTCTTCTCCGACGCGTTCGAGAACACCGCCATCACCATCATGAGCGCGGCGGACCAGGAGTCGAAGTCCAAGGCCACGGGAACGATCGAGGTCGTGGTGGTGGCCGTGGTTGTCGTTGGCGGCGGAGCCTATCTCGTGGTCCGCAAAAAGAAGAGGGTCGACGCCGAGCGCAGGCAGCGCGCCGAGGAGATTCTCAACACCCCGCTCGAGAAATTCGGCGACGCGGCCGACCCCACGAGCGACAAAAGCGTCGAGGACCTCGCCTCCAAATACGAAGACGAATCCGGCGGAGCGTAGGGGCGCGTCGCATACCGGGCACGGTTGGGAATAAGCCCCTTAAGGCGCCGCGCAAAAAGCGCCGAGCCGTGCCCGCGCACACGGGCCGCGAACAACCATACCAGCACGGACACCCAACGAAAGGAACCTGCCATGAGCATTCTCGACCGCTTTGCCACCATCATCAAGGCAAACATCAACGACCTTCTCGACAAGGCGGAGGACCCCGCGAAGATGGTCGACCAGTACCTCATAGACCTCGGCGAGAGCCTGGCCAAGGTCAAGGAAGAGACCGCGGGCGTGATGGCCGAGGAGAAGCGCTGCGCCCGCCTCGTCGAGGCGAACAACGCCGAGGTAGAGCGCATGGAGAACCTCGCCAAGAAGGCCCTCGCCGCCGGCAACGAGGGCGACGCGCGCACCTTCCTCGCAAAGAAGCAGCAACTTGAGTCCAATGGCGCCGAGCTGCAGAAGGCCGCCGACGCCGCACGCGCCAACGCCGACAAGATGCGTCAGATGCACGACAAGCTCGTGAGCGACATCGAGCAGCTCAAGGCCCGCCGCGAGTCCATCAAGGCCAAGAGCGCCGTGGCAAAGACCCAAAGCATGGTCAACGAGATGACCTCCGGCACGGACCGCGCGGCCGGCGCCGTCGACGCCTTCAACCGCATGGAGGCCAAGGTCGACCGCCAGCTCGACCACGCCGAATCCATGGCCGAGCTCAACGCCAAGCCCGCCGACGACGTCGAGTCGCTCGAGGCCAAGTACTCCGGCGCCGCCGACTCGAGCGCCGTCGACGACGAGCTCGCCCGCCTCAAGGCGGAGATGGGCCTCTAGGCGAGGGGCTCGCCGGCGGGGCCCGCGGCTCTGCGGCGGGGCGCGCGCCGGCCGCAAGGTAGCCGCCGGCACACCGCGATCCGCCCCGGGCCGCAGCCCGAATAATCACCGCGCGTAAGCGTAGCCGGTTACGTTATCCTCTTCCTAGATTTTTGAACGAGAGGAGAAAAACGTGGCCGGCTACGTCCTTAGCTGCTGCTCTACCGTCGATCTTACGCGCGATTGGCTCGACAGCCGCGACATTAAGTATCTATTCTTTAACTATGAGCTCGGCGGCGAGCCCTACAAGGACGACTTCGGCCAGAGCATCGCCCCCGCGGACCTCTATGCCCGGATGCTCGCCGGGGCCGACGCGAAGACCTCACAGGTCTCTACCGGAGACTACCTCGAGCACTTCGAGAAGTTCCTGTCCGCAGGCCTCGACGTGGTGCACGTAACGCTCTCGAGCGGCATCTCCGGCACGTATAACTCCGCCACCGCCGCGCAGGGCCTCCTTGCCAAGAAGTACCCCGACCGCAAGGTCATCGTCGTCGACTCGCTCGCAGCGAGCGCGGGCTACGGCATGCTCGTCGACCGCCTCGCAGAGCTGCGCGACGAGGGCATGGGCGCCGAGGAGCTGGGCGCCTGGGCGGAGGCCCACAAGCGCGAGGTCCAGCACTGGTTCTTCTCGAGCGACCTCACGTTCTATATCCGCGGCGGTCGGATCTCCAAGGCCGCGGGCCTCGTCGGCGGCCTGCTCAAGATCTGTCCGATCATGGACGTCGAGCCGGACGGGTCTCTCGCCGTCAAGGAAAAAATCCGCACCAAGGGCAACGCCGTCAAGCGCGACCTGCAGCTCATGGAGGGCCTCGCGCAGGGCGGCCTCGACTATAGCGGCAAGGTCTTCATCTCCCAAGCCAACTGCGAGCAGGACGCCCGCGACCTCGCGAAGCGCGTCGAGGAGAAGTTCACCCGCATCGACGGCCCCGTGCACATCTTCCCCATCGGCGCCACCATCGGCTGCCACACGGGTCCCGGCACGGTAGCGCTCTTCTTCTGGGGCAAGCCAAGGGCATAGCAGGCGAGCCCGGTGACGGCCACGCGGCCCGTCTCGGGCACACAGCTCGTCTCGGCCACGCAGCTCGTCTCGGCCACGCTCGCCACAAACAAGCGCCCCTTGGCGTTGCGGGACCTTCGGGTACCCGCGCGGCCAAGGGGCGCTTCTTGTGGTGCATAAGTCCTCTTTAGAAGAAGGAGCCCGCGGCCCTGCGCCTAACACTCGAGCTCGAAGAACTCCGCATAGAGCGCGATTTCTTCGGAAGTAGACTTGCTCGACGCGAAGCTCACCGATCCCTCGCGGCCCTCAGGGGCGAGAAGCCCGGCCTGCGCGAGACGGCGGCTCAGCTGCCGCGCCGTGCCCGCGCCGCCGTCGAAGAACTTGACGTCGGGGCCGAGCACCTCCGCAATCTGACGGCGCACAAAGGGATAGTGCGTGCAGCCGAGGACCACGGAGCCCACGGTCCCGGCGAAGGAGCCCACGTAACCGCGAATCATCTCGACGACGTCGGACTCGCCTAACTGACCGTGCTCGATGCGGCCCGCGAGCCCCGGGCACGGAACCGAGATGACCTCGCAGTCGCGGCCGTAGGCCTCAGCCAGCTCGTGGTACTTGTCCAGGCGCAGGGTGATGTCGGTGGCCATCACGAGGATACGCCCATGGTCGGGGGCCTCGGTGGCGGGCTTGAGCGCGGGCTCGATGCCGATAATGGGCAGGTCGGGATAGGCGTCGCGAAGCATCGGCGCGGCAACCGAGGTCGCCGTGTTGCACGCGATCACGATGGCCTTGGCGCCGTCGGCGACAAATCGTTCGGCTATCACGCCGGAGAGCTCGCGTACCTCTTCCTCTGACTTCTCGCCATAGGGGGCGTTCGCCGAGTCGCCGAAGTAGCGGAAGTCCTCGCCCGGGAGCTCCGCCACGAGGGACTTGAGAACGCTGATGCCGCCTACGCCGGAGTCGAAGACGCCGATGAAGCCGTTGGGTTCCGCGGACATGTTATGCCTCCTCAGGCTTGCGGCGCTTCGCGGCCATGGTGTCGAGGCCGTGGCGCACCGTCATAATCGGGTGATGCAGGAGCATCCTTGGGCCGGCGTAGCGCATCACGTCCTTGATGGCCTGGCGCTGTGCCGGCGCATAACAGTGTACCTTGCACTGCGAACAGAACGTTTTCGTCGCCATGAACGGACAGCGACCGATGCGGGCCGACGCGTACTCGGTCAGCGCCGCGCACTCCTCGCAGAGCCGCCCGCGCGCCGTTGCGTGGTTGCCGCGGCAATAGACCGCGATCATCTGGGAGACGACCTCGCGCTCCCGCTCGCGCTTGGCCTCCACCTGGGCTTTTGTGAGCTCTTTCTTCATCTCTCGCCCCTTAACTCACGCGACCCGAGTCCATGGCGTAGACCTTGTCCGCGATGGCCATGGTGGAGGGGCGGTGACTGATGAGGACAACGGCGCGCTCACCGCGCTGGGCGTCGAGGGAGCGCAGGACGCGGGCCTCGTTGAGGGCATCGAGATTGCTCGTGGGCTCGTCGAGAAGAAGCAGGGGCGAGCCGTGGAGGAAGGCCCGGGCGAGGCCGAGACGCTGCCTCTCGCCGCCGGAGAGCGTATCCCCCAGCTCGCCGACCATGGTGTCGTAGCCCTGCGGCAGGCCCATGATGAAGTCGTGGATGCTCGCGGCGCGGCAGGCGGCCTCGAGCTCTTCGTCGGTGGCGCCGGGCTTAGCGATGAGAAGGTTGTACCGGATGCTGTCGTGGAAGAGATAGGTCTCTTGCTCCACAAACGCCTCGTCGGCGCGCAGGGCGCTCGTGGCGACCTCGCGCACGTCCGTGCCGCCGATGGAGACGCGGCCCTCGTCGACGTCCCAGAAGCGCATGAGCAGGCGGCAAAGCGTGGACTTGCCGGAACCCGAGCGGCCCTGCACGCCCACGATCTGGCCGGGCTCGACCCCGACGCTCACGTCGTCGAGGATGCGCTCGTCCCGGTAAGAGAAGCCCACGCCCTCGGCGGCCGCGCCCGTGAACTCAGGGGACGCGCCCTCGCTGTCCGGGATCTCCGTCACCTGCGGCTCCTCCTCGAGGATGTCCAGCACGCGGTCGGCGGCGGCCAAGGTGCCCTGCAGCGTGGACCCGAGGTTGGCGAGCGCCACGAAGGGGCCGAAGGAGCTGAAGGTGGCCACTGTGGCGAGAACCGCGCCCTCGGCCGAGACGGCGCCCTCCGCGGCGAGCCGGCAGGCGAGCAGCATCTGAAGACAGGACAAGACCATGATGGCGCCCGCCGTGGCGGTCTGGCCCTGGCCCGCGACGCCGCGCAGGCGCCGCTGGGTGGCCACGAGCCCGTCGCTCATCTCGTCGAGCCTGCCGAGCATGGCGTCGCCGGCACCGAACTGCAGCACCTCGGAGAGGCCGCGCAGGCCGTCGAGCACGAAGCCGGAGAGCGCCGCCGCCTGGTCGCGGGAGGCGCGCCCGTCCTCGCCGGAGGCTCGGGAGATAAGCACCGGCACGAGCACGCCGGTGAGCGCGTAGGACGCGATGGCCAAAGCAGCCAGCGCAGGATGAATAAAGCCCAGGCAGACGCCCATGATCACCGCCATGAGGACCGCGATGCAGACGGGGCTGATGGTATGGGCGTAGAAGACCTCGAGGAGCTCGACGTCGGAGGTCACGGTGGACACGAGAGCGCCGCGGTCGGCGCCGGCGAGCTTGGCGGGGGCGAGGCGGCGCAGCGCGCCGAAGACGAGGTCGCGAATGTGGGCGAGGAGCTTGAAGGCGATGTAGTGGTTGCAGCGCTGCTCGACGAAGTGCAGCACGCCGCGGGCGACGGCCATGAGCGCGAGAACGGCGACGATGGCCGGCAGGCCCCAGGCAATCGAGCCTGCGCCGCACACGGCGAGAGCCGCCTCGGCCGCAAGCACGGGGATGCCCGTGGCGCAGCAGAAGCCGGCGACGCCGCAGGCGACCGCGAGGCCCATCCAGCCGGCAAGGGGCTTCGCGAGGCCGAGCATGCGCCACATGATGCGCAGATTGCTTCTGTTATCGGTGTTGGTCATTCTCGCTCACCTCTCTTCCTGGAGCTCGTTGCGCATAGGGGCCGGAATCTCGGGGGCCGGGACGTAGGGGCGGTCGGCTTCGGTGCCCACCGACTCGGGGCCCTCGCCCTGCGGCCCCGCGGCCTCGGGCCTATCGGCCTCGGCTTCCACGCCGCCGTCCGGGTCCCTGGGCTTCTCGGCCTCGGCTCCGTCGTCCAGGTCATCGCGGCTCTCGCCGTCTGCGACATCGGGCTCGTTTGCCGAGGTGTCCGGTCCCGCCCCACCCGTCGAGGCCGCGCCCCTCTGCGCGGGGATGCGCTCCGCGAACGACTCGAGCTCGGACTGCGCGGCCCAGAGCCGCCTGTACACGTCGCAGCCGTCCAGCAGGTCCTCGTGGGCGCCGGCCCCCGCCACGCGCCCGTCGTCGAGCACGTAGACGGTCCGCGCGTCCACGACGTTGGCCAGGCGATGGGTAATCACCACGACGGCCTTGTAGCGCGAGAGCTCGCGGATGGCGGCCATGATGTCTTCCTCGGACTCGGCGTCGATGTTGCTCGTGGCCTCGTCGAAGATGTAGACGGGGCTGTTCGCGCAGAGGGCACGGGCCAGGGCGAGGCGCTGGCGCTGCCCGCCGGAGAGGTTCTCGCCGTTCTGCTCGAGGCGCGTGCCGAGGCCGTCCTGGCTGCGGAGGAAGTCGGCGATGCGCGCGAACTCGAGCGCGGACATGAGCTCCTCGTCGGTGGAGTCCGGGGAGGCCATAAGCAGGTTGTCCCGCACGGTTCCGGCAAAGAGCCGCGCGCCGAGGCCGACCACGGTCACATAGCGGGAAAGCGCCGCGCGGTCGATCTCGCGCACCTGCTTGCCGCCGAGGAACACGTTGCCCCTGTAGCTGTCGTAGCGGCCCGCGAGCAGCGCCGCGATGGTCGACTTGCCGCTGCCCGACTCGCCCACGATGGCCGTGAGGCCCACCGAGGGGATGTCGAGGGAGACGTTCGAGAGGATCGTGTGCCCTTCCTCGTACGCGAAGGTCACGTGGCTCATGGCGAAGTGGTCGCCGCGCTCGGTGGTGCGCGGGCGCGCCTCGGGCTCGGGCAGCGCGAGCAGGCGGAATATCTTGTCGCTCGCGGCGATGCCGTTCATAGCCACGTGGAAGAAGCTGCCGAGCTGGCGCATAGGCAGGAAGAAGTCAGCCGAGACGAGCACGATGAAGAGCGCGCCGAAGAGGTCGACGGCCCCCGACGCGGCGAAGGCGAGCGCGACCGCGATGCCCGCGACGGCGCCCCCCAGCGCCACGATGTCCATCACGATGATGGAGTTGAGCTGCATGGTGAGCACCTTCATGGTCACCACGCGGAAACGCTCGGCCTCCTTGTTCATCTCCTCATGGCGCGCCTCGTCGGCCTGGTAGATCTTCAAGGTGGTGAGGCCCTGGAGATTCTCGAGGAACGAGTCGCCGAGCTCGGCGTACTGGTCCCAGTAGCTGCCGAGGATCCGCTTGGCCACCTTCTGGACCGCGACGATGGTCGCCGGGATCAGCGGCACGCAGATAAACAGGACGATAGCGGCGGGAAGGCACACGGGCGCCACGGCGATAAAGAGCGTGACGGGGGCGAGGACCGCGTAAAAGAGCTGGGGCAGGTACTGGCCGAAGTAGGTCTCAAGCTGCTCGCAGCCCTCGACCGAGAGCTGGACTACCTCGGCGGTGGGCACGAGCTCGTAGTAGTCGGGGCCGAGGCGCAGGAGCTTCTCGTAGACGCGGCGGCGAAGGGCGCGCTTGACGTCCTGGGAAGCGGCGAAGCTCTCGCGGGCGGCGAGGCGCGTGGCCACGGCGCGGGCGCAAATGCCCACGGCGAGAAGCGGGAGCGCGAAGGCGGGCACGGTCTGGCCGAGCACGAGAGAGGCCAGGGTCCGCGCGATCACCCAGACGAGGGCCAGGTTGCCCAGAAGGCCGACCCATTGCCACACCACAGTGGCCACAACATGGCGCATGGCCTCAGGAACCAGCGCCAGCAGGCGTTTATCCATCATGTCGGGTATACTCCGAATCTATGTGCGCGTCGCAGGGCAACCGCCCACGCGCGACGCGAAGGTTACGCAGGTTAACGCGTTCATCTTACCCGATGGACCTGAGCGAAGGGATAACACATGAGCAACGAGGGCAAGAAGGTCAAGGTCCACTACGTCGGCACCCTCGACGACGGGACCAAGTTCGACTCCAGCCGCGACCGCGGCGAGGCGCTCGAGTTCACTTGCATGGCGGGCCAGATGATCAAGGGCTTCGACGCCGCCGTCAAGGACATGGAGGTCGGCCAGGTCGTCGACGTCCACATCCCGGCCGCCGAGGCCTACGGCGAGCACCGAGACGAGCTCATGCAGACCGTTCCCGTGAGCATGCTCCCCGGCGCCGAGAGCCTCTCGGCCGGCGACAAGGTCATGCTCACCTCCCCCACCGGCCAGCCTTTCCCCGCCACCGTGGCCGAGGTCAAGGACGGCAACATCACCTTCGACATGAACCACGAGATGGCCGGCAAGGACCTGAACTTCAACATCGAGCTGCTCGAGGTCGCCGAGTAGGCTCACAGAAACAGGCCAGGCGCGAGCACCGGGCCACAGTTCGCTTGCCGAGCGACGACGCTGGACGGACAAGGCCCGCAGACTTGCGAGAAATCCCCCTTACGCACGGGCAACGCGCGCAAAGGGGGATTTTTTCCGTCAAGCCTGCGGCCCTGCCCGGCCTGCGACTATTTTGAGGCTCGCGGCACTGCGCCTTCCGGCTTTAGAACGCAAGTGAAGGCCTCGACCCCACTTAAGAGACCAGCAGTGCTCAAAAAAACGAGATCCTGCGTGTACTATTAATACTTTGATGTGATATTTTGCCCGCTCATACAAAGCTTTCCTGGGCTTTTGTCCTTCCCGGCTCAGACCGGGGAGCTGGACAGTCGCCCAACCCCGCATAAATCCACGCACAATCAAGAAAAAGTGTGCAAATCGGCCCCCAAAGAGCCGCTTAGGCGTCTTTGGGGGCCGATTAACGTGCGGCTAAACCGCACGCAAGCATCCCTTAAGCTTATCGTGCTTGCAAGCGGCGCGGGATCAGTACTCGACGTTCGCGTACCACCAGTAGATGCTCTCGCCGCCGGAGAGCGTATAGCTCGAGCACGCCACGTTCGGAGTCACGCCGTCGACCGAATACATCCAGCCGCTCATGCCTCCATGCTCCTTTTCGGCCAGGCCGCCGATGGAACTCACGTACATGCCGTAGCCGGTAACCTGCGCATTAAAGGAAACACCGCAGCCGGCGAGGGCATCATAGACCGTGGCTCCCGCAGAAAGCGTGAGCGTGGCGGAGCTGCTGCCTGCGCCGGCCGCAGTGCCGTCGACCGTGATGCTCACGGTGATGGCGTCATCCGAGCGCGAGGAAGAGGCGCCGGCAGAACCGGAGCCCGAGCCGCCGTCGGTGCCGTCCCGGCTCGAGTCCACGCCGGCATTCGAGGATTTGGAAGAGACCTCGTCGCCGTCTTGGTTGACCACGCGATTGGTCGTCTTGGTCGCCTCAAGCGCCTCGCCGTCGGCGGTCTTGCTCGACACGACGGCGACTTCGGCAGCGTCGGGTAGCACCGGCGCCACGCCCGCAGACTGAGCGAATCCCGGATCGTCACCAAGCCCCGCGTACGCGTTTCCGCTGATGGCGTAGCCCGCCGCCGCAGAAAGAAGCTCCTGCTCGGAACCAGTAGCGACCGTAACGGAGCAGGCGAAACGCACGACCATGCGCACAGCGCCGTTGGCGTCCTCGGCGATCCAAGTGACCTGGTCGAACCCGACGTTCTGCTCGCCGGCCCAAACGGCGAGCGCGGCCGCGCGGCGGGCAGTGGCCGCGACCATCGTCGCCGCATCGTCGGTCGTTGCCTGCTCGACCCAGATACCGCCGTCGGAGATGACGGCCACGACATCCCCAGCCGCGACCGAGACGTCGGCGCCGTCGAAGGTGAGGCCCGCGGCCGCAGCGCACACGTCGTCGGCCGTGACGGTGTTCGAGACGATGTTCGAGACGGTGGTTATCTGCGGCGCAGCGTCCTCCGCCGCAGGCTCGGCGACCGTCTGGAACGCGCCGCCGCCAAGAAACTCCAGCGGGTCGTTGCCGCTCGCGTACTGCCACGCGGACCAGCTGCAGAAGACGAGGGCGATGGCGGCGACAACGCCGACGACGGGGCGCCAGAGTCGAGGGCGAGTTTCGTTCGCAGGACGCTCAGTGCCCGTCACCTGGGCATTGTTCTTTCTGGAATCAGCGGTGCCGGCCATTATTCCTCCTCCTCACGACGCTTGGTCGCGAACACGAAGATGAAGGCCGCGATGGCCGCGGCGATGCCGATGAACGGCCAGATAGGCATACCGGCCGAGCCGGCCTCCGCGTCGGGCCCCACAGCCGCAGACCTCGCGCCCTCGGACGCCGACCCGAGCTCGCCGTCGCCCGCAGCCGAGCCGGAGGAAGGGCCCGTGAGCGTCTCGGAGACGAAGCCGGCGAGAATCGATGTCGTGGCCGTCTCCTCCGAAGTCGCCGCAGGCTGGGCGCTCATGGTGATGTCCAGCGCGGACTTGACCGAGGAGCCGCCGTTGTTGCCGTTGCCGGAGAAACTGATCGAGCCGCCTGAGGTCTTGTTGCCGGAGCCACCGTTGCCAGCGTCGCCGGCGGCGTCGTCTCCCTTGCCGGAGCCACCGGAGCCGTCGTCGTCAGGCGTCGTCGAGCCCTTCTTCTCCCACTTGGCATAGAGCGTCATATCGCACACCACAGCGTCGGAGAAGTCCCAGGCCTTGGTGCCTGCGGCGTCGATGTACCAGCCGAGGAACTTGTGCCCGCCGCAGCTCGGAACGGTCGCGGGCTCGATCGCCGAGCTGCCCTCGCGCACTTTCTGGGCGGCGGGGACGGAGGCGTCCTTGCCGTTCGCGTCGAAGGTCACCGTAAAGCGGCGGAGGCGCTGGCCATTGCCCTTGATCGCAAAGAGGTAACCCGAGTCGTTCGTGTAGTAAAGCGCGCCGTCGGACCCCACGACAATCGAGGCCATGCAGTAGTTCTGGCCCTCGGTCGAGGGGGTGTAGAGCACCTCGGCCTCGTCGTCGCCCACGCGATAGCGGTATACGCAGCCGGGCTCGTTGTTCGACGTGAAGTACACGTAGGTCTCGCCGTCCTGGACCGAGACGACGGGACAGGACTTCACGTCGCCGCCGCCATCGTAGCCGTACTGGCGGATATAGCTGCCGTCGGCCTTGTTCACCGCGTGCTCGACCTCGAGGGTCGCCGCGTCGATAACGGCGACCTGACCGTAGTGATACTCGTATTTACCCTGATAGCCGCCCGTGAAGCACTCGTCGGACGTGCCGCCCACGATGATCTTTCCGTTGGCGAGCACCGGAGTCGAGGTCGAGCTGAAGCCGAAGGCGACCTTGCCGACCTCGGAGATCTTGCCGTCCTCCCCGACCGTGAGCTTGTGCAAAACGCCGTCGTTGCTCACCACATACATGTCCGAGCCGTCCGCCACGACCGTCGTGCGCACGCGGTCGGCGACCTTCAGGCTCGAGACCACGGAACCCGTCGCCGCGTCGACGACCTTGACGGTTCCGGAGTCGTCCGCGATCACGCCGAAGTCGCCGGAGAAGGCCATGCCGGACCAGTAATAACCGGTCTCGGTCTCGTTTGCCTTGTTCCACATAACGGCGCCGTCGGAGAGGCGCACGCAGATGAGGTTGCCGCCGTAGGTCGCCGACCAGTCCGCCTCCGCCGTGCCGAAGTAGGCGTAGCCGTCGCGGACAGTCACGCTGCTCAGCGACTGCGCCGCGCCATGGGCACCCTTGGGAAGCGCATCCGTCACCCAGGCCTTGGCCATCGTGCCGGCGTTCACGGCCTCGAGCCTGCCCTCGGAGAGAGGCACGAGGATGAGGCCGTCCGTGAAGACGATGCGGCTCGTGGAGTCGATGCTGCCGTCGAGCACGGCCTCGCCGCCCTCGACCGTCTCGCCCGTGTCGACGTTCTTCTTGAGGAGCTTGTTGCCCACGGCGATGAAGAGATAATCGCCGGCGAGCACGGGGTCAGATACCCCGGTGTTCCAGTCCGTTGAGTCCTTGACCGCCACCGGGGACCACTTCTCCTCGGCGTCCGCGGTGGGAACCTTGGCATTGGTCACGTGGTCGGCGCTGTTATAGCCGGACCAGTCGCTGTCCCAGGTCTCGCTCGGGCCGGGGTCGGGCGTCGGGTCGGGATCGGGGTCGGGCGTCGGGTCGGCCTCGTAGACCCACTGGATCTTGTCGCCGGAGCTGACGGTGACGCCGCTCGCCATGGACGAGGACGCGGCGCCGTTCACGTAAAGATGCCAGTACTTGCCGGTCTCCTGGTCCCACGCGTAGGCCTTGCCGTTGCGGGTGATGGAGTTGAGGAACCAACCCCAGGCAGAAGTAACGTAGTCGGCCTCTATGCCCGCCGCGTCAAAGAACGCCTCGGAGAGGTCGGCCGCCGTCGCGCCCTCCACGAGCTCGACCGTCTTGGTGGACCAGGTCTCGGCGTTGCCGCTCGCGTCGACGCCGACGACCTCGGCCGTCGCGGAAACGTGGCCCGGCATGGTAGCGTCGGAGCCGTAGACCCACGAGACCGTATCGCCGGCCTTGAGAGCATAGCTGCCGGCGCCGACCTGCGCGTACTCGCCGTTGATAAAGAGCTGCCAGTACTCCCAGGTATCCTCGTTCCAGCCGAGCGTGACGCTCTCGTCGTAGGGCGAGGTCAGCGTGTTGAGATACCAGCCCCAGGCGCCTTCGCTGATATTCGCGGTGATGCCCGCCTTAGCAAAAAGCTGCTCGGAGAGCTGGGCCGCGGTGGCGCCCTCGGCAACGGCGGCGACCGTGGGCTGCGCCCAAGTCTGCTGGTTGCCGCCGGCGTCGCGGCCGATGACCTCGCAGGTCACCTTGAGCTGGTCGGCCGGGGCCTCGTCGCCGTAGGCGGAGTATGCCCACACGATTCTGTCGCCGTCGCTCAGGGCAACGCTGCCGGCGCCCAAGTCGGACGCCTTGCCGTTGACGAACAGCTGCCAGTAGCGGCCGGTCGCGGCGTCCCAGGAAGGCGACAGGCTCGAGTCGAACGGAGAGGTGATGGAGTTGAGATACCAGCCCCAGTCGCCCATGCCGTAATCGGCGGTAAGGCCGGTCTTCTTGAAGAGCTCCTCGGAGACGTCGGCGGCCGTGGAGCCATTCTTGAGCGTGTAGCTTTCCGCCGCGGCCCAGACCTGCTGGTTGCCGTCGGCGTCAACGCCGAAGACGGAGCACGTCACGCTCACCTCGGGCTTGACCTCGCCCTTGGCGCCCTTGACGGTAACGGTCGCGGCAACGTCCTGACCGGCGAGCTTGGCGTAGGTCTCGTTATCCGGGTAGCGCTCGGCGTAGCGGGCGTACTTCTCGCTGGAGAGGCGCGAGGCGACGGTGACCTCGGTGTTGTACTCGGGCTGCGTGACGAGCAGGTTCTCGTGGGCGACGACGGACGAGTCGCTCGACTTGAAGAGACGCCAGCCCTGCGTGCCCATGTCGTCGTAGCCATCGAGCTCGACGGGCACGATGCCGGAGCCGGCCGTGCCGGCGTCGGACGTGTTGTAGGCCCAGGCGAGGTTGCCGTCGGAGTCGAGGTAGGCCTTCTTGAAGGCGTGCATGTCGGACGTGACGGACGATGCGTCCTGGCCGTTGAGGATAGCCGCGGCATAGCCGGCCTTGGCGGCCTCCATGAGCTTGAGCTCACGGGCCAGGTCGTCGGCGTCCTGCGGGGCAATGGTGAACTCGAGGGTCTTCGAGGCGGTGACCTCGGCGTTCTCCTTGCTCGTCACCGTGCAGGTGAGCTTGACCTTCGCGGAGCCGGAGCCAGCCTCGGGCTGATAGACGGTGCCCTTGTAACCGTTGAAGACGACGTCGTCGGTGTCGGCGGAGTAGGTGACGCTGTACTCCTTGCCGTCGACGCCGATGGTCGCCGGGCGCGGCATCTGCAGGTCGGCGGTCAGGCCGTCCTTGTCGGCGACGTCCGAGGTGCCGGAGTAAATAACGGCGTCGTAGGTAAAGGCTGCGCCGACCTTGGCCTGAAGCTCGGCCTTCTCGGCCGCGACCTTCTCGGGGTCGGACTTGACGGTGACGGCGAACGAGGCCGCGCCGGAAAGCGCGGAGTCGCCGGAGACGAGCTTGACCGTCGCGGTCAGGGTCACGTCGCGGTCAGCCGAGAAGCGCGTGACCTTGCCGGCGTAGTCGGACCAGCCGTAGCCGCTCACAGAGACGGCCGAGGCATCCGAGCTCTCCCAGGTCACGGCGAACTTCTTGGCAGAGCCGGCGCGGTACGGCAGGGTGAGGTCGCCCGTCACGGACTCGGCGGAGTCGCCCGAGGCATAACCGATGCTCAGCCCCTTAGCTGCGTCATCAAGAAGCGCCTGGAGCTTGTCCTCGTCCCAAGCGACCTCGGTCGTCTTGCTCGGCACGTACTCGACGGACTCGCCGTCGCGCGAGAGCTCGAAGGCCACGGTCGCGCGACGCAGGCCGTCGATGTTGTAGCCCGTGTACTTGTTCGGGTCGATGAAGAAGAAATCGACGTCGCCGTTGGTCTCGTCGTCGGCGGTCGAGATGCCGACGGTCGCGTTGGTGTCGGTCGCGGAGAACTCGACACTCTTTACGCGCACGTCGATGTCGGCGTAGCCGAGGTCGGCGAGCTGGGCCTTGAGCAGGTCGTTGACGTTCGCGCCGTCAGCGGAGTACGCGACGGAGAGGCTCTTGCCCGATGCCTTGAGCTGCTGGACCGCGCCCGCAAGGGAGTCCTTAGCAATGGCGTCGTTTGCGGCGACGAGCTCGGCCGCGGAGCCGCCGCTCGTGGCGACGACCTTGAGCTTCTTGCCGGCGACGGCCTCGGGGACCTGGATGCTCGGGCCGGTAAGGCCCTCGAGTAGGGCGTCGTTGCCCTCGGCGTCGACGGCGTACCAGGCGAAGGCCACCTTACTGGTGACGTCGATGCCGTTCGTTGAGGAGCCGTCCACGCGCTTGGCCTGCGCCGCGGCGGCCACGGTGTCGCCCGTGACGAGCGTGGTCGTCGTGCTGTTAATCTGCGGCGATACGGTAACGCGCAGCAGGTCATAGGCATCGGCGGCCCCAACGGCGGCGGCGGAGGTCCAGCTCACCGTGTTGTCAAGCGCGCTCGCCTCGACCTTGAGGTACTTGCCGGCGAGAGAATCGGTCAGGGTCAGGGCGCCCGACTTGGCGTCGACGCCATCGGTAAGGACTTCCCACGCCTTGCCGTCGGCACTCGTGTACCACGTGAGGGTGAGCTTTGCGTCGCTCGGCACATCGGAGGTCGACCAGCTGCTCGAGCCGGGAATCTTCACCTTCGGCGTGAGCGTCGTGCCCACGTTGAGCGTGTCCGTGGTGGCCTCGGCGGGGGCGACGCTCGCCAGCGTGTACTGGCCGGCCTTCGTGACGGGGCCCACGGGGTCGACGCTCGTGGCGCCGCCGTAATAGCTCTTGGCCTGCGTGCTCTTTACGGAGTTCTCGCTCGTGGCGATCACGCGGATGTAGGCGCCGACCATCGCGTCGCTGACCACATAGGTCGCGCTGTCCGCGGCGCCGGGGATGTCGGCGAAGCTCGCGTCGACGGTCGTCTTGGTCGTTGCGTACTGCCACCGGTAGTGGACGGTGTCGGTCGCGTCCACAGAGGTGTAGCTGTTGCCCTTGGTCGCCCTGGCGGTGAGGGTCGCCCCCGCCTGGACGGCGCCGGAGCTCTGCGCGCCCTGGACGCTCACGCCGTAGAGCTCGACGGAGCCGGCCTCGACCACGGCGACGGCGTTGGACTTCTCCTCGCCGAAACCGCCGTCCGCGCGGGCCTGGATGTACTTGCCGGCGTAGGTGGCGGCGTCGGGCGTGAACGTGTTGCCCTCCGCGCCCTCGATCTTGTTGGTGCAGGTGCTCCCGGAATCGCCCCAGTACCAGGACCAGGAGACCTTCTCGCTCCCGGTCACGTCGGCGCCGGAGGCGGTTGCGGTCGCGGTGATCTTCTTGCCGGCCTCGGCCTTGGAGCTCACATCGAGCGCGACCTTGGTCACGTTGACGGAACCCGAGGCGGCGATGACGTTGGTGGCGCGCGTCGTGTAGGTGCTCGAGCCGATGGCGGAAGAGACCACGCACTTGACGAACTTGCCCTGGTAGGCGGCGAGCGAAAGCGTGCTCTGGGTCGCGCCGTCAATGTCGGCGTATGTGCCGTCCTTGGCGTCGGACACCTGCCACTGGTAGGTCAGCTTGGAGGCGTCGATGTAGGCCGAGGCGTCCTTCTCCTTGGCGAGCGCCTGGACCGTATCGTCAACCGTGTACACGTAGCTGCCCGAGGTCGAGCCCGCAGGGGCAAGAATGGCCGAGTGGATATCGACCGCGCCGGCGAGCTTGAAGGGGCCGACGCCGTAGCCGGAATAGTAGTCGCCGAACTTGACGTCGTTATCGCCGGCGTTGGCGACGACGGTGACGTAATAGCCCTCGAGGTCGTTGGTCACGGTGAGGCTGGGGCCGCTCGCCCCCTCGATGGTCTCCCACGTCGTGTAGGAGCTGGGCTCGGAGGCGCCCTTATACTTCTTCCAGGTGTAGGTGACCTTGGCGTTGTCCACGTAGGTCGGGCTGTGGCTCGAGCCGGAGTAGGCCTTCGCGGTGAGCGTGGCCCCCACCTCGGTGGAGCTAGCGGCGAGTTCGACGCCCGTGAGCGTGACGGCGCCCTCGGCAAGAACCGCCGAAGTGGTCGTGACATACTTCTTGTTCGCGCCGGCCGAGGCCGTGACCTTGAGGTAGCTGCCCTTATACGCATCGGTGACGGTGAAGGTCCTGCCCGTCGCGCCCTCGATGGTCGTGTACGTGTCGTAGCGCGAGCTGGCGTAGGACCAGGTGTAGGTCACGTCGACGTCGTCGCCGGCGGGCGTGCTGTAGTCGGTGTAGGCCGTCGCCGTGAGGGTGTCGCCCACGCTCGGGGCGGAGTTGTCGAGCTTGACGCTGTAGAGCTCGGCCTGGCCCTCGCCGAGCACCGGGCCGGGGATGTAGTTAGCGTTGATGCCGGAGCCGTAGGTCACGGACGGGCCGCAGCGATCGGCGCCGTCGGCGGTGACCTTGCAGATGAGATACTTGCCGGCCATGTCCGCGGTGATGGTCAGCGCCTGCTCGTAGCCCACTTCCTCGGTGTAGTCGGAGATGTTCGAGGAAGAGGCGATGGTGCCGGCCAGCCAGGTGTAGGTCCAGGTCCCGGGGTTGGGCACGCTCTTCAGCGAGTAAGAGGATGTCCCGTCGAACACGTTGGCGTAGATGGTCTCGCCGACCTTAAGGGAGCCGGACTTGACGGAGCTGCTGTAGGCGGAGTCCTTGGTGGACTGGATATAGACCTTCGCGTTGGACGTAAGGGTCGTGGCAGCGGCGTCGGGCGTTAGCGCTATGGCATCCTCCCCCGCCTGGCCGGAGGACGCCTGGTCGGCGGAATTCGCGGAGATGCCCGCGTCGCCGGCCTGATCCCGATCGTCCTCGGACGAGGCGTTGCCCGAGGCAGGCTCATCCTGCTTTGACTGGCCGCTTACCTGGCCGTCCTCGCCGAAGCTCTCGGCGCCGGCCTGATCGGCGGCGCCGGCGTTGCTGCCCGCGGCGTCCTTCTCCGCGACGTCACCCTCGGCAGCATCGACGTCGAGGGCTGCGCCCTCGAGCGCATCGCCCGCCGAGCCGTACTCGCCGGCGTCCTGCGCGGCAGACGATTGCGCCGCCGCATCCTCGACAGCCTCGGCCAGCGCCGCCGTCGGCACCGATGAGAACGCCGTGGCCCCGGCAAGCAACAACGCGAGCAATCGCTCTGCCAGCGGTTTGTTTACTCTCATGTACCTGTTCCTCCTCCCCCATAGGGGCTCGGGAGGGCAGGCAGGATCGGCGGGCTGCGCACCCGCCATTCTCACCCACGAAGCCGGCGCATACGCGCCGCCCGCAGGCGAGCTGTGAACACAGTCATTCAACTGATCCGGAGTCGAACCGGAATCCTTTTTTCTCTACTAGGCGTAGCAGCTGTTCGAACCGTGCCCTCAATGTATTCAGATGTTGGACAGTCTAACAGGTAGGCGCGGCCACGCATGCCCGACTCAGCCCCTTGTGCCGGCAAGAAACGCGCCGCTAACCTCGCATGAGAGGTCGAAGCGCCTCTTTATGCCATCAGCCTCGCCGTCCGTTTGCAACTAAAAGCCGACTTTGCGGCAAGCAACCAAGCCACCGCGCATCAGCAATGCCAAATCTAGCCGCATAGAAGCGCTTGAGGCTCAATTGAAGCCCTTCAATTAGTCCTATCCATCGAATTCTTGCCGCAAACTCGAACTTTGGATGCACACCGGTTCGCTCGCGTCGTCAAGCCGCACCAAGAGACAGCCATTTACGCGCCTCACAACGCCACGGCTCCATGCCTCGATGCCCACGCACCTGTGGCCGTGCCAGCGTTCCCCAAACACGCGCTTAGGCATGACGCGAACGAAGGCGAAAAAACCGGCGACGCCGGGCGTGGGTATACTGCTGCCTTAAGGGAACCCCAACAGAAAGCGAGCGCGCATGTCCAGCAATCGCAAAGTGCTCAAGATCTTGAGCCTTATCCAGTTCGTCTTTTCCGTTTGCGTCATTGTTCTCGGCGTGATGGCCGGGCTCGGCGGCGCGCAGTCAGTTGAGGGCCAGGGCCTCGGCGAGACGGGCCCCTACCTCGAGCTCGCGGCCGCCGTGCTTCTCGGCATCCTCTCCGTCGCCGCCTCCGTCATGGGTATCCGCGGCGCCAACCGCCCGAGCGCGCTCGGCAAGCACGGCGTCGTCTGCGTGCTCGGCGTCGTCCTCGGCATCGCGGCCGTGGCCGCCTGCGCAATCGACGGCAACGTGCCCACGGCCGTGGCCAGCGGCATCACAGCGCTTATCGACGCCGCGGCAGCCATCTTCGACGCCAAGGTCCGCAAGGAAGTCGAGGATCGCAGGTAAAGGACCCTTCAAGTCAAGCGAGCGGCCGGGCGGGGCGAGTCCCCTCCCGGCCGTTTCTTTATAGCAAGGCGCTGCACTCGATGCCCCTTCACGCAAAGAGGCCGCGCGGCCCGATACAACACTCCGGCCGCGCGGAGTTTTGGACGGGGGCCAACAGGAGCCGGGACGGCCCAAGTTAAGGCGCTGCGAAACCGCGCGCTGAATAGGCAATCGGCACACTATCACGCTCAGGAAGCGCGGACAGAAGACGTCAGGGCTGCAGGGGCAACGGCAATCTAAAGGTCATGGGCGTCACGGAAAGAAAGGTCATGACGGAAGCATGATCGCCCGCGTTGTGTAAAACGGGGTGATGGCAACGAGGACCGTTCGTCTGTTGCGTAATAAGGGGTGATGGCAGAAAAAAGCACCGTTATGTTGCGTAAGCAGGGGTGATGGCAGGGTTTTGTGCCGCGACCGCTGCCATCACCCTCATTTACGCAACCTCGCGCCTCTTGCCATTGCCGCAGCCCTGTTTTACACAACGCAAAGACGTCGGGAATTGTCGTTGCCCTCTTTTTCGCAACGCCTGGCGAAAGCCGGCAGTCAAGCGTCACCCAGTCCATCCAAGCAAATCTGTAAAGAAGCGCCCGCGCGCGACCGGCACCCAAGGAACCTCGACAATAAAAAACGGCCGACCGAAGTCGACCGCCTAAATTTTATGGAGCGGGCTACGGGGTTCGAACCCGCGACCTCAACCTTGGCAAGGTTGCGCGCTACCAACTGCGCTAAGCCCGCTTGACGCGAGAAGTAACTATACGCGCCTCAGCCAAATAGCGCAAGCAGAATTTTGAAAAAATCTGCCCGCATTATCCTCGGCAGCCGATCCGAACGGTCGGCAGCCCGGCGCCGCCCCAATTCCCATCCTGTCACTCGCCGAGCCGTCTCCTGAATTAAAAGGACCTGCATATAGTCTGTAGACTTTCCCATCCAAGTCTCACTACGATTACAGGCAGGGCAGTCAAGCAATCGTGCGCTCACTCAGGGAGCCTATATGATGAGCAAGAAGCCCGGTCTTCCTCATGCTTCCAGCTTGTTGTCGCGCGGCGGCGCACCCGCACCCCTAGTGCGCTTCATAATCGAGCCCCAAAAATCGACCCGTGGCAGAAATGAGGGAATGGTCAGGATTCCTTTGCCGTCCCGACCCGCGCGAGCGCCTCCGGGAACATCTTGACGAGGCGAACCACGGTGCCCTCCCCGGTCGACTTCGGGCTTATCGTCACCGAATCGGCAAGAAGGCGCATGAGCTTGATGCCGCGCCCGCGCTCCGCACACGGGTCGTCCTCGCCCCCGGCCGCCGGGGCCACGAAGCCCTGGCCGCAGTCCGCCACGTCCACGACCACGCGGTCCGCGTAGGCGGCCACCGTCACGAGCACGCCGCCCTCGTCGGTATGGTCCACCGCATTGCCCACGGCCTCGCCCGACGCGAGATTCAGGTCGAACACGTCGTTCTCCGAGAGCGGCAAATCGCCGAGAAGCCCCTCCATGCGCCTGCGCGCCGCCTCGAGCCTAGCCGCGTCCACGCGGAAGGTCGTTCTCCACTCGGGCAGTGCCGCTGCGGGCAGGTCGGGCACTTCTTTGGAAGAGCCAAGACGAGAGATCGGCACCAGGTCCACCATGCGCATGACGTTGAGCGCCCGGTATACCCGCTCAGACACGTTGGCGAGGGAGAGCAGCCCCCCGACCTCGCGCATGCGGCGCGTCTCCTGGAGTATGAGGCCGAAGCCCGCGGAATCAGCGTACTCCGCGTTGGCCATGTTGAGCACAATGCGACGGCACCCGGAGTCGATGAGCCCGTCGACCCATCGGCGCACCTCGGGCACCGTCTTCACGTCGAGGTCGCCCTCGATGCTTACCTGCGCTATGTTCGAGTTCCCAGCCATGTCCACAGCTTGCCCACAATTCATTGAGGCTATACCTCCGGCCCGGCCGCGCCCCCTTCCTCGCCCAACGCGTCGAACCGAAGGCAGACCATGGCCACGTCGTCCTCGAGCTCATGTCCCGTGAACTCCTCCACAGTGGAGAGAAGCCGCCCGAGAAAGCCCTCGTAGGGCTTACCCGGCCCGCACTCGCGCATGACCATATCGCGCAGCCCCTGCTCACCGAAGAAGGCGCCGGAGGGGTCTCTCGCCTCCGTGGTGCCGTCCGTATACAGAAGCAGCACGTCGCCCTCGGATATCTCGGCCACGCCGTCCTTGTAGGCGATGTCGTGGAAGGCCCCGACGACGCCGGACTGCACATCGAGAAGGCTCATTTCCTGGGCGTCAGCGCGGACGAGGAGCGCGGGCGGATGCCCTGCGGAGCAGTACGTGATGGTCGCCCCCGCCAAATCGACGATGCCCACGAAGAGCGTCGCGAAGGTCTCGAGGCGCGAGAACCCGAGGAGGAACTCGTTGAGCGAGCGCACCATCCGGGCGGGCGCGAGCCCCTCCCACGCGTAGGCGCCGAGCGCCGTCTTGACCGCCGCCGAGACGGACGCGGCCTCGACGCCCTTGCCCGAGACGTCACCCATGATCACGCACGCGCGCCGCCCCGGCAGGCGAATCAGGTCGTAGAAGTCGCCGCCCACGAAGGCCGTGGCCGTGGCCGAGGAATAGACGCCCTGGGCGCTGATGCCCTCGACGTGCTGGAGCTCGTTTCTCATTCCCGACTGCAGGGCTTGGGAGATGTGACGGTTCTCGAGACGGCTCTGCTCGCCGCGGATCACGTCGCGGGCGCACGACACGAGGCGCGCCAAGAAGGACTGCTCGGACTCGTCGAAGGGCTCCGCGCCGTCAGGGCGCAGCAGGAGACAGACGCGCCTGCGCCCCGCCTCGAGGCCGCCGTCCACGAGCAGCGCCTCGCACGGCTCGCCGAGCTCGCGCAGCGCCTCGCGCGTGGGGTCGCCCGGGGCAAGCGGCGCCACCGCCACGCCGTCGATGGAGTGCCCCTCGCAGATGGCGTCCACGTCGCAGGGGAGCTCGCGCGTGCCCGTGAGCGGCAGCGGCGCCGTAATCGAGCCCGCCTCGCCGTCAACGGCCGCGACCTCCACGAAGGCGGCGTCGAGGTCCTCGGCGGCCCGGGCCAGGGCGGCGACGATCACGTCATGGGGGTCCTTGTCCTCGTCGATGCCGAGAAGCTCCTCGCGCAGGTCCGCGTACATCTCCTCGAGGCGTGCTGAGCGCTGCGCCTGCATCGCCGCGAAGGCGCCCGCAAGCTGGACCGCGAGGTAGTGGGAGACCGAGTCGAGCAGGCGCGCGTCGTCCTTGCTGATGGGGTACTGCCGCTTCCAGCCGACCTCGATGATGGAGATGACCTGGCCGTCGAACCACACAGGGACCGCGATGAAGCTCGTGAAGGGCGGCAGGAGCTTGGCCATCACGCGGATGACCTCGCGGGTGTCCTCGTCGATGACCTCGCGATAGGCGAGCTTGCCGGCGCGCAGGGCGTCGCCCGTGGGCGCGAGCACGCGCAGGCGCACCGCTCGGCCCGCCCTTGTCGCCTGGCTCTCCACCGTGCGCCCGAACTGCATGAACCTCGGCACGCGCGAGACGTCGATTGAGCCGGCCGCGCCGCGCAGGTGCAGGCCGTCGGCACCGGCCACGTAGACCACCGTGCCGTCCGCCTCGAGCGTCTCGTACAGCCGCTCCAGAATCCGCGAGAAGAGCTCGCCCACGTCCGGGGCGTCGAGGGTATCGAGCACGATGTTGAAGGCCCCCGAGAGGCGTTTGTTCGCGCGCTTGAGGTCCTCGATCGTGCGGTAACTCTCGCGGTCGTCGGCATGCGCGGCCCGAGCCGGGTGGGCAACGAGCAGGTACGTCTCGCCGGGCGCCTGGACCGGCTCGCAGCGGACGCTGAAGAAGCGCAGCTCGCCCGCCATGGTCCGCATGCTCGCCGAGGCGGAAGAGCCGTCGAGAGGAAACGGCAGGCTCTCGACCGGCCGCGGCGCCCCCATGCCCGCGGCCCCCGTCGAATCGAGGTCGGGGAAGATATCCTGCACCATAAGGCCAGCCACGTCCGTCTCGCCGGCGTCCAGCGCGACCGCAGCCTCCCCGTTGGCCAGAAGCACGCGCCCCTCGCCGTCGAATATGAGGACGACGTCGCTCGTGAGCTGCAGAAGACGGGAGAGGGTGCCCACCAGGCTGCCCTCTCCGATTCCCTCGATATGACGCTTCGCGAGCGCTCTTTTGCCCTTGCCCATGCGCGAGGTCCCTTCGTCCCGGCGGCGAGAGGGGCCCGGCACGGCCGCTTAGTCGACCGCGTAGAGATCCGAGGCCTCGAGGAACCTGAGGCCGCTCTCGCGCAGCTTGATCTCGAGCGGCTCGCCGGTGACCTTGATCACGTCGACCGTCCGCTCGTCCACAGAACAAGTGTAGGCGTATTCGACGTTAAGGTCGCTCGAGGCGAGGCGGTCGAGCAGGCGCCCGAGCGCGCCGGGAACGTTATCCACCTCCGCCGCCACGACACGGGCGCACATCGCGTTGAAGCCCCTCTCGCGAAGCATGGCCGCAGTAGTGCGGGGGCGGTCGCAGATCACACGGATAATGCCGAAGTCCACGGTCTCAGCGACCATAAGGGCGTGAATCTGAACGCCGTTCTCTCCGAGTACATGGCAAAGCCCGGCAAGCTTGCCGGGGCCGTCGGGCAGGCAGACCGTGAGTTGATCGATCATTTGGCTCTCCCTTCACGTGGACATATAGATGCTATGCCCGCGCACGCCTGCCCGATTCACGGCGAAACCCCGGGGTTTCGCCGTTTTCGCACGCGCGTTACATTCATTAACCATCGAGAAAGAAAGGAAGCCGTCGGCATCGGGGCGCCGACATTGGGGCGCCGGCATGCGCCATCGACTCTGGGACGAATGGTGAGAAGCGCCCCTGCCGCAGGACATACGGCGGAGAAAGGGCCCACGACGGTAAATGCCCTATTCGGCAGGAAGTCCTGCGGATTCCTTGAATCAGGCCCCGTCAGCTTCTCCGTTTAAGGCCGTATGCACACCTTGTCTTTAGACAAGAAAAGAGGGCCTCCGAAGAGACCCTCTGAACTTTTGGTGTCGGAGGCGGGACTTGAACCCGCACGACCTTTAACAGTCACTAGCACCTCAAGCTAGCGCGTCTGCCAATTCCGCCACTCCGACTTGCTTGGTTGCGCTTGCGCGCGAGAAGTAATATAGCATCCTCTTCAAGCTCAGTGCAACCCCAAATCTCAAAAAATTTTGGCCTTGGCGAGAATTTTTTCCTATGCTGCTCCTTTGCCTAAGATTTAGAGTCATCGTTTTCCCAGGTAGATACGCTGTGAGCAATCAAACGGCCCATAATTGCCCTCAAGAATATCTTGCCCAAAAGGCCGCAAAACGCCCGCCAGATGCCCGAGTCAACCCAACTATACGCACCCAAGGAAACAGAAGAGGACAGGCGCTCCCCCGAACGGCGCGCCTAACGCGACTTTTGCGGGAAAGCGCCTGTCCTTCAGGCGTTCTCTATGAAGAGCCTACGAGATACTCGCACGAGCGGGGCCTAAAGCTCGATCGAGGACTCCTTGATCGGGTTCGGCGCCGCGAAGTGGCAGGCGCAGAAGTGACCGGCGGCGACCTCTTTGAACTCCGGGCGCTCGGCTGCGCACTTGTCGCAGGCCATCGGGCAGCGCGTGTGGAAGCAGCAGCCGGAAGGCGCGTCGATCGGCGAGGGCGGATCGCCCGCGAGAATGATGCGCTTACGCGAGGTCTGGACATCCGGGTCGGGCACGGGGACAGCAGAGAGAAGCGACTGGGTATAGGGGTGGTGCGGCTCATCGTAGAGCTTCTGCCAGTCGGCGTACTCCATCATGTTGCCCAGGTACATGACGCCGATGTTGTCGGAGATGTGCTGGACGACGGAGAGGTCGTGAGCGATGAAGAGATACGCCGTGCCCGTCTCCTTCTGGAGGTCGTTCAGCAGGTTCAGGACCTGCGCCTGAATGGAGACGTCGAGCGCCGAGACAGGCTCGTCGCAGATGATCAGCTTCGGCTTCAGGGCGAAGGCGCGGGCGATGCCGACGCGCTGGCGCTGGCCGCCGGAGAACTCGTGCGGGTAGCGGTTGATGTGCTCGGGGTTCAGGCCGACCATATCGAGCAGCTCGCGCACATACTTCACGCGCTCGGCGCTGTCGTTCATGACGCCGTGGATGATCAGCGGCTCGGAGACGATCTCGCCGATGGTCATGCGGGGGTTGAGCGAGGCGTAGGGGTCTTGGAAGATGAACTGCATGTTGCGGCGCATCTCCTTGAGCTCCTTCTTGGACATCTTCGCGATGTCCTTGCCCTCGAAAAGAACGGTGCCGCTCGTCGGGTTCGTGAGGCGCATGATGCAGCGACCCGTGGTGGACTTGCCGCAGCCGGACTCGCCGACGAGGCCGAAGGTCTCGCCGGGATAGATGTCGAAGGAGACGTCGTTGACGGCGTGGACGCTCTTCTTGGAGAAGCGCTTACCGAAGACGCCGGACTCGACGGGGAACTCCTTACAAAGATGCTGGACAGAAAGCAGCGGGGTACGGCTCTCGGTCATTTAGGCCTCCCCTCCCTTCTTCGTGCGGGAGTTCTCGGGCGTGTGAGCGGCGACGAACTCCTTATTGCCCGCGTAATGGCAGCGGGCGAAGTGGCCCTCGGAGACCTCCACGCGCTCGGGCTTCTGAGAGCGGCACTTGTCCGTGGCATACGGGCAGCGCGGGGCGAAGGAGCAGCCCTCGGGAAGATTGAGAAGCGAGGGCGGGTTGCCGTCGATGGGCGTCAGGGGACGCTTCTCGCCCGTCTCGGTCTTGGGGATCGAGTTCATGAGACCCCAGGTGTAGGGGTGGTGAGGCTGGTAGAAGATCTCGTCGGCGGTGCCCATCTCGACGGGGGCGCCGGCATACATGACCATAATCTTGTCGGCGATGTCTGCCACGACGCCGAGATCGTGGGTAATCATGATGATGGCGTTGCCGTTCTTCTCCTGCATCTCCTTCATGAGCTCGATGATCTGGGCCTGGATGGTGACGTCCAGGGCCGTCGTGGGCTCGTCGGCGATGAGAATATCGGGGTCGCAGGCGAGCGCCATGGCGATCATCACGCGCTGGCGCATGCCGCCGGAGAACTGGTGCGGGTAGTCCTTGACGCGCTGCTCCGGGTTGGGGATGCCCACGAGGTCGAGGAGCTCGACCGCACGCTTGAGCGCCTGCTCCTTGGAGTAGCCGCGGTGAAGGCGCAGGCCCTCGCCGAGCTGGCGCCCAATGGTATAGACCGGGTTGAGCGAGGTCATCGGGTCCTGGAAAATCATGGCGATGTCGTTGCCGCGGATGCTCTGCATCTCGGTCTCGGACATCTGAAGCAGGGACTTGCCGCGATAGCGGATGTCGCCGCCCTCGATTTTTCCGGGAGGCATCTCGATGAGGCCCATGATGGTGAGCGAGGTCACGGACTTGCCGGAGCCGGACTCGCCGACCACGCCCAGGGTCTCGCCGCGGTCGAGCGTGTAAGAGACGCCGTTCACGGCCTTGACCACGCCGTCCTCGGTGTGGAAGTACATCTTGAGGTCATCGACCTCGAGCAGGTGGGAACCCTCGGGAACGGGCTGGTTCTTCAGGTCCCGGCTCGGGTCGACGGTCTTCTTCTTTCCGAAAGCCATCGTCTATCACGCATCCTTCATCTTGACGTCAAGGGCATCGCGCAGGCCGTCGCCGAGGAGGGTGAACGCGAGGACCGTGAGCAGAATGGCGATGCCCGGCATGATCATGAGCCAGGGCTGGGTGGCGAGGTACTTCTGGCCGTCCTGGATCATGATGCCCCAGGAGGGGTTCGGCGGGGTGACGCCCATTCCCAAGTACGAGAGCGCCGCCTCGGTGAGGATGGCGCCGCCGATGTTCATCGTGGCGTAGACAACGATGGACGCGACGGAGTTCGGGAAGATGTGACGGGCGATGATGCGCAGGTCGGAGGCGCCCATTGCACGGGCGGCATCGACGTAGTCGTTCTCCTTGACGGTGAGGATCGCGCTTCGGAACACGCGGGCGATCGACGGCCAGCCGAGGATGCCGATCGCGATGAAGACGTTCGTGATGCCCTGGCCGAGCACGGCGAGAAGCACGATGACGAACAGCGTGTACGGGAACGCAAGGAACACGTCGGCCAGTCGCATGATGATGGTGTCCCAGATGCCGCCGTAGTACGCGGCGAGGGCTCCCATCACCAGGCCGATCATCGTGGAGATCGCGGTGGCGAGCACGCCGACCGTGAGGGAGACGCGGGCGCCGTAGATGACGCGGACAAGCACGTCGCGACCGAGCGAGTCGGTGCCGAAGGGGTGCTCAGGCGAGGGGGGAAGCTTGGAGAGCTGGGCGGACATCGTGGTGTCGGTCTCGGTAGGCGAGCCCAGCCACTGCGGGGCCCAGAGGTCGGCCGTCACGGCCACGAGAATCATGGCAATGATCCACACGAGACCGACCATGGCGAGCTTATTGCGGCGCAGGCGCTTCCAAGCGTCGCTCCAAAGGGTTCGGGCCTCGGCCGGCTTGGTCGCCTTCTGGCCCTCGGGCGCGGTGGTCTCCTCGGAATCGAGGGAACCGCCGTTCTTCTTCTCTTCACTCATGCTACGCACCTCCTAGTTCTCGGACTTGGACGTGCCGAAGCGAATCCTGGGGTCCAGGAACGCGTAGCTCACGTCGACGAGAAGGTTGATGACCATGACCACCACGACGATGATCGTGACGCCGCCCATGACGATGGGCCAGTCTCGCTGGCTGATGGCGTTGTAGATCTCGTTGCCGACGCCGGGCCAGTTGAAGACGGTCTCGGTAAGGATGGCGCCGGCGAGCATGGAGCCGAAGTCGATGCCGATGTAGGTGACGACAGGGATCATGGCGTTTTTAAGGGCGTGGTGCCAGATGACGTCGCGGCGAGAGAGGCCCTTGGCGCGCGCGGTGCGGATGTAGTCCTGGTTCATGACCTCAAGCAGCTGCGAGCGCATGATGCGGGCGGTATAGGCCGTGGACACGGAGGCCAGGGTAACGGCGGGAAGAATGTAGTAGACCCAGTCCTGGAACTCGCCGTTGATGCCGCCCGCTCCGGAGATGGGCAGATAGAAACCCTCGCCTGTGGCCTCCTTGAGCCAGATGCCGAAGATCAGCTGCAAAATCATGCCCAGCCAGAACGCGGGCATGGCGACCATGACAGAGGTAAAGAGAGTGACGAGCACATCCCAGAAGGAATACCGCTTGATGGCAGAGATGAGGCCCGCGCCGATGCCGACAATGGCCTCCAAGCAGATGGCAACGACCGCGAGCTTGACGGTATACGGGTACTTCTGCGCCAGGATGTCGGCCACGGGCATCGACTTCTTGTACGAGGTGCCCAGGTCGCCCTGGAGAAGGCCCGTGAGATAGGTCACGTACTGCTGCGGGAGCGGCGTCGCGATGACCTCGCCGTTCTCGTCGTAGACCGGGTTGCCGTCGTCATCGGTGATGATGAGGCCGTGCTGCGCCTTGATGGCGATCTCCGTCTCCGGGCTCAGCGCCTTATCGCCGGCGATGAGCTTGATCGGGTCGCCCGGAACCACGTTCTGCAGGAGGAACATGATGATGGTGACGCCGAGGAAGACGGGGATGAACTGAAGAACACGCTTCAGGATGTACTTGCCCATATGGGACTCCCCTACTTGGCTTAACGGACATATCGGGACGTCGGAGCGCCCCTGGCGCCGGCGAATCTGAATCGTCGCTTAACGGCACCGATTAAAACGGGAAGAGGGGCGAAGCGCTCCCAGGCGACTTCGCCCCTCTCGATTTCTATGCGCCAACCGGCCTCAAGCTAGGCAAGCTTGGCTTCGGCGAGGTGGTTGCGGCGACCGGCGTCGAAATTGAACGACGCGAACTTCTTGGAGGCAACGACCTCGTGGGCGTAGTACATAACCGGGATGACCGGGCAGGCCTCGCCGATCTTTGCGTCGACCTCCTGGAGCAGCTTCACGCGCTCGGCGTCGTCGACGGTCGTGCGGGCCTTGTTGAGCATCTCGTCGACCTCGGGGTCGGAGAACATCGAGCAGTTGTCGCCGCCGATGGCCGTGGAGATGAACAGGGAGTACAGGAAGTTGTCCGCGATCGGGTAGTCGGCAGTCCAGCCAAGGCGGCCGGCCTGGGTGTTGCCGCTACGGTAGTCGGCGAGAATGGCCTTCCACTCGCGGGTGTCGGCGGTGGCGTCGATGCCCACGGCCTTGAGGTCGGCCTGGACCATCTCCATGATCTCCTTGTGGCCGCCCTCGGGGTTGTAGGAGAGGGTGATGGAGATGCCGCGGGAGCCAGAGGCGTCGGCCGGGTAGTACTCGTCGAGAAGGGCGACGGCGGCGTCCTTATCGTACTTGGAGTACTTCCACGCGCCCTCCTTGTAACCGAGGATCTTCGGCGGGAGGATGTCGTCGGCCGGGGTGCGGATGCCGTTGTAGAGCGTGTCGCAGATGGCCTGGCGGTTGATGGCGAGCGACATGGCGCGACGCAGGTTGACGTCCTTCAGGACCTCGTCGGTGGTGTTGAGGTTGATGTAGTAGACGGAGACCTCGGCACCGGTAAGAACCTGCTTGCCCGGGGTGGCGGTGTAGCCGTCCTCAGCCTCGCCGTAAGTGGAGATGGCGTCGGTGATGGACGCGGGCGGGACCTCGGCCACATCGTAGTTGCCGGCGGTGAACTCGCGGTAAGCGGTCTCGACGTCCTTCTGGATGTTGAACTGGACGTTGGTGATCTCGGGCTTGTCGCCGTAGTAGTCCTCGAAGGACTTCAGGTTGATGTACTGGCCGTCGACCCAGGAGCCGTCCATCTGGAAGGGGCCGTTGCCGATCGGGGCGAGGTAGAACTCGTCGAGCTTGTCGGTCTCCTCGACGACCTTGGGGGCCGGACCGAGGGCCGGGTGAGCCGCGACGTAGGGGAAGTCGGCATAGGAGGCGGTCAGCTTGACCACGAAGGTCAGGGAGTCCTTGGCGGTGCAGCCGGACAGCATGACCTTGCCGGTGGTGTCGGCGAGGGCCTCGTCATAGCCCTCGACGAGAGCCAGGTGATAGTCGAGAACGCCGGCGTTGGTGTGGCCGTAGGACGGGTTGACGACACGGGTCCAGCCGCGGACGAAGGACTCGGCGTCAACGTCCTCGCCGTTGTGGAACTTCATGCCCTCGTTGAGGTGGAAGGTGAACTCAGTGGCGTCGTCGTTGGCCTCCCAGGAAGCGGCGGCCTTGGGGACGAGCTCGTTCTTGTCGAAGTCGAAGCTGGTGAGAGCGTCGAAGAGCAGATAACCGACCTGAGTGCCCTGGTCCTCGTTGAGGTTATAGGCGTCGATGCAGTCCGGGTTGGAGATGTAGTACTTGACGGTACCGTCCGAAGAGGCGCTGGAGCTGCTGGAGCTGGAGCTGCTATCGGACTTCTTGCCGCAAGCCGCGAGGGCGGCCAGGGCGCTGGCGGCGACGCCGCCCTTCACGAAGTTGCGACGGGTAACGCCGCTGTTCGTGTTCAGAGCCATAAGATTCCTCCTCCTGCGAAACACGGACCGGGCAACCGTTTTGCCCCTTGAGCCCGTTTACAGAATGCAATAGGAAAACCCATTACACATAGTTACAGTACTTTAATGCTTTGATGGGCACATATTTTGACGTTGCGTCAAGTGTTACAGGTTATTTAACAAAACGGGTAGTCGCAGGCAGCCTCAGCGTTGCGAGCACTGAAACAAAAAAGAAGGGCAATTGTTCGCCCTTCTTCGTTGAATCATTTAATCAAGAGTCTCTCTCGACTTAGTCTCGCAGGCCCCTTGCCTAGCCGATGGTGCCCGTGGGGAACGTGAGGGCCATCACAATGGCGCACACGATGAAGACAGTGGTGGTGATCACGGTAAGACGGTCGAGGTTCTTCTCCCAGATACCGGAACCCGATGCGGCGTTGTACATGGAAGACGCGATCATGTCGGAGACACCGGTTCCCTTGCCGGAGTGCATAAGCACGAGAATCACGGTGAGGACGCCGGAGAGAATGAGAAGCACGGTGAGAACAATGTTCAGCGGGTTCAAAAGGACTCCTAATCAGAGCTCGGTTCATACAAATTAGAAGACTATCACAACAAGGATATCCGCCGTACGTAAAGGCCCCTCAGCTCTTCGTATGTACAAAGATGCTCAACCATGCAACGTTTGCGGTTATCTGCCCCTCACTCTGTAATGAAGCTGCTTGAGGCCTCATCTTCATGGAAAAGGCCGCTGCCGGAAACCCGACAGCGGCCTTCTTGGGTAAAGCAATGCCGAACTGCTCTGCCCTACTCCTCGGTGGCGAGCACGCGGCCCGTCATCTCGGCGGAAGGCTCGAGGCCGGCCATGGTGAGCATGGTCGGGGCGATGTCGGACAGGCGACCGTCCTCGATGCCCGTGAGCTTGGCCTTGTCGGACACGATGATGAACGGGACGCGGTTGGTGGTGTGGGCGGTGAAGGGGTGCTTCTCGCCCTCGGCGTCGACGTCGAACATGTGGTCCGCGTTGCCGTGGTCGGCGGTGATCAGCGCGAAGCCGCCCTTGGCCAGGATGGCGGGAACGACCTTGGAGAGGGCCTCGTCGGTGGCCTCGACGGCCTTGACGGCCGCCTCGAACACGCCGGTGTGGCCGACCATGTCGCAGTTCGCGAAGTTCACGATGTAGAAGTCGGCGCGGTCCTCGTTGATGGCCGCGACGAGCTTCTCGGTGACCTCAGGAGCGCTCATCTCGGGCTTGAGGTCGTAGGTGGCGACCTTCGGGGAAGCGACGAGCACGCGCTCCTCGCCCTCCTTGGGCTCCTCGATGCCGCCGTTCA
>CAVCUP010000017.1:0-57626 GCA_963605405.1 bacterium | reverse complement strand
GCGCCGCGGAAGATTCCCGGGAAGGCGAGCAGGTTGTTGACCTGATTGGGGAAGTCCGAGCGGCCGGTCGCCACGACGGCGGCGCCGGCGGCCTCGGCTTCATCGGGCATGATCTCGGGCGTGGGGTTGGCGAGGGCGAAGACGATGGGGTCTTTGGCCATCGAGCCGACCGCGGCGGCGGGAATCGCGCCCGCCTCGGAGACGCCGATAAGGACGTCCGCGTCCGCCGCCGCCTCGGTAAGGCCGCCCGTCAAGCCGCGGGGATTCGTTCGCGCGATGACGCGGCGGGTGTAGTCGGTGCACTGCGGGGACTTCTCGCCGACGATCCCCTCCCGGTCGACGAGCACGATGTCGGACGCCCCGAGAGAGAAGAGCAGCTCGGCGATCGAGACCCCCGAGGCCCCCGCCCCCACGATGACGATGCGCGCGCTCGACAGCTCGCGGTGCGTGACGCGGCAGGCGCCGACGAGCGCGGCTGCCGTTGCCACCGCAGTGCCGTGTTGGTCGTCGTGGTACACGGGGATGTCGAGGGCCTCGCGCAGGCGTGCCTCGATCTCGAAGCAGCGCGGCGCGGAGATGTCCTCAAGGTGTATAGCGCCGAACGTGCCGGAAAGCAGCTCGACGGTGCGCACGATGTCGTCGGGGTCCTCGGACTTGATGCAGAGGGGGAAGCCGTCGACGTTGGCCTGGCTCTTGAGCAGGGCGGCCTTGCCCTCCATCACGGGCATCCCCGCCTCGGGACCGATGTCGCCGAGGCCGAGGACCGCCGAGCCGTCGGTCACGACGGCCACAAGGTTGCCGCGGCGCGTGTAGTCGAAGCTCAGCTCGGGGTCGCGGGCGATCTCTTTGCACGGCGCCGCGACGCCGGGGGTATAGACCTTCGCGAGCTTCGCCGGCGAGTCGATCTCCACCCGGTTGACGACCTCGATCTTTCCGTGCCAGTTGCGATATTCCTCAAGTGCCGCCGCCGGTGCCATAGCGCCCCTTTCTTCGCGTTGTGCTTGCATCAAAAAAAGTAGGCCGCAAGCCACGAGCGCCGGGCCGTCCGGGCGATTCTCGCCACTACGGACTGGTTTTCGACGCAAGGCGCCCACCTCGCGATAAGAACGCATCCGGCGCGGGCATTGACGCAACCGGCCCAGGCCCCAAACGCGCCAAAGCGACGTTCCGGCGTTATCAAATGCAGGACAGCGGCGGTGAGGAGGGCTGCGGCGTTGTGTTTATCGGCCTGACGGCAATCGGCTCCAGGACGAGGTTGCGTAAATCGGGGTGATGGCAAGAAGCACGTGCCGCGCGTTGCGTAAACCGGGCTGATGGCAAGAAGCACGTGCCGCGCGTTGCGAAAACCGGGGTGATGGCAGGCGCACCACTCCGAAGCGCTGCCATCACCCCGATAAACGCAACAAATCCGCCGTCCTTATTGCCATCACACCGTTTTACGCAACAGGGGCAGGGCGCCCGCTGCCATCACTCCGTTTTACGCAACAGACAACGGCCCTCAATTGCCGCCACCCCGGTTTACGCAACACGGGCGAGCCAGCCGGCCCCACCCCGCGCGCAGAAAAGCCGCGCCCCCAAACGGGAACGCGGCTTTTCCGGGAAGGAAGGCAGGTCGGCAACGTGCGCCGACCGGCTACGCAAGGGATGCGAGGAGCTTCTTGCCCCCGCCCGCGGCTACTCGCGGTACTTCGCGGGAACCTGGTCCATGGTGGTGTAGGCGCCCAGGGCCTCGTCCACGCTCATGCCGCCGGCGATGGCGTCCTTACGGCAGGCGTTCACGGCCTGGATCTCCTTCATGCGCTCGCCGGTGAGGGTGTAGCCCTTCATGGCGATGAGCGTCAGCACCCACGCGACCATCGGGATCACGCAGAAGAGCACGATGGTGAGCCAGTTCATGCCGGAGGCGTACGCGGTGGTGGTGTCAGGCAGCTCGGAGAGGCCCACGGCCAGAAGCGCGATGCCGACCACAGTAGTGGAAAGCGAGCTCACGAGCTTATCCACGAAGGAGAAGAGCGTGCCGATGACGCCCGGGGCGTAGTTGCCGGAGCGGTACATCTCGTAGTCGGAGCAGTCGGCGATCATCGGGATGGCCATATCGGCGGTGGAGTAGTACGCGCCGTAGCCCAGGCCGTAGAGGACGATGAAGATCACGGTATAGGCGTTGAGGGTGAGGTGGAAGCCGCCCTCGGTGGAGAAGATGGAGAGGTTCATCGCGGCGTTGTTCGGGTCCCACATGGCGAGCAGGATAACGACGCCCAGGTAGAGAACGAGCGCGAGCGAGGTGAAGGTCACGAGGGTCTTCTTCTGGCCGTGCTTCTGGCTCATCTTGAGGCCGCCGATGAAGAACGGCGCCGAGAACACGTAGCCCATCACGTACATCGGCAGGTACAGGCCGTTGTAGTTGTGCATCATGCAGCTGTACAGAAGGATGCCGACGGAGGTGTTGGTGGCCACGGCGAAGGCGAACTTGGTGCCGGACGCGGCGACCATGAGGCGCTGGAGCTCCTTGTTTGCCTTGAAGATCTGCACGTAGTCCTTGAGGGAGAGCTTGTTCTCCTCGGCGGCGTCGTTGCCGCCCAGGCCCCAGTACTCCTTCTTGTCCTTGCCGGCGATGCCGATGACGGCTAGCGCGGTGAGGGCCGCAGACAGGATGATCACCAGCGGGATGAGGAAGTTGAAGAAGGCCTCGGTGCCGAAGCCGACGTTGCCGCCGACGATGGAGGCCACGGCCATGGTCACGCCCATGCCCACGAGCGAGGCGATGGTGTTGAACAGCGTGAAGGTCGGGCGCTGCTTCGGGTCGTTGGTCAGGCAGGTCTGGCCCGAGCGCGTGCAGGAGGTCTGGATGGAGTAGCCGACCATCAGCAGGATATAGAAGACGGTGTAGAGCACGTACTTGACGGCCGTCGCGTCGGCGGGGATCAGGCGGGTGCCGTAGAAGAGCAGCAGCGACGAGACGATCATCACGACGTTGCCGAGCACCATGAACGGGCGGAACTTGCCGAACTTGGTCTCGGTGCGGTCGATCATCATGCCCACGATCGGGTCGATGAAGGCGTCGAGGGCGCGCGTCACGGTGACCATGGTGGTCGCGAACGCGAGCACGAGGCCGAGCACGCCGTTGGCGTAGTAGGCGATGTAGTTCATGAGCAGGACGTAGTACACGTTCGTCGCGCCGTTGTTGAACGGGAAGAGGACGAGCTGGTAGAGCTTGGCCTGGTTGAGCGAGCTCGTCCCGCCCTCCGCGGCTTTGTCTTTGGTGGTATCAGCCATGCGCGTTCCTTTCTACAAAGAAGTTCGCTGCAAATCTCGTTGCTAGTATATTAGTTGAAGCCAAATCGAGCTGACCGTATGTCCTCGCCTACGGCCTGATTTTGGCGGTGAACGGACTATTGAAGCGAATTTACGCTGTTTATCAGCGAGATATGAGAGGAGCCTTGCCCCGTAAGTCGGATTCGGGGGCAAGGCTCCACGTCTGAACTATGCCGCAGCTGGCATATCAGATAGCGTTGTTACGCCGGCCGAGCCGGCAACGCCAAGGGCTAGGCCTTCTTGGCGGTGGGCAGGAAGCACCCGACGGTGAGGAGCACCGCGCCGAGGACGAACCCGCCGGCGGACGTCGCGGCGGCGTAGAACATCTGCCAGCCGGTCGTGTCCATGGAGTTCCAGGAGAAGAGGCCCGAGATGGAGAGGGCGCGCGAGGCGACGACCTGGACCCCGCAGAACACCATGAGGAAGATGGCCACGCCGAGGGCGAACACGGAGACGATCCCCGCGCCCTGGCCCTTCTCGGCGCGCTTGAGGTCGGTGTAGACCGCGGCGACCACGAGCGCGATGGCCACGATAGCCAGGCAAATGCACATGCCCAGGCCGGAGAACTCGTATCCCTCGCCCATGGTGGTGCTCACGACGGCGGCGATGATGCCGACGACGGCCAGGACAACGGCGACGGCGTCGAGGTAGAGGCCGACGCCCTTCTTTACGGTAGTGGACGACATGTCTCTTAGGCCTCCTTCTTCTCGCTCTTACGCGAGCTCACGACCGCGGAGGCGGCGGCGCCGACGGCAAGCACGCCGAAGGCTGCGGCGGCACCGAGGTACGAGCCACGCCACCAGGTCATCTGCTTCTCCATCTTGGTGGTGCTGTTGTAACGGTTGATCAGGTTGGACTGGGTCATCGCGTAGAGGATCATGTGCGCGGACTCCTTGACGGCCTTCTGGACCGTCGCGTCGCCGGCGACCTTGGCGGCGCCGATCTTCACGCCGTCGAGCTGGCTGGCGAAGGTCGAGCAGTTCTCGAGCGTGGTGGAGCCGTAGAAGCCCGAGATGCCGCGGGTATCGAAGCAGGTCGTGCCGGACACCAGGACGCTCGTCCACAGGTCGGTGTCGTCGTAGATGTCGGTGACGGCGTAGCCGCGGAAGCCCCACTCGTTCTTGAGGATGTCGGTCATGAGGCCGGTGGAGCAGGTGCACTCGACGGGGCCGATCTTGGAGAACGACGTCATGAGGCCGGTCATGTTGGCGTTGTGGTCGTCTGTGTCGTAGTCGGTGGCCTCGAAGGCGATCTGCCAGCCGCGCAGCTCGTTCTCACGCGCCTGCTGCTCGGTCATGTACGGGGCGACGCCGGCACGGTTGGTCTCCTGGTCGTTGAAGGCGAAGTGCTTCGGCGACGCGATCAGGCCGTACTCGAGGGCGCCCATGGAGTACTCCATGGCCGCGTTGCCGCAGACGATCGGGTCCTCGGAGTAGTACTCGCCGGTACGGCCGTTGTACTGCTGACGGTGGACGTTCAGGCCCGGGCCCCAGAGCATGGCGATGCCGGAGAAGAGCGACTCCTCGCCCATGAACTCGCCCATCTGGAAGTAGAGCTTGTTGTTAAAGGACGCGGCGGTAAGAGGCGCGTTGCCGAAGACGGCGCCGTTCCAGGCTGCGTTCGCGTCGCTCTCGGAGATGGTCCAGGGGGCAGCGGTGTCCTTAGAGGCGCCGAGGGCCAGGACGATGCCGTTGCCGGCGTTCTCGGTGAGGTAGTGCTCCTGCAGGCCGATGGACTCGATGCCGGGGATCGACGGGCCGCCGAAGGTGGCGATGTAGAGGGCCTCCTCGAGGGTGATCTTGTCGAGAAGCTCGCTCCACGCGGGGTCGTCGTACTCCTTGCCCTTCATGTCCCAGAACATGAGGTCGGACTGGGCGCCCCAGGCGATGCCGGAGACGTCGTCGTCGGTCTTGAGGTCGTAGTAGTGGCCGTTCAGCTTGTCGATGAGGTCCTCATCGGTGAGCGTCATGCCGGCGTACTCCTTGGGCCAGGTGCCTTCCCAATCCGCGCGGGAAAGGTAGGTGACCTCGCCGGGCTGGAAGTGGTTCCAGTCGGCGTACTCGAGGTGGTTGGAGACCTGATAGCCGTTCTTGGAGATGGAGAAGGCCGTCTTGGAGATGACGCCCTCGTTGACCTCGAGCTTGTAGACGAGGGACTTGTCGCCCGTGCCGTCGATGGCGGCCTCGTCGGCGCCCTGGGCGGCCAGGACGTTGTTCACGGCCTCGTGCGCGCCGTTGCCGAGGGCGAAGTAGTAGTCGCCGGGGTCGAGCACGTAGGTGCCCTTGGTGCCGTCGGCGTTGGCGAAGGAGCTGTCCCAGCTGGCGATGTACTGAAGGTCGCACTTGACCTCAACGGTCTCGGAGGCGCCCGGCTCGAGCTCGCCAGTCTTCTCGAAGTTGATGAGCTGGATGGCCGCCTTCTCGAGGCCGCCCGCGGTGTAGGGGGCCTGGCCGAAGACCTCGACGATGGACTTGCCGGCCACGTCGCCGGTGTTGGTCACCTTGACCTTGCAGGTGAGGTAGGCGGTGGTGGCGCCGGTCTTGTCGTCCTTCTTGACCTCAAGGGCGGGGTCGCCGTCGAACTCCTGCTTGAAGGTGGTGTAGGAGAGGCCGTAGCCGAACGGGTAGACGACCTCGTCGGAGTAGGTCCAGACGTCGCCCACGGTCGCGCCGGCGGCGGACGTGGCGTTGCCCTGGTTCATCACGGCGTCGAAGTAACGGGTCTCGTAGTACTTATAGCCGATGTAGATGCCCTCGCACTCGATGATGTACTTGGACGCGACGTCGCCGAAGATGCCCGCGGGGCGGGTGAGGATATCGGCGTTGGCGTAGGAGTAGTCGCCCATGTTCTGCATGGCCGGGGCGCTCATGTTGTGGGTGGCGTAGGTGTCAGTGAGGGCGCCGGAGGGGTTGGCCTTGCCCGCGAGGATGTCGGCGACGCCGAGCATGCCGTAGCAGCCGGGGAAGCCGATCCAGAGGATGGCTGAGATGTCCGGGTCGTCCTTGAGCTCGCGAATCTCGACCGTGTTGGCGGTGTTGAGAAGCACGATGACGTTCTTGGAGCAGTCCTTGGCGAGCTGAATCGCGGCGCGCTCGTTGTCGGTGATCTGGAGCGGCTCGTCGACGCCCAGGCCATCGGCCACGTCGCCGGGCAGGTAGTCGACGGACTCGGCAGTCGGGCGAGAGATCACGACGATGGCCGCGTCGTCATAGCCGGAGAAGCTCGAGCGGAAGTCGGAATTGACGCCCTCGATGTCCGCGACGCTCGGCTCCTTGGGGTCGTAGCCGGTGACGGTCATCTCGCAGTGGGCGTGGTTGATTGTCTCGTTGAGCTTGGCGTAGGCCGCGGACATCGTCGGGTTGACGTTCATGCCGGCGCCGTCGAAGTCGAACTCGTCGCCGGTCCAGGAGGACATCGTGGGGGCGACGGCCAGGGTCTGGCGGTTGACGTTCGTGGTGATGGTGTTCGCGAAGTCGGTGCGGTCGTCCTCGAGCGCCTGCTTCAGGGTGATGGCGGGGCCGAAGAGCTTCAGGCCGAAGCTCGAGCCGAGCATGGGGACCTCGGAGCGGATGCCGAAGAGGGTGACGTTGGAGCCGGCGGCGAGCGGCAGGCCGTTGCCGGACTCGGTCACGTTCTTCATGAGGACGCAGCCCTCGGCGGCCTGCGTGCGGTTGAGGTCGATGGCCTTCTGGATGATGGCGTGGGAGTTGCCCGTGCCGTCGGAGTTGAGAAGCTCCTCAGAGGGCATGTACGCCTCGTAAAGCGGCTCGTCGGCGGTGCTCTGGGAGCTCAGGGCCTCGCTCGTGGTGCCGAGGTTGGTGTCGAGCGTGGTGCTGAACTGCTCCATGACGGTGCCGGCGCCCACCGCGGCCGAAAGGCCGAGGGCTCCGACGCCGACGAATCCGCGGCGGGTCAGCATGGACTTGGGCTTGGCCTCGTTGCTCATGACTGCGCCCCCTTCCCGTTTGCGGGCATCATTGCGAAAGTGCTCATGTCCCTTCCTTTCTTCTTTGCCCTGCAGGCGGCGAGGCGCGCGGCCGGCGTCGCTCAGGGCATGGTCTCTGTGTTTGCCAGTCTCATGCCTGCGACTGGTATATCAGCAAGACCATATTGACCCCAATGCCGGGCCGACTGGTATATCAGAACCGTGGATGGACCTGATTTGTAGGTAAACGGTTAAAATTCGGCGAGGAAACAATATAGATTCTCTGATGAGAAGGTTAACGGCTGCGCATATAGGCTGGCTTAACGCTGCTGATAATTGACGTTTTTACGCTAAACGTAAACCATCTAATACGATTTTTAGACTGGTATACTTGCCTTAGTCAGCTAGTTTGTCTCTTTACCTGCGGATTTGCCCACGACATCGCTTCCTAAGGCAACGATCACGCGGCCAAGAAGCCCGACCAGCAGTTCCTTCTCCGTATCCGAAAGGACGCTGAGCACCTGATCGTTCCACTCAACGAGGATACGGCGCCCGAACGCGTAGGCCTCCTTGCCTTCAGGGGTCAGATACAGCAGGCTGCTCCGCCCGTCGGCGGGGTTCGGGCGCTGCTCGACATAGCCGGCCTCCACGAGCTTGGCCACGGAGCGCGTGGAGTAGCCCACATCCATGCAGAGCGCGTCGGTCATCTGCCGCTGCGTGCAGCCATCGTGCTTGCCAATGTAGAGCATGAAGTAAAGAAGCGCCGGCGTAAGGTCGACGTCCTTCAGGCGCGTGGAGCAGACATCCTGGAAATGGTGACGCAGGCCGGACACGCTGAGGGCAAAGTCGCCCGCCGAGGCAGCCTCCTCGAGTATCTCGGCCACGGGCGCCTTGGCCCTAGCCATCGCCTCCGCATGCGTCGCGCGCTTCTCCCCCATGGCTCCCCTTCCCGAGCGGACAAAGGGGACTGCCCCTTTGTCCGCGGCTCGGCGAAGGGACAGCCCCCTCGCCCTCTCCAAAGTGACATATACAGAGAAGCACCGGCCCCGAGAATCTCTCGGAAACCGGTGCTTCTCCTTACTTGGATGACGGGGCGAGTCGCCGCCCCTTGCCAAGAACCCCGCGCGAAAACCCGCGCTTACGCCTTCATCGGCTTGGGGTTCGCCTTCTTGAAGGCGCGCTTCTTCACGATGGTGAAGACCAGGCAGAACACGAATCCTGCACCGGAGAGCACGCAGCAGGCGGTGTCGACGACCACGTAGGCGGGCAGCTTGTAGGAGACCGTGGTCTCCGCGCCGATGCCGTTCATGGCGAGCGAGTTCAGCGTCGCGTAGGCGATGCGGTGGCAGGCGTCGCGCATGGCCGAGACGATGACGGGGTCGTTCTCGTAGTCCTGAAGCTGGTCCCACTCGATCTCGCACATGGAGTCGAAGAGATCGGACCCCGCGAGCACGCCGTCGGTGCCGTGCATGTAGGTGTAGGCCATGGCGGAGTTGTCGGAGATGATCGCGCCGTTGCAGGCCCACTCGCCGCGCAGCACGCCCGAGATCATGCCCTCGTCGCCGCCGTTCCAGTGGCAGCCGACGCGGCTGTAGGAGGTCATCACGCCGTTGCAAGCGCCCTCGGTAAAGGTGTACTCGAAGCAGCGCAGGTAGACCTCGCGGATGGACTGCTCGTTGGCCCAGGTCGAGACGCCGCAACGGTTGGTCTCCTGGTCGTTGAGCGCGAAGTGCTTGACGAGCACGTGGGCGCCCTTGGACTCGATGCCCTGGCACTCGGCCGAGAGGAGCTTGCCGGAGAGATAGCTGTCCTCGGAGAAGTACTCGAAGTTGCGGCCGCAGTAGGCGTTGCGGTGGATGTTGGCGCCCGGGCCGTAGAGATAGGCGACGTTGGCGGCGATGCAGTCGTTGCCGATCACGCGGCCCACGTCATTGAGCAGCTCGGTGTTGAAGGTCGCGCCCATGACGTCCTCGGAGGGCAGGCCCATGGTCTTGACGTCGGACTTGGCGCCGAAGAGCGTGGTGGTGAGGCCGGTCGGGCCGTTCTCGTCGCGGGTGCCCGGGAGCTGAATGGACTCGATGGGCTGGGTGTAGTGGAAGGCCGAGCCGATGAGGAAGCTCATGTCAGAGGTGGTGAGCTGGTCGAGCAGGTCGTCCCACTTCGGGTCGTCGTAGTCGAGGTCGAGCAGGTCGATGAGCTTGAGGCCGTTCTTGGCGCCGGTTGTCGGCATGGTCGCGTCGGCGTACTTGCCGTCGTAGAGACCCTCGGCATAGCGGGAGTCGGCGAGCTGGGAAACCATCTCGTCGGTCGCGGTAAGGGTCGGCGCCTCGGTGGGAAGCGTGCCCTCCCAGTCGGAGCGGGACAGGTAGGTGACCTGCTGGTCGCCCGTGTAGTCGGCGCGGTTGAGGTCGGCGTCGTCGAACTGGTTCTCGATGGCCACACCCATCGCGGAGGTCGCGTAGGTCGTGGAGTCAAGCGCATCGCAGGTCCAGACGGACACGGCCGACGCGTCGCCAGCGGCGTCCATCACACCCGCGGTGGACTCGGGCGTGTAGCCCTTGTGCGCGAGGAAGTTGTTCACGGCGGCGTGGGCGCCGTCGGCGATGGTCAGCAGGTAGTCGCCGGCGTCGAGGATGTAGGTGCCCGCGCCGTCGGCGTCGTAGGAGGCCATGTCGCGGCGAGAGACGCGAACGCTCACGGTCTGGGACTCGCCGGGCTCGAGCTGCTTGGTCTTGGAGAAGCCGACGAGCTGGGCGGCGGCCTTCTCGATGCCGTGGGCGCGGTCGTAGTCGGTGTAGGGCGACTGCATGTAGACCTGCACGGACTTGGAGCCCGCGACCTTGCCCGTGTTGGTGACGGTGGCGCTCACCGTGAAGGTGTCCGTCGCGGCGTCGTAGGTGCTGGTCACGTCCGAGGTGGTAAAGGTCGTGTACGAGAGGCCGGAGCCGAACGCGAAGGCAACGTCGTCATCGTAGGCCCAGTCGCCCACGCCCGCGGTGCCCATGACGGCGTCCTCGTAGCGGGTCTCGTAGTAGCGGTACCCGACGTAGATGCCCTCCTCGTAGACCATGTACTTGTTGTTGTACTTGGTGAGGCCGGCCTCCTCGGCGTTGGCGTAGGTGAAGTCGCCGGAGTTGGCCACTGAGGGCGCGCTCAGGTTGTCGTAGAGGAACGTGTCGGAAAGCGAGCCCGAGGGGTTCACGTCGCCGGCAAGGATCTTGCCCACGGCGTTGATGCCCTGGGCGCCCACGCCGCCGACCCACAGCACGCCGTCGATGTCGTAGTCGGCGTCCTTGAGGAAGTCGAGCTGGATAGGGTTCGACGAGTTGAGCAGCACGACGACCTTCTTGACCGTGCCGGCCGCCTTCATCGACTTGAGGTTGGCGAGCAGGTCGCGCTCCTCCTCAGTGAGGCCGAGGTAGCCGCCGGAGCGGGCGTGCTCGTCGGTGGTGTTGAGGTCGTAGCCCTCGCCGCCCACGCGGGAAATCGTGACGAGGACGGCGTCGCCGTAGTCGGCGATGGAGTCGAGCGCGGCCTGGTCATAAACGTCCCAGGGAACCTCGTTGACCTGGTTGGCCGTGACCGGCGAGCTGCCGGTGAGGCTCACGGTCTGACGCTGATACTCCTCGGCCGAGCCGGCGCCCGTGGTGTAGAAATCCCACATGGACTGGTTGACCTCGAAGCCGGCAGCCTCCATAGCGTCCTTGAGGTTCGGCACCTCGGAGGTGTCGAGGCCGGCCGAGCCGGTGCCGCCGTAGACCAGGTCCACGGAGGAGTGGCTCATCAGCGTGACCTTGGAGCCGCGGGCCAGCGGCAGGGCGTCGTCGGTGTTGCGCAGCAGGGTCGCGCCCTCGGCCTCGACCTTCTCGGAGAGCGCCTGACCGTAGGCGATGCGCTCCTCATCGCTGGAGAAGTCGCTGGTAAAGTACTGTGCCGACTCGTCCGCGTTCGAGATTCCGTTGCGGTTCGAGGCCGTGATGAGGTCGAACGTCATGGGGAACCAGTTGAAGAAGTACAGCGCGATGCCCGTGGCGATAAAGATCACCGGCAGGATAAAACACAGGATCTTCGCGGGCAGGGCCACGCGACGCTTCGCCTTCTTCCAGGCCTTCTTGCGGGACTTGTAGTCCGTGGGGTCGAGGTTGCTCGCCATCTTCCCTTCCTTTCCGTCATTGCTTTAGGGAGCCGACACGGCGTCCCCTCCTTCGCTGATATATCAGCTTAGGGGCAATAAAACGGAAATATGACCTAGTCAGTTAGTTTTCAAGCCAGCGGTACCCACCAAACGGTAAACGGTAGCAGCGGATATGAAAAATGAACACAAAGAACTGAACTGTTCAGTAACTGAGAACCCGCCGATACTGATATCCCAATCCTCGTATCGGCGCCGCAGTGCATCGAAACCCGCAAGAACAAACTCTGACTTTTGCACGACTTAATTCGGAAGCATCGAGTATCAAAGGCCTCGCCACCCGCGTTTTGCCAGTTGGCAGGCCTTCAAAGACCCGGTCTACTCACCAAACCCGAATTAAGTCGTGCAAAAGTCAGAGTTGCATCTAAGAGGCCGTCGCGAGCACGTCAAAACCCTGTCCAGCGGGCCTGCGACTGAACGCAAGGCGCCCCCTGTGATTTCTCTTCAGCGATTTCTGAGCCGCGAAGCAGCGAAGCTGAGCTGAAGAGAATTCACAGGGGGCGCCAAGCCGTGCGTGTAGTTACCCGCTACTCGTTGTCGGCCCAGTTGCTCTTCTGCTGGCCCTTCTTCTTAACGAGCTTGTATGCCGGGTTCGGCGTGTCGACGCGGCGCCACGTGGCCTCGTCGCGGCACTCGCCGGCAACGGCCTCGACGCGGGTCTCGCCCTCGGTAAGCGGGATGAAGAGACGGAACACGTGCGGATCCTTCGGGTTCTCGGCCACGGTCTCGACCTTCTCGCCGTTGACGTAGAAGGTCACCGACTTCTGGTTCGAGTAAGCCTTGACCGTGATGGAGCTGGCGCAGCGGTCCTCGAAGCGCTTGGAGCACAGGTGCACGAACGGCTCGTCGCTCCACCAGGCCTTATAGATGTAGAAGGAGTCCTTCTTGGTCTTGCGGTCGAAGGTCACGAGACCCTTGTGGTTCATGCCGGGCTCGCCGCCCTGGTCACGGGCATCGGCCGCGAAGTCGAACATGTTCCACACGTGCGTGGCCCAGAAGTACGGGCGCTTATCGAAGAACTTGAGCATGTACTCGTGGTACACGCACTGGTACTCCTCGGTGTGGTCGTTGCGGCGGGGCTTCTCGGAGTGGAGGTTGGGCATGGCCTCGCAGCCGTACTCGCTCATGCCGATGGCGCGGTCCTTGTGAACGAGGCGCCAGAAACCGAACCAAGCCTTGTTGAGCCACAGGCCCGGCACGTACCAGCCCAGGTAGAGGTTCCAGGCAACGACGTCGGACACGAACGCACTCTTGTTAAAGGGCCCGCACATGGCGTAGCAGGCAAGGGTCGTCGGGCGCGTCGGATCCATCTTGTGCACGAGGTCGTTGAGCACGTGGTGGTTGTCCAGCATGTCGGCCTTGTCCTTGGTCGAGATGGTGATCTCGTTCGAGAGGCCCCACACGCAGATGCTCGCGTGGTTGTAGTTCTGAACGATGAGCTCGTGCATCTGGTCGATGGTGTTCTGTCGACCGTTGTTCATGTGCTCGGAGATGTAGGGGATCTCGGCCCAGACGACGAAGCCGGCCTCGTCGCAGGCGTCGTAGAAGACCTGGTTGTGCTGGTAGTGGGCCAGGCGCACCGTGTTGGCGCCGATCTCCTTGATGATCTTGATGTCCTCGAGGTGCTGCTCGGCCGTAAGCGCGTTGCCGATGCCCTTGCGGTCCTGGTGGCGAGAGACGCCGCGCAGCGGGTAGGCGCGACCGTTGAGGAAGAAGCCCTTGTCGGCGTCGATGTGGAAGCTGCGGACGCCGAATCGTGCGGAAACCGCGTCGAGCTCGGTGCCGTCGGCGGCCACAAGGGTGAGCTTGGCGGTATAGAGATAGGGGTCCTTCACGCCATCCCAGCGATGTACGTCCGCGATGGGCAGCGTGACGTCGGCGCCCTCCCCCGCCGCGACCTCGACGCCGTCGGCGTCGATGAGGCTCACGCGCACGGTCGCCGCGTCGGCCGCGGGGCCGTCGACCCAGGACTCGACCTGGACCTGGGCGTCCTTATCGCCGTCGGCGATGTGCGGCGTGACCTTCACGCCCGGCGTTCCGTAGTAATCGAGCGCGAAGTGCGTGGCCGAGACCACCACGAGCTTCACGTCGCGGTAGATGCCGCCGTAGAAGGTGAAGTCGGCCTTCTGCGGGTAGACGCGGTCGTTCTTGGAGTTGTCGACGGCGACGCGCAGGACGTTCCGGCCGCCGGCGGCCGCGAGCACGTCGGTCACGTTCACGCGGAAGGTCGAGTAGCCGCCGTCGTGGTGGCACACGCCCTGGCCGTTGAGCTCGACGTCGGCCGTGGCGTTCACGCCCTCGAACTCGAGGTAGACGGCCTGCGTAGACGCATCGAAAGCCGGCGTCTCGAAGTCGCGCTCGTAGGTGCAGGTGCCGCGCCAGTAATCGTTGCCGCCGTCCTGGCCGTCGATGGCGTTCCAGGTGTGGGGCACGTCGACGCGCTCGACGCTGCCGGTCGGGCCGGTGAACTGCCAACCCTTGTTCAGATTGATGTAGGTGCGCATAGTTCGGTTCCCTCTCTACTCGAAGAAGCCAAAGTACGAATGTGCGTTGTTGTAGCAGATGTCCTCGACGATGCCGCCCAGGTACTCCTCGTCCTCGGGCAGGCGCCCCAGCTCGACCCACTCGCCGATGGTGTGGCAAAGCACGCGGCGGAAATACTCGTGGCGCGGATAGGAGAGGAAGCTGCGCGAGTCCGTGAGCATGCCCGTGAAGTTGCCAAGAAGCCCCTGCTCGGCAGCCATGGTGAGCTGCTTCTTTATCCCGGTAAAGGTGTCGTTGAACCACCAGGCGCAGCCGAACTGGATCTTTGGCCGCGCGGGCGAGCACTGGAACGCGCCGGCAAGAGACGCCAGCCCCATCCAGTCGGCCTCGTTCAGGCTGTAGAGGATGCAGCGCGGGAGTGCGTCGGCGGACTCGGCCGCGTCGAGCAGGCGCTTAACCTGGTAGACCATGTCGGGCTGGTCGCCCACCGTATCGAACCCGGCATCGGCGCCCAGGGCCACGAAGTTCTTGGACGAATCGTTGCGGAAGCAGTTCATGTGCAGTTGCAGGGTCCAGTCGCGCGCCTCGTACTCCCCCATGAGGAAGAGTGTGAGCGCGCTCTGGTAGGCCGCGGCCTCGGCGGGCGTGCAGCCCTCGTCGTTGAGCACGCGGCAGACGATGTCGTCGACGACCTCGTCGGAGGCCGGGCAGAACACGAACAAGTTCATGCCGTGATCGGCCAGGCGCCCGCCGGCCTCGTGGAAGAAAGATACCCGCTGGGCTGCGGCTTGTTTGAGGGTCGGCCAATCGACGACCTCGATCCCGGAGACGTCGGAGAGCTTATCGACGTACTCCACGAAGCCCGCGCCGTCGATCCCCATGAGGCCGTCGGGGCGGAACGTCGGCAGGACCTTGAAGCCGTTCTCGCCCTCCTCAGCCGCAAGCAGCTTGTGGTAGGCCAGGTCGCTCACGGGGTCGTCCGTGGTGCACACGCAGGTCACGTTCATGCGCTGGATGAGTCGCTTGGCGGTAAACTCCGGCGTGGCGAGAAGCGCGTTGGCCCGCTCCCAGATGGCCTCGGCATTCTTGCGGCAGATGGTGAGGTCGATGTCGAAGAAGCGGCGCAGCTCCAGGTGGCTCCACTCGTAGATGGGGTTGCCCACCGCGCGCTCCACGGCGTCAACGAAGGCCAGGTACTTGGCGTAATCGTCGTCGCCGCGAATCACGGACTCGGGCGTGCCGTTCGCGCGCATGAGGCGCCACTTGTAGTGATCGCCGAAGCCGTTGTCGTAGAGCCAGACCTGCGCGAGGTTCTCGTAGGAGCGGTTCGCGTGGATCTCGGCCGGCACGAGATGGCAGTGGTAATCGATGATCGGCATCTTCTCGGCGTGACCGTGGTAAAGGCGGCGCGCCCACTCCGTGGAAAGAAGGAAGTCGTCGTTGAGGAGCATGGCCGCTACTCGCCCTTCTTGGCGGAAACGGTCGCGTCGGCGCCGGCGGCCTTATCGAGCGTCTCCCAGACGCCGTTGATGTAGGCGATGCCGAGGGCGCGGTCGTAGAGGCCGTAGCCCGGGCGGCCCGTCTCGCCCCAGATCATGCGGCCGTGGTCGGGGCGCATGTAGCCGTCAAACCCGTTCTTGTGCAGGACGCTCATCATGCGGACGAGGTCGAGCGAGCCGTACTCGCTGGGGTGCGGCGCCTCATAGAAGTCCTTGTTGCCGGGAACCTCGGGGCTGATGTACTTGATATTGCGCATGTGCACGAAATGGATGCGCCCGCGGGCCGAGAACTCGTCGAGGATGTCGTAGACGTTGTTGGCCGGGTCCTCGGCGATGGAGCCGCAGCAGAGGGTGATGCCGTTGTAAGGGGTGTCGACCGCGTTGCACAGCCAGTCGAGATCCTCGCGGTTCTTGATGATGCGCGGCAGGCCAAAGATAGAGTACGGGGGATCGTCCGGGTGGATGGCCATCTTGACGTCGCACTTCTCGCAGGTCGGCATGATGGCCTCAAGGAAGTAGACGAGGTTCTCGCGGAGCTTGTCCTCGTCAACGTCCTTGTAGGCGTCGAGAAGCGCGCGGACCTGGGCCAAGCGCTCGGGCTCCCAGCCGGGAAGGGTGAGGTCGCCGGAGCCATTGGACACGCGGTCGATGATCTCCTGCGGGTCGTCGGGGATGTTGGCCTTCACGAAGGCGAGGGTCTTGGAGCCATCGGGCAGGGTGTAGTCGAGGTCGGACTTCACCCAGTCGAAGACGGGCATGAAGTTGTAGCAGATGCACTTGACGCCCTCGGCGGCGAGGTTCTCGATGGTCTCCTTGTAGGCCTCGATATGGGCATCGCGGGTGGGCAGGCCGATCTTGATGTCGTCCGAGACGTTGACGGACTCGATGCACTCGAGCTTGAGGCCGGCGGCCTCGACCTGCTCGCGCAGGGCATGGATGCGCTCGCGGGGCCAGACCTCGCCGGCGGGGATGTCAAAGAGGGTGCCGACGATGCCCTTGCAGCCGGGGATCTGGGCGATCTCTTGCAGGGTGATCTTCTCGGACTCGGGGCCGTACCAGCGGAAAGAGAGCTGCATGGTGGGTTCCTTAATCATTGGGCGCGGGCAGGCAGCCCGCGCGGTTACGGGTGTGGGAGGGGCTAGCGGCCGGACGCAGGCGCGGGCACAGGCACAGGAGCGCGGCCGGCAGCAGGGGGAGCTAGAGGTACTTGTGGATGGTCGCGGCAACGGCGCCGGGGCCGGCCAGCATCTCGAGCAGGTAACCCTCGATCTTATCGCCGAGGCCAACGGAGTACAGGTCAAGCGTGAAGATCTCGGTGTTCGAGAGGATCGGCTGCGCGGCGGCGTGGACGGCGTCCGCGTCAACGACGCTCAGCTCGAGGCCGGCGACGTGGGCCTGCAGGACGTCGAGCAGCGGGTCGGGGCTGCACTCGAACTTCTCGCCACGGTCGTCGACGCCCATGAGATAGCGCAGCCACCCCGCGATGGTCAGCGGGATGTAGGTGAGGCCGGATACGTCCTTGCCGGCGTCGAGGTAGGCGTGCAGGGTGTGGCCGTAGCGGATGGCGACCTTCTGCGAGGTGTCGGTCGCGATGCGCTGCGGGGCGTCGGGCAGGGACTTGTTCACCAGGCGCTCACCGGTGAGCTCGTCGATGAAGGACTGCGGGTCGATGACCTTGGGGTCGACGACCACGGGCAGGTCCTCGTCGTAGCCGAGGTGGTGGACCAGGGAGGCGAGGTCGGAGTTCTCCATCTCCTTCCAGATGCGGTCGTAGCCGAGCAGGCAGCCGAAGACGGCGAGGCAGGTGTGAAGCGGGTTCAGGCAGGCGGTGACCTTCATGGTGTCGGCGCGCTCGGCGGTCTCGCGGTCACAGAGGATGACACCGCCCTCGTCCAGGGCCGGGCGGCCGTTGGGGAAGGAGTCCTCGATGACGAGGTAGTGGCAGGCCTCGGTGTTCGCGAAGCCGGCGAAGGTCGGGCCAGAGGTCTTGATGAGGTCGAGGTCGCACCAGCCCTGGGCCTTGAGGGCGTCCTCGGTCTCGGGCGAGGGGTTCGGGGTGATCCGGTCGATCATGGACCAGGGGAAGCTCACGCGGCTCTCGTCGCCAACGTAGTCAACGAAGGCCTGGTCAACATGGCCGTGCTCGAGCCAGCCGTTAGCAACGGTGAGGATGGCATCGCGGAAACGCGAGCCGTTCTGCGAGAAGTTGTCGGTCGAGACCATGGCGATGGGGGCGGCGCCGGCGTTGAAGCGGGCAAGAAGGAGCGAGCACACGATGCCCATGGTGCTCGCGGCGGCCTCGGGGCCGGCCTCGAGCTCGGCCTTGACGTAGCCCATGAGCTCGCCTGCGGCGTCGCGCAGGCCGTAGCCCTTCTCGGTGATGGTGAAGGTGGCGAGCTGCAGGTCGGAGGACTCGAAGTAGCGCTTGGTGCGGGCAAGGTCCTCGGGACGCTGGGCGTTCGCGAAGACGCCGCCGGCCGTCGCGGCGATGAGGTTCTCGTCAAGGGTGCCGTCAGCGTTCATGACGACCTGCAGGATGTCGTAGTTGTAGGGGGCATAGACCTCGTCGAGCGTGAAGGGACGGAAGGTCTCGGCCACGACGACGCCGCGGGTGAGCAGGCCTTTGTTCGCGAGCTCGTTGGCGATTTGGGCGTGGAAGGCGCGGTAGAGGTTGCCGCCGCCGAAGTGCATCCACACGGGCTGCTCCATGCCGGCGGCCTTCACGGCGCACGTGTCGTAGGAGGGCACGGCGACGCCTGCGGCGACCAGGTCCTCCTTGCAGTCCTTCCAGTTCTTGAGCGAGAGCGTTGCCATATGCTTTCCCTTCTGTTCGCGAGCCTTTTTTCGAGAGGCTTTGGGCCTCTTGCCGTCTTTCTGTTCCAAACTGGTATATCACTTTGGGCGTTTTAGTCTTACTGCTTGCGTCGTGGACGGTCAAGTTCTATCGGTGAGCGTACCCGGATATGCAAAAAATTCGCTGTTTAACGGCAGGAATTAAAGAATTTGACGCCAGGCAGGCAGGAAGTGTCGCTGCGGGACTGATATGCAAGCGGCGACCTTCCGAAGGACCTGGTGATAAGCGCGCAGCGCACCGAGTAGGCCCCGCGCGGAAGAACCGCGTCCGTTGGGACTTCCCGGCCACGTTTGCGGTGATAACGTACTCGTTGGGACGCAAAAAGGGCTTCTCATGGAGAAAACGCATCCATTGGGACCACGCACATCCCAACGGGCACGATCTTTCCGCGGACGGGCCCCGGGCGCATCGCGCGGGACAGCGCGACGAGAACGCAGCGCGCAAGCATCACACCACCCCGCCGTGTTACGCGCTCGTTGAAGCCCGGACCAGCGCATCTTGCTGCAGGTAGAATCACACGGGATATATCGCGCGGGCAAGAAACCCGCGCACGGGGCTTCTTGGCACGAGAACCGCGCACGCACGCGGAACAAAACGGAAGGAACGGCACTTGAGCAAAGGCAAGGTCAAGCTGGTCGCATGCGACCTCGACGGCACATTGCTCCTCGATTGGGGCAGAACGGGGATCGACCCCGAGGTCTTCGACCAGATACGCGAGCTCAAGCGCCGCGGCGTCCGGTTCCTCCCCGCGAGCGGCCGGCAGTACCACAACCTGCGCAATCTCTTTGCTCCCGTGGCCGACGACATCCTCTATATATGTGAGAACGGCTCGCTCGTGATGTGCGACGACCGCGTGCTGGCCAAGTCCGTCATGGACCGCGAAGTCGCGCTCGAGCTGTGCCGCGCCGTCATGGCCGATAAGCGCCTCAACCTCATGGTCAGCGGCGTGTACACCAACTACGCCTTCGCCGACGAGCCCGACTTCATCGATCACCTGCGCAACTTCGTGGGCACGCGCACAACACCCATCGACTCGCTCGACCAGATCGAGGAAGACATCATCAAGGTGAGCTTCTATGCGCGCGATCCGGCTGTCCTCACCGAGGTCGCGCCTGCGTTCGTGCGGCGCTTCGAGGGACGCGCGAAGGTGGTCACATCGGGCGCCTCATGGTTCGACGCGATGCCGCTGGGCATGGACAAGGCGACGGCGATGGCGGCGATCGGGCGCGAGCTCGGGATCGACCCCTCCGAGATGATGGCCTTCGGCGACAACTTCAACGACGCCGAGATGCTCGACTTCGTGGGTCGCCCCTATCTCATGGAAAGCGGGCGAGAGGAGCTCCGCGGTCTCAACGACCGCATCAGGCTGTGCGCCACCGTCAACGGGTGCCTGCGCGAGCTTCTAAACAATCCCGAGGTATTTTAGGGTAGTTTCGGTGCCTCTTCGGCACGCGCTGCTATACTTGCTCGCCGAAAGTTTGAGGCGGGAGGAGGCCACATGTCCGCTCAGTCAGAGAGCTTGCAGAGCCAGGCATACGAGATGATTCGCGAGAGGATCATCTTCGCCGAGTACACCCCGGGGACCAAGCTCGGGGTCAAGGAGCTGTGCGAGAACCTCGACCTCGGCCGCACCCCCGTGCGCGAGTCGTTCCTGCGGCTGCAGCAGGAGGACCTCGTCGAGACCGTGCCGCAATCGGGCACCTACGTGTCAAAGATCAACATGCGCTATGCCGAGGCGGCGCGCCTGGCCCGCGAGTGCCTTGAGTCCGAGGTCATCGTCGAATGCTGCGCGAAGGCCGACGAAGCCGCCGTCGCGCGCATCGAGGCGATCATCGAGGAGCAGCAGCGGGCGCTGGACAGCCGGAACAACAGGCTTTTCTTCGAGAAGGACAACGAGATGCACCGCGCGTTCTACGAGATCGCGGAGCGGCCGGTCATCTGGCAGTGGCTCAACCTCACGAACACGCACTTCGAGCGCTTCCGTTGGCTCTCGGCGAACACACTCGGCGTCGATCCCGAGACGGTCATCGGCCAGCACCGCGAGATGCGCCGCGCGATCCAGGCCGGAGACACGAACCGCGCAAGCTACCTCGTCCGCGATCACCTGCAGAAATCCCGCCACGACGGCGAGAAGATCGTGAAGGAGTTCCCGGAGTACTTCGAGGAGTAAGGGGGCGGCGCGGGGCACGGGCACAAACTTCGCCGAATCGACCTCTTAATTCAAGTTGCCCGGCGAAGGACCCCAAATCATCGGCGTTTCCCCAGTTGGCGCCTCCCAAAATCCGGCCGCTACTCCCCCATTCAAAATTAAGAGGTCGATTCGGCGAAGTTTATCTTCTCAAAGGTCACGGCCGGCGCAATTGAACAGGCCGCGGAGGGCGCAGGCCAGCGCGGCGAGAAGCGCGCAGAAGGCTGGCTACCATACCGGCGTCGAATCGCCGGTGCTCGGGACGGGCGCCGAGGCCGTCGCGGCGCCTGCCGCCTGGCCAGGAGCCGCCGCGCGCTAACGTGCAGGCAGTCAACGGAGGCCCGGCGATTCACTACGCTTGCGGCCGACGTTAAGCCCAAACGGTCATCGCCAGCGTCGCGGTGACGATCAAGGCGAGCCCCGCCGCGGAGCGGCAGCTCAGCCGCTCTCCGAACACCGCTCGGGCAAACGCGATGGACACCAGGATCGAGAGCTTGTCGATTTGGACGACCACGCTCACCTGCCCCATCTGGATCGCGTAGTAATAAAAGAGCCAGCTCGCGCCCGTCGCCACGCCGGACACGCAAATAAATGCCAGCTCACGGCGCTCAATCGTGGACACGAGCGGCAACTTCCCGCGAACGGCGACGATGACCCACGCCATCGCGAGCACAAAGCAGGTACGCACGGCGGTGGCCAGGCTCGAATCGACCCCGTCGATCCCCATCTTGGCCAGCACCGAGGTAAGCGCAGCGAAAAGGGCCGACGCCACGGCCGGGAGAAGCCAGCGCCTCCCCTCCCCGGCCTTCGCTTCCCCCTGCGCGCGCTCGACCATCATGAGCGTGCCCGCGAGAATCGCCGCCGTGGCCGTGAGCTTGACCGCTAGATGCCCCGTCTCGCCGAAGAGCACGATAGCGAGAAGCACCGAAACGGCGGTCGAGGACTTGTCGACGGGAACCACCTTGTTCACGTCGCCGGCCGAGAGCGCGGCGAAGTAACAGATCCAGCTCGCCCCCGTGGCCAGTCCGGAAAGCGCGAGGAAGAAATACGAGCGCGCGGAGATGGCCGCGAGCGCGGCGGGCACGTCGCCCACCGATATAGCCGCCATCGCCCAGCTGAACACGAGCACCACCGCGGTTCGAATGGCGCATGCCACATCCGAATCGGCGCGCTCGATGCCCACCTTCGCGAGGATCGACGTAAGGCCCGCGAAGAGCGCCGACGCACATGCCGCAAGAACCCAGCTCATCGACTCCCCCAACATCATCAACATATTCACGTTGGCATAGATACCCGAGACGCACGGACACGGACAAAAGCCCTGTTTCGCCAATCTCTGGACTAGAGAACGGCGACCTGGCAGCTCCGCATCGTTGCGAGCGCGGCCTCGTGGCTCGCCGGCGTCACGCCCGCGCAAAGGGAGGCGCGGACGCGGACGGGCACCTCCGGAAGGACAGCCTTGATAAGAAGGGCGTTGCTCACGACGCAGATATCGGTACAAAGGCCGCAGAGCTCGATAGAGGCGATCGGATGCTCGGCATCCTGACGCTTGAGCCAGGACGCGAGCTCCGTTGAGCCAAAGGTCGGCTTGTCGAACACGGGGGCGTCGAGCGTCTGCTGGACCTCGGCGATCGCCGGCGCGAGTTCCCATCCGGGCGTGCCCGCCACGCAGTGGGCCACGGGGAGATTCGCGCCCTCCTGGGTCTGGAGATAGTCCTCGCCGTGGGTGTCGCGCGTGAAGACGACCGTGCCTTCGAAGGCGCGCGCATACGCGGCGACGTCGCCCACGATGGACACAGCCTCGGGAGTCCCGAGCGCCCCGTCCACGAAGTCGTTCTGCAAATCGATCACGAGCAGGTAGTCGTTGGCCATTGTGATGCTCCCCTCGGTTATGGTTTTACGCCCAAATGGTACGCCCTCCCGACAACCGAAGCCCCCGCGCGCGACGCGCAGCCAACGACAATCAACAATCCGGCCGTAAGGCTCGCGGCGCCCAGTAGTGAGACTATCCGGCTGCGCGACGACCCGGCGCTCGGCACACGACGCACGGCGCACGATGCCAGCAGGCCAGGAGCTCAGGGCCGGGGCCGGGGGCTCGGCGGCTCGGCGGCTCGGCGGCTCGGCGGCTCGGCGGCTCGGCGGCTCGGCGAAAGCATGTCCGCCAACGGCCGACGCGTCACGCGAACCGGCACGCCAGCGACCGCTCGCGGGCGGCGAACGGTCATGAAATGCCGGCGAGCGGCTGATTGAGCGTGAAATTGTAAACGATACCAATTTTCACTTGCAGTCATTTTCAATCAGCGTATTCTAAATAGCGTCAAACACGAGCTCTACGAGGGAGGACAGGAAATGGCAACGATTTCAGACGTCGCGCGTCTCTCCGGTCTCTCCGTCGCGACCGTCTCGCGCGTGATCAACAACAAGCCCCACGTCTCGGAGGCCAAGCGCGAGCGCGTGCTCGCCGCCATGGACGAGCTCGGCTATGCTCCCCTGCAGGCCGCCCGCCAGATGCGCGGCTCCGGCTCCGGCAACGTCGCAGTCGCCGTGCCCACCCTCACGAACAACTTCTTTGCCCAGCTCGTGGACGCAATCGAGAAGACCTGCCGCCGCCACGGCTACCGTACCCTCATCACCCAGACCCAGGGCGAGAAAGGCTGCGAGGCCGAGGCCCTCGACCTGCTCAAGATGCAGCACGCCGACGGCATCATCCTGTGCTCCATCGAGAACGACTGGGACCTCATCTGCAGCTACGCCAAGTTCGGCGCCATCGCCGTGTGCGACGAGTACAACGCCGACGACTCCGTGACCCAGGTCTTCGGCCGCCAGTACGACGGCTTCTTCGGCGCGACCCAGTACCTGCTGGGCAGCGGCTACAAAAAAATCGGCTACTGCACCGGCTACAAGGACCTTGAGCTGCGCCCCAAGGACTCCGACCTCGACTCCGACCGCTATCGCGGCTACCTCGACGCGCTCGCCTCGCGCGGCGTCGAGCCGAACCGCGAGTGGTACTTCGAGGGCGTGAACACCCTCGAAGACGGGCGCAACGTCATGCGCCGCCTCATCATGATGCCCGAGCGCCCGAACGCGATCATCGCCGGTTCCGACGAGGTCGCCGCCGGAATCGAGCTCGAGGCCCTGCGCTGCAGGCTCGATGTGCCCTCTGACCTGGCGATCATCGGCGTCGACGACCAGCCCATGGCCCAGGTTCTCCCGGTTCCGCTAACAACCATCCGCCAACCCATTGAGGAAGAGGGCACCCTCGTGGCACAGGATCTCCTGCGCCAGATGTCCGAGAGCGGCACCTCAGAGCCCGTGCGCCACGCGCTCAACCTCGAGCTCATCGTCCGCTCGTCCACGTAGCCTCATCCCTACCCGGCGCCCGCCCCAAGGCCGCCGCACCCCCTCGCATTAACCCAAGGCCCTCGCGGCCTTCTTATTTACAACAAATTGGTATCGATACCAGTTTGCGATACAGCACGCCGAAAAACGCGTCCCGCCGGGACGCATGGGAGGGAAGGAGCCCCTCATGGTAGTTCTCGCTCGAATCGACCAGCGCCTCATCCACGGCATCGTTGTCAACCAGGTCGCGCCGGCCTTCAAGGTCAAGCGCTTCATGGTCGTGGACGACCAGCTCTGCGACAACGAGGCCATCAAGGCCAGCATGCGCATGGCCAAGCCCGCGGGCACCGGCGTCTCGGTCATCAGCGTGGACACGGCCGTGACCAACTTCGCCGCCGGCAAGTACGACGGCCAGAACGTCCTCGTGCTCGTCAAGGAGCCCGAGACCCTCATCCGCCTCATCGACGGCGGCGTCCAGATCCCCAAGGTCGACCTCGGCATCATCTTCAACGAGGAGGGCCGCGAGCCCGTGACCAAGTTCATCGCGCTCAACCAGAAGGAGCGCGACGACCTCGAGGCCATCAAGTCGCGCGGCGTGCCCGTCGTGATCCAGTACGTGCCCACCGACGAGGAGCAGCCGTTCTAGGCGCCCTCCCCTCGCAAGGCACCTCGCTTCTTGCCATAACGCCGGCGGCGCGGAGCAGCGCGTTCGCCCGACCCCGCGCCGCCGGCACAGAAGAACCCTCACGCAAAGAAGGGAAGCACCATGGAAATCCTGCAAGACCTGCTCGTGCTCATAGTCGCCGGGTGGATGACCATCGACCAGAACGGCCCCGTGGTCATGAGCTGGTTCGGCGTCATCGTCGGCCTCATCACCGGCCTCATCATGGGCGACGTCAACACCGGCCTCGTCATCGGCGGCACGTTCCAGCTCATGAGCCTGGGCGTCGCGGCGCTCGGCGGCTCCTCCGCCCCCAACTACGGCCTGGCCACCATCGTCGGCACCTTCATCGCCGTGCGCACCGGCACCGGCACCGACGCCGCCATCGCGGTCGGCCTGCCCGTCGGCCTTCTCGCCATCCAGCTCGAAGTCGTCATCCGCATCGTCAACAACTTCGTCGCCCACAAGATGCAGGACTACAACAACGCCGGCCAGTGGGACAAGATGAATCGCATCGCGCTCCTCGGCCCCGCCATCTGCTCGCTGCAGACCCTGCTGCCCACCCTGCTCGTCATCCTCTTCGGCTCCACCGTGGTCAACTTCGTGCTCGAGTTCATCCCCGAGTGGGTCACCAACGGCCTCTCCATCGCCGCGGGCATGCTCCCTGTCGTCGGCGTCGGCATGCTCATGCGCTACATGCCCGTCAAGAAGTTCCTGCCCATGATCCTCATCGGCTTCGTGCTCTCCGCCTACCTGGGCGTCCCCGTCCTGGGCATCGCGATCGTGGGCTTCGCCGCCGCTTTCTGGTACTTCACGACCCAGATCAACAAGACCGAGACCGCCGTCGCCGCCGCGACCGACGCTTCCGACATGGGGGATGACTTCGATGAGTAACGAGAACACCGAGCTTAACGCCACCGCCGACGGCCGCTACCAGGTGACCAAGGCCGACTTGAAGAAGGCAGCCGACCGCTACAACTTCATGGCCTGCAACATCTTCAACTACGAGTCCCAGATGGGCGCCGCCGTGGCCTGGGCGCTCGCCCCGGTCCTGCGCAAGGTCTACAAGGACGACGAGGAGTACAAGGCCGCCCTCAACAACCACTTTAATTACTTCAACGCCACGACCTGCATGGCCTCGATGATCCTGGGCGCCACCACCGCCACCGAGGAGCGCGACGGCATCGCCGCCAAGGACGCCGTCCAGTCCCTCAAGACCTCCCTCATGGGCCCCTTCTCCGGCGTCGGCGACACCATCGTCTGGGTGCTTTGGCCCACCATCATGGGCTCCATCGCCGGCTACATGGCCCAGCAGGGCAACCCGCTCGGCGCCATCGTCTGGTTCGCCTGCAACGTCGCGTTCTGGTTCGTCAAGCGCAAGCTCTTCGAGGTGGGCTACACCTCCGGCACCAAGCTCGTGAGCGAGCTCGGCGAGAAGCTCTCCGTCTTTACCGAGGCGGCCTCCATCATGGGCCTCTCCGTCGTGGGCGCGCTTATCGCCACGTCCGTCAAGGTGACGACCGCCCTCGAGTTCCAGGTCGGCGAGGTCGCGCTCAACCTGCAGACCGACATCCTCGACAAGATCATGCCGTCACTGCTCCCGGTCCTTCTCACCGTGCTCGTGTACAAGCTGCTCGGCAACAAGAAGTGGACCCCGACCAAGCTCATCCTGCTTCTCATCGCCATCTCGCTCGTGTGCTCGTTCTTCGGCATCCTGGCCGTCTAGCGAGAAGGCCCGCTTCCCCGGGGCGCCGGCCTCCCCCGCCGGCGCCCTTCTTGCCACGTCACCCGTTAGGAAGAAGCAATGAAGAGAATACTCATCCTGGCCTCCCACCACACCATGGCCGAGGGCCTCAAAGACACGCTGGACTTCATCTCCGGCGGAGCGGCCGAGGTCCGCTCCCTCGCCGCCTACATGGACAACTCCCCCGTCGACGCCGCGGTCGACGCCGTGATGGCCAAGCTCGACGACGCCGACGAGGCCGTCGTCCTCACCGACCTCAACTCCGGCAGCGTGAACCAGCAGTTCTTCCGCTACCTCGCCCGCCCGCACACCCACGTGGTCAGCGGCATGAACCTGCCGCTCGCGCTCGTCTTCGCGCTGGAGCCGGCCGACGACTACCTCAGCGCCGAGCGCGTGCGCGAGATCGTGGAGGACGCGAAGTCCGAGATCAAGTACGCGAACGACCTCGCCGCGCAGATGGGAGACGACGATGACGACGAGTAACCCCGAGTGGTGGAAGTCCGCGGTCGTCTACCAGGCCTACCCCAAGAGCTTCTGCGACTCCGACGGCGACGGCATGGGCGACCTCAACGGCATCCGCTCCAAGCTCGACTACCTGGCCGGCCTGGGCGCGGACGTGGTCTGGCTGAACCCGATCTTCGCCTCCCCGCAGGTCGACAACGGCTACGACATCGCCGACTACCGCGCCGTCGAGCCCACGCTCGGCACCATGGCAGACTTCGACGCGCTTCTTGCCGAGGCGCACGAGAAGGGCCTCAAGATCATCCTCGACCTGGTGGTTAACCACACCTCCGACCAGCACGTTTGGTTCCAGGAGGCCTGCAAGAGCCGCGAGAACCCCTACCACGACTACTACATCTGGCGCGACGAGATCCCCAACAACTGGGGCTCGAGCTTCGGCGGCCCGGCCTGGAAGTACGTGGAGAGCGTGGGCCAGTACTACCTGCACTGCTTCGCGGAGGGCCAGTGCGACCTCAACTGGGACAACCCGGCCGTGCGCGAGGCCGTTTACGACGAGATGCGCTTCTGGCTGGACAAGGGCATCGACGGCTTCCGCATGGACGTCATCACCCTCATTTCCAAGGACCCGGCGCTGCCCGACGGCCCCGTGATCCAGAACAAGGCTTACGGCAGCTACTACGCCGGCTGCGCCACCGGCCCGCACGTGCACGAGTACCTGCAGGAGATGAACCGCGAGGTCCTCTCCAAGTACCCCGGCATCATGACCGTGGGCGAGGCGCCCCACACCTCGGCCGACCAGGCCATGGATTACGTGGGCGCGGGCCGCGGCGAGCTCGACATGGTCTTCCACTTCGACCACATGCACCTGGATTACGACGAGAACGGCAAGTACGCGCTGACCCGCGTCTACCTGCCCGACCTCAAGCGCGTGATGGACGAGTGGCAAGACAAGATGGCCGCATGCGGCGGGTGGAACAGCCTCTACTGGTCCAACCACGACCAGGCCCGCGCCGTGACGCGCTTCGGCAACGACTCCGAGCAGTGGCGCGTCAAGTCCGCGAAGATGCTCGGCGTGGCGCTTCACCTGCAGCAGGGCACGCCCTACATCTACGAGGGCGAGGAGATCGGCATGACCAACGCCGGCTTCACGTCCATCGAGCAGTACCGCGACGTCGAGGCGCTGGACACGTTCCGCGACTTCACCGGGCGCAAGGGCTTCTCGGCCGAGGACACGCTCGAGCTGCTGCGCCTCAAGTCGCGCGACAACTCGCGCACGCCGATGCAGTGGAACGCCGGGCACGCCGCCGGCTTTACCGAGGGCGAGCCGTGGATTGAGGCGAACCCGAACAAGGAGCAGGTCAACGTCGAGTCGGCGATGGCCGACCCCGATTCCGTCTACTACTTCTACCAGCGTCTCATTGCCCTGAGGCACGAGCGCGCGAGCGTGACGGACGGCCGCTACGTGGACCTGGCGCCCGCAGACGAGAACGTGTGGGCCTACCTGCGCCGCGCCGAGGACGAGACGCTCGTGGTGCTGTGCAACTTCAGCGATAAGGACGTCGAGTTCGAGCTTCCCGCCGAGGTCGCGTGGGAGTCGAGCGAGCTCGTGATCTCCAACGAGGAGAGCGCGGCGGACGAGCTTTCGCGCACCGTCGCCCTCGAGCCCTACGGCGCCGTCGTCTACGCCGTGAGGTAAGCCAAGAGACGCAAACCCCACAGGAACGCACACAAATGCCGGGCCCCTTGGAATCTCCCAAGGGGCCCGGCATTTGGATAGGGGAAAAGGGCCGCCCCTTCGTCCTGCGCGCTTTACGGGCGAAGGGGCGGCCCTCGTCTGCCTCGTCCCTTAACCCCGTCACTTCTCGCCGAGAAGGGCACGGACGCGCGCGAGAACGTCGCCCACGCGCTGGGCACGGTGGCCGAGCAGGCGCACGCAGACGTCTCCCGAGACCAGGCGCGTGATTCCGCCCGCCACGGCCTCAGAGCCCGTGGACGCACCGACCGGGGAGCCCGCCGCCGCGCCGATCACGCCCGTCTCGTCGCGCAGGTAGTCGCGCACATCGGCAAAGGCCGCCTCACCGATGCCGCAACCGATCAGCACCAGGTTGCCCAGGTGAGAAAACCCCTCGTAGAGGCCGAAGTCCTCCATGGGCATCGTAGCCGGCTCAAAGACCGCGTTGTCCAGGTACACGGGCGACCCGGCCACGTTCACGCGCACGTGGTTGCGAAAGCTCCGGTACCCGAAGCGCTCGCCTCGAGCCACGCGCCCGCAGGAAAGAACCTCCTGGTAGACCAAGCGGGCAGACGGTCCCGCCAGCTCGGCCGCGGTATCGGAGGCATACGCCGACCCCGCGAAGGGAATCGTCGGCTGCGGGGAGTAATCGAGATAGGCGCCGTCGGCGACCACGAGGCGCGTCGATCGCCGGGCCGTCTCTCCCTCCCCCATGCGGTGTATTTTCTCGAAGGCCTGGCTCGTCACCTGCAGCGCGGCGCCCGCGCCGACCTCCACGCGGATGGCCTGGTCGTCTCCCGCCATGATGCCGGCCGATGTCGACATGACCATGACCTGGGCGGCGCCCGGGGCCAGGCCCTCGGCCCCAGCGGCCCCGACGAGGCCCGCGGTCGGCATCTCGAAGGGATGCATCACATGAAAGGGCATTGTGGCGGAAATACCTGCCAGCACGGTCTTCTCGCCACGACGCTCGGCAACAAGCCCCAGCTCAGAGGTCCTACCGAACTTGTTTGTGCCCGCGCTCGGACTCACGCGAGATCCTCGAGAAGGACGCTCTTCTTGATCCAAGCCACAACGTCGTCCACACCCGTGCCCTCGCGGATATCCGTGAAGACGAAGGGGCGCTCGCCGCGCATGCGGCGCGAGTCGCGGTCCATGACATCGAGCGAGGCCCCGACGTAGGGCGCGAGGTCGATCTTGTTAATGACGAGCAGGTCGGAGCGCATGATGCCGGGGCCGCCCTTGCGCGGGATCTTGTCGCCCTCGGAGACATCGATGACAAAGATCGTCGCGTCGGCGAGCTCGGGCGAGAAGGTCGCGGAAAGATTGTCGCCGCCGGATTCGACGAACATGATCTGGATGTCCGGGTGGGCCTCGACCATGGCCTCGACGGCCTCGAGGTTCATGCTCGCGTCCTCGCGGATGGCGGTGTGCGGGCAGCCGCCCGTCTCGACGCCCACGATGCGGTCGGGCGGCAGGACGGAGTTCGCGCAGAGGAACTCGGCGTCCTCCTTGGTGTAGATGTCGTTCGTGACGACGCCCAGGGAGTACTCGGCCGCCATCTTGCGGGTCAGGGCCTCGATAAGGGCCGTCTTGCCGGACCCGACGGGGCCGGCCACGCCGATGCGCACATAGGACATTGAACTTCTCCTTACCTGATGGGACAAAGAAGGCGGCGCGCGGCGAGGCCGGGCCGCCTGGGCGATCAACTCATGTACAGACGCGAGTAGAGCGTCTCGTGCTCGATCGAGCGGGTGTCGAAGCCTGGCATCGAGAGCCCGAGCAGCGACTCGTCGGCGGCAAGCGCGCGCTCCACGGCCTCTGCCTGCGCGGGCGCGGAGGCAAAGAGGATCTCCTGCCCCGCCGTCTGCGAAAGGGGCACCGTCTTGACGCAGTTGACGACCATGGCCGAGACCTGCGCATACAGGTAGCGACGCAGGAGCTCGCGCTCGTCGATGCCCGCGATGGCGCAGAAAACGCCGTAGGCCGCGTTGACCATGTGCGAGCCGCGCGCGAAAGGCCCGCCCACGTAGGCCGAGAAGCACTCGGCGGCCTCCCCGGAGAGAAACGCCGCGGCGGTCTTGCAGAAGCGGGCGGCCATGCGGCGGGAAGCGTCGCGGCACTCGGCCGGCACCTTGGCCGCCGCCATGAGCGCCTCGAGCTCGGCCGCGCGGGCAAGGTCGCCCGCCGCGGCCGCCTCATAGGCGAGGCGCATGCCGAGGAGCTCCGTGTACGTCAGCGGGTAGCGCACCTGCTGGCCGACGTAGCGGGCGGCCGTCTCCTCGTCGTGAACGATGCCCAGCTGGATATAGGTCTCCAGGCCGTAGCTGTGCGAATACGCGCCTATGGGAAAGACGGAGTCGCAGATCTGGAGAAGGAGCAGCTCGCGGGAGGCGTCGGCGCGGGCGCCGGCAGCGGCCGGCTCAGTTATGGTCATGGTGGTGGGCGCCGCAGCAGTGGCCGCCATGGCCGTGACAGTGACCGGGACGGTCGCCATGGTCGTGCGCGTGCGCGCCGTGCCCGTGCTCACCGTGATCGCCCTGGTCGTGATCGCCATGGTCGTGTGCGCCGTGCGGATGCACGTGCGCGCTCGACGAGACCCGCCGCGCCGGGTCGAGCACCCGATCGGCCGCCGTCACCGCAACGCCGTGAAGCCCCGTGAGGAGCCGCTCGACCGGCTCGGTGTACTCGCAGAGCAGCTCGAGCCCGTCTTCTCCCCAGAACAGCGGCGTATGCGTGTTGCCGACCTCCCAGCCCACGCGGGCCAGCATGAACGCATGCCCCGCGTCCACGTGGATGACCAGGCATTTCGTCGGCAAGAGACGCACGGCGACGATCGCCTCCCCGCCGTCCGTGCCCTCCTCGACGCCGAGCACGTCCCCGTCGGAGAGCCCGCGCGAGAGTACCCAGTCGCCCAGGCGCACGCCGACCTCACGGCCGCCCGCGCTCGTCTTGCGGTGCAGCTTCTTGAAGGCCTCATGCCAGTCGACGTCAACGTAGTCGACCGTCGCGTCGCCGGCCACGAGGCCGGCCCATTCCTCGTCGGACAGGTTGCCGAGCACTTCTTCGCAGAGCATCCGGCCCCTCCTAGAACAGGTTGTAGAGCTGCGTGAGCGGCAGCTTCTTTGCGGGCTCGCAGGTGGCTTGCTCGCCGTCGACGGTCACCTTGTAGGTCTCGGGGTCGACCTCGATGGCGGGGGTCGCGTCGTTCAGGCGCATGTCCTTCTTGCCGACGGTGCGGCAGCCGTGGACGGCGGCGCAGTGCTTCTGCAGGCCCAGCTGCTTGGGAACCTCGAGGTCGAGGGCGGCCTGCGAGACGAAGGTAAGGCAGCTCGTGGCGCGGGCGAGGCCGTCGGCCGCGAACATGTGGCGGTAGGTCACCGGCTCGGTCGTGGGGATCGACGCGTTTGCGTCACCCATCTTGGAGGCCACGATCATGCCGCCCTTGACGATGACGTCCGGGCGCGAGCCGAAGAAGGCCGGGTTCCACAGCACGAGGTCTGCGAACTTGCCCACCTCGACGGAGCCCACGTAATCGGCGATGCCGTGGGTGAGCGCCGGGTTGATCGTGTACTTGGCCACATAGCGGCGCGCGCGGAAGTTGTCGTTGCCGTGGCCCTCGTCCTCGGGCAGCGGCCCGCGCTGGTCGCGCATCTTGGAGGCCGTCTGCCAGGTGCGGGTCACGACCTCGCCCACGCGGCCCATGGCCTGCGAGTCGGAGCTCATCATGGAGAAGACGCCCATGTCCTGCAGGACGTCCTCGGCCGCGATCGTCTCGGGGCGGATGCGGGAGTCCGCGAAGGCCACGTCCTCGGGGATGGACTTGTCCAGGTGGTGGCAGACCATGAGCATGTCCATGTGCTCATCGAGGGTGTTCACCGTGAAGGGCATGGTGGGGTTCGTGGAGCTGGGCAGGATGTTCGGCTCGGCCGCCGCGCGGATGATGTCCGGCGCGTGGCCGCCGCCGGCGCCCTCGGTGTGGTAGGTGTGGATGGCGCGCCCACCGATGGCGGCGATGGTGTCCTCGACGCAGCCGGCCTCGTTGAGCGTGTCCGTGTGCAGAGAAACCTGCACGTCGTAGGCATCGGCCACGTTGAGCGCGTGGTTGATGGCCGCGGGCGTCGCGCCCCAGTCCTCGTGGACCTTGAGGCCGATGGCGCCGGCCTCGATCTGCTCGGCCAGGGGACGCTCGTCGGAGCAGTTGCCCTTGCCGGTAAAGCCCAGGTTCATGGGGTAGTCCTCGGCGGCCTTGAGCATCATGTGGATATTCCAGGGGCCGGGGGTCGAGGTGACGGCGTTCGTGCCGTCGGCCGGGCCCGTGCCGCCGCCGATCATCGTGGTCACGCCGGAGTAGAGCGCGCAGTCGATCTGCTGCGGGCAGATGAAGTGGATATGGGTATCGATGCCGCCGGCCGTGACGATCAGGCCCTCGCCGGCCAGCGCCTCGGTGCCCGCGCCCACGGTCATGCCGGGGGTCACGTTGTCCATCGTGTCGGGGTTGCCGGCATGTCCGATACCCACGATGTAGCCGCCCTTGATGCCGATGTCGGCCTTGTAGATACCGGTGTAGTCGAGGATGAGGGCGTTCGTGATCACGAGGTCGAGCACGCCGTCGGCGCTCGTGGAACGGACGTTCTGGCCCATGCCGTCGCGCAGGGTCTTGCCGCCGCCGAACTTGGCCTCGTCGCCGTAGGTGGTGAGGTCGCGCTCGACCTCGATCACCAGGCTCGTGTCGGCCAAGCGAACCTTGTCGCCCGTGGTGGGGCCGTACATGGCCGCGTACTTCTGCCGAGAAATCTGAATGGCCATCGCTTAGGCCTCCTTAGCTGCGTCGATGCCGTCGTCCCAACCGGGCTCGAAGCCCGCGGCCACGCCCTCGACGTACTCGTCGAAGCCGCGGCGGCTCGCGCGCTCCAGGCTCGCGGCGGCGGTACGCGGCGCGCAGACGTCGCGCGTGAGGTCGTTCAGTCCGTACACGGTCTTGGCGCCGCCCAGCTCAACGAGCTGCACGACCTTCTCCTCGCCCGGCTCGAAGCGCACGGAGTTGCCGGAGGGGACATCCAGGCGGTAGCCGAAGGCGGCCGCGCGGTCGAAGCTGAGGCAGCGGTTGACCTCAAAGAAGTGGAAGTGGCTGCCGACCTGCACCGGTCGGTCGCCCAGGTTGGTAACGGCGAGCTCGAGGGTCTTGCGGCCCGCGTTGAGCTCGATTGCGCCCTCGGCGCAGATAACCTCGCCAGGAATCATCGCTTTGCCCCCTACTGGATCGGGTCGTGTACGGTCACGAGCTTGGTGCCGTCCGGGAACGTGGCCTCTACCTGGACTTCCTTGACCATGGCAGGCACGCCATCCATCACGTCGTCGGCGCAGAGGATCTGGCGGCCCAGGGTCATGAGCTCGCTCACGTCGTGGCCGTCGCGGGCAAGCTCGAGCAGGTCGGAGCTGATGAGCGCGACCGCCTCGGGATAGTTGAGCTTGAGCCCGCGCTCGCGGCGCTCATGGGCGAGCTGTCCGGCCAGGTGCAGCATCAGCTTCTCCTGGTCCTTGTCGTTGAGGCGCATGGTTCTCCCTTCGTTTGGGTGTCGAGGGTATAGTACGGCGCGATTCGGCGGGTTTGCCCGGCCTTAACCGCCGTGGGCAACACGTGTAACATGCCGAAACACGGCGAAACAATCCCGCGGAGGGCCTGCCCGCCGTCCCTTCGCCTCTCTTTGCCCTTCCCTGTCCCCTGCCCCGTGGCCGCTGCGGGATTCGCCGGGCGAGCGCCTGGGCCGAAGGAGGCTCCGTGTGGCCCTTTCGCCCATATACCGCGTCCCTCAACGCAAAGAAGCCCAGGTAAGCGCTATTGCCTACCTGGGCTACCCAGTGCTTCTCGGCAAGACGCCCGCTCAGGCGGCTTCCGTATGGCGGGGACCTCCCGGCCCGACGCAGGCCCGTCTAGAGCGACATCGTCTCCTGCAGCTTGGCCTGGTCGAGCTCTGCCGGCGCACCGTGCATGATCACGCGGCCCTTCTCGAGCACGTAGCAGTCGTCGGCGATGCCGAGCACGAACTCGAGGTACTGCTCGACGATGAAGACGGCGATGTCGTCGGAGATCCGGCGCAGGACGTCACCGATCTCGTCGATGACGTTGGGCTGGATGCCCTCGGTCGGCTCGTCGAGCACGAGCACCTTGGGCTTGCCCATGAGCGCGCGGGCAATGGCGAGCTGCTGCTGCTGGCCGCCGGAGAGGTCGCCGCCCTTGCGGTCGAGGAACTCGCGCAGGATGGGGAAGGTCTCGAAGATGGACTCGTCGATCTCTCCCTTGCCGCCGCGCGCCTCGAGCCCGAGCTGCAGGTTCTCGCGCACCGTGAGCTGCGGAAAAATCTCGCGCCCCTGCGGCACATAGCCGATGCCGGCATGCGCGCGCTCGTAGGGCGGCAGCGACGTCACGTCGACGCCGCCGACCTTCACGCTTCCCTTCGCAGCGGTGAGAAGCCCCATCAGCGTCTTCAGCGTGGTCGTCTTGCCGGCGCCGTTGCGCCCCACGAGGCAGGTGACGCGCCCGCGCTCCGCGGCCACGTCGACGCCCTGCAGGACCATGCCCTCGCCGTATCCGGCCCAAAGGCCCGCGACCTCAAGCACCTTCTCGGCCATTTACGCCTCACCTCCGCGACCCAGGTACACGTCGATTACCTGCTGGTTGCTCGAAACCTCGCTCATCGTGCCCTCGTCCAGGATCTGACCCTCGTGGAAGACGGTCACCTTGTCCGAGACGTCCTTGGCAAACTGCATGTCGTGCTCCACGACGATGACGGAGCACTCGTCCTTGACCTTCTGGAGCAGCTCGGCGGTATGGTCGGTCTCGCGGCGGCTCATGCCGGCAACGGGCTCGTCGAGCAGCAGCAGGTCGGGCTTCTCGGCAAGGAGCATGCCGATCTCGAGCCACTGCTTCTCGCCGTGGGAAAGGCGCGTGGGGTACTCGAACTTCTTGTTGTCGAGCCCGATGAAGTCCAGCACGTAGCGAATGTGGTCCTCGGTGTCGGCCGAGAGCTTCTTGAAGGTCGTGGAGTAGAGCGTGTGCTTGCCCGCCGCGGCGAGCTCCATGTTCTCGAGGATCGTGATGCCGTTGAACACGGAAGGCGCCTGGAACTTGCGGCCGATGCCGAGGTTGGCGATCTTGTACTCGCGCATCTTAGTGAGGTCGTATTTGCCCTTGTACACGATGTGGCCGCTCGATACCTTGTTCTTTCCGCAAATGGCATCGAGCATGGTGGTCTTGCCGGCGCCGTTGGGGCCGATGAAGAAGCGGATCTCGTTCTCCCCCACCGAGGTGGAGACGCCCTTGATGGCCTTGAAGTTGCCGAAGGTGATGGACACGTCCTCGATGGAGAGAAGCGCGTTGTCCTCGCCGGCGCCCGTGCCGGCCGCTGCCTGGGGCGCGACTGCCGCGCCTGCGGTCTCAAAGATTGCCATTATGCCTGGCCTCCTTCTTCTCCGAGCTCAGGGGTGGATACGACGCCGCCGTTCCTGGACGCGCGCCATGCGCGGAATCGCGCGGGGACGTCCTTGATCGACATGAGGCCGCCGGGGAGGAAGAGGATCACGAGCACGCATACGAGGCCGAGGCCGTAGCTCCAGAGGTCCGGGAAGCTCTCGGACGCGAAGGTCTTCACGCCGTTTACGAGAAGCGCGCCCAGGATCGGGCCGGCGAGCGTGCCCTTGCCGCCGATGGCGACCCAGATGAGCATCTCGATGGAGGGCGAGACGGCCACGTCGGACGGGGTGATGATGCCGACCTGGCTCACGTAGAGGGCGCCGGCGATGCCCGCGATGGCGGCGGAGAGCGCGTAGACGAACACCTTGAAGAACGCGGTGTTGTAGCCGGTGAAGCGCACTCGGTTCTCGGAGTCGCGGATGGCGATGAGGATCTTGCCCACGCGGCGGCCGACGAGGAAGGTGCACAGGCAGAACAGGGCGACGAGCACGACGAGCGTCACGTAGTAGAGCACGAGCTTGGTCGAGCTCGCGTCGAGCGAGAAGCCGAGCAGGGTGTCGAAGTCGGTGAGGCCGTTGGAGCCGCCGGTGTACTGCTGGCAGCCGATGAGCAGGACGGAGAGGATCATGGCCAGCGCCTGCGAGAGGATCGTGAAGTAGACGCCGCGGATACGGTTCAGGAAGGTGAGCAGGCCGATGACCACGGCGACGAGCACGGGCACCACGATGACCATGACGAAGGCGAAGGCGGGGTTGGTGAAGGGCGCCCACCAGAAGGGCAGGCTGTCGAACCCGGCCCAGGTCATGAAGTCGGGCAGCCCGCCGCCCGCGGCCTCGAGCTTGAGGTACATGGCCATCACATAGGCGCCGAGGCCGAAGTAGACGCCGTGGCCGAGGCTCATGATGCCCGTGTAGCCCCAGATCATGTCGAGGCCGAGGGCCACGATGGCGAAGCACATGTACTTGGCGATGAGGCTCACGCGAAACATCGGGAGCACGAAGGGAAGCACGGCGAGAACGACGAAGACGACCGCGGCGACGACCCACTTGTAGGATTTCTTCTCGGACATTTAGCGGAACACCCCCTTAATCCTCGAGCGAGCGGTTGTGGGTCTCGAAGAGGCCCTTGGGCTTGAACTGGAGCAGGATCACGATGCAGACGAAGATGAGCACCTGGCCGATGGAGGCGTCCGTCATGAACTCGAAGGCGGACTGGCCGATGCCGATGAAGCCCGCGCCGAAGACGCTGCCGAAGATGGAGCCCACGCCGCCCACAACGACGGTCATGAAGGCGTTGACGATGTAGTTCTGGCCGAGCGTGGAGCCGATGAGGCCGATCCAGGTGAGGGTGCAGCCGGCAAGTCCCGCAAGCCCGCAGCCGAAGGCGAAGGTGACGCCGTCGATGCGGCGGGTGTTCACGCCGAGCGCGCTCGCCATCTGGCGGTTCTGCATGACGGCGCGGATGTTGCGGCCCCAGCGCGTGCGGAACATGAGCACATAGACGGCCACGAGCGCGACGATGGCGATCACGAGGATCCAGATGCGCGTGTAGGGCAGGTAGACGCCGCCGATCTGGAGGGACCCCTGCATGTAGGCCGGAACCTCGACGCCGACGTTGGCGGAGCCGAAGAGGTTGCGGGCGGCCTGCTGGAGAATCAGGCTCACGCCCCAGGTGACGAGAAGCGAGTCCTCGGTGCGCCCGTAGAGATGGCAGATGACGAGCTTCTCCAACGCCAGGCCGAGAAGGGCCGCAACGACGAAGCTCGCGACGATGGCCACGGGCACGTAGGCGCCCAGGGCCGCGGGCGCGACGGACTTGAAGACGTTCTGCACGACGTAGGCCGTGTAGGCGCCGATCATCATGAACTCGCCGTGGGCCATGTTGATGACGCCCATGAGGCCGAAGGTGATGGCCAGGCCGATGGCGGCCAGAAGCAGGATGGAGCTCAGGCTGATGCCGTTGAACACCTGCATAAGGATGGTTTCCACGTCACACCTCCTAATCGCTGAGGCCAGCGGCCCAGTCGTATGTCTTCAGGTACGGGTCGGGCTTGACGGGGTCTCCCGTGGACCAGATCTCGTCGATCAGGCCGTCGGCATTGATGCGGCCGATGCGGACCGGCTTGTACATGTGCTGGTTCTCGCCGTCGATGGTCATCGTGCCCTCGGGAGCATCGAAGGTGATGCCGCCCGCAGCCGCACGGACCTTGTCGACGTTGGTGGAGCCGGCGGCCTCGACGGCGGCCTTCCACAGGTAGACGGCGTCGTAGCCGGCCTCGATGGGGTCGTCCGTCACGCGGCTCTCGCCGTAGGCCGCCTTATAGGCCTTGACGAACCTCTCGTTCTCGGGCGTGTCGGTGGACTGGTAGTAGTTCCAGCTCACGAGATGGCCCTCCACGTAGGAGGCGCCGATGCCCGCGACCTCCTCCTCGGCGATGGAGACCGAGCAGGTCATGACGTCGTCGCAGGTGAGGCCGGAGTCCTTGAGCTGCTTGAAGAAGCTGACGTTGGAGTCGCCGTTCAGGGTGTTGAAGACGAAGTCGGGCTTGGCGGCGCGGATCTTATTGATGATCGTGGCGTAGTCGGTGTGCCCCATGGGGGTGTAGGTCTCGCCCACGATCTCGTAGCCCTTGGCGGCGGCCTGGGCCTTGATCACGGAGTTGGCCGTGCGGGGGAAGACATAGTCGGAGCCCACGAGGAAGATGCGCGGGCCGTAGTTCTCGGCAAGGTAGTCGACGGCCGGGACGATCTGCTGGTTGGGGGCCGCGCCCACGTAGAAGATATTCTTGGACGACTCCATGCCCTCGTACTGAACGGGGTACCAGAGCAGGCCGTTCTTGGACTCGAAGACGGGCAGGACCGCCTTGCGGGAGGCCGAGGTCCAGCAGCCGAAGACGCAGGCCACGCCGTCGGAGTCGAGCAGCTTCGTGGCCTTCTCGGAGAAGGTCGCGTTAGAGGAGGCGCCGTCCTCGACGACGGCCACGAGCTTCTTGCCGAGGACTCCGCCGGCGGCGTTGATCTCGTCGATGGCGAGGACCTCGGCATCGCGGACGGAGGTCTCCGAGATCGCCATGGTGCCCGAGAGCGAGTGGAGAATGCCGACCTTGATCGTATCGCCGAAGACGCCGTCCGTGCCGTCCGCCGCCGCGGAGGCGCCGTCGGTGCCGGAGCCGCCGGAAGCCACCTGCGAAACGGCGCTGCCGCTGCATCCGGCCAATGCCGTCGCCGAGGCCGCGAGGCCCATGAGCCCCACGAACGAGCGGCGGCTCAGGTTTGCCTGAGGTGCTGCCATCCAAGCCTTCCTTTCGTCGTGTCGTTGCGTGGTTGTGGTTATAGGGGACGGCGGCGAACGGTAGGTATACGGCGGCGGACGGCGAAACACGATAGTTGCGCTAGGCAACAAACGTCACATTTTGGCTGCTCAAGGCGATATCCGACGGAAACTGGCGAGAAATCGGGCAACACGACGGAAACACTCGGGGCGTCTCTTGCCGCCATCGCGGCCCCGCAGGGGACGCGCGCCTGCGACGGGGGCCGAAGGAGCGGCAGGAAAGGCGCCGGGCGCGCACGCGGAGGCCTCCCGCTGTACTCGAGGAAATACAACGTAGGCGCCGCAACCGGGCCGAATCGCACCTCTTACCTGTTGTAAACTTGACAATCCGTTGTAAATAAGGTTCAGTGCGCGACCCGAGGAGGAATCGTGCTCAAATTCGAGCAATACGCTCGCCCCGGCACCACGCAGGAAGCCTACGAGCTCCTGCAGGGGAACCGACTCGCCACCGTCATAGGCGGCATGATGTGGCTCAGGCTATCGGACCGCACCATCCCGCTGGGCATCGACCTCGCGGGCTGCGGCCTCGACCAGATAGAAGAGACCGACGACGCCTTCGTCATCGGCGCCATGGTCACGCTCGGCCAGCTCGAGAACCACGAGGCGTTCCGACGCATGACGCGCGGGGTCTTCACCGACGGCGTGCACGACATCATCGGCACGCAGTTCCGCAACCTCGCCACGGTGGGCGGCTCGGCCTACGCGCGCATGGGATTCTCGGACATCGTCACCGCGCTTCTGCCCCTCGACACCTGGGTGGAGTTCACGGGCGCCGGCACCATGCGTTTCTGCGACTTCGTCAACGGCGGCGCCGCTCGCGACATCCTCGAGCGCATCGTGGTGAAGAAGCACGACTACCGCGCGAGCTTCCAGTGCCTGCGCAACTCCGCCACCGACTTCTCCACGCTCAACGCCTGCGCGGCGCTGTGGGAGAACGAGTGGCACCTCGCCGTGGGCGCCCGCCCCAAGAAGGCGAAGTTCCTCGAGGGAGAGGACCTCGCGCTGCCCGCCGGCTTCACGCCCGAGCAGCTGGCCGCGGCCTGCGAGAACGCCCGCTACCTCAACTACGGAACCGACCGCCGCGCGAGCGCCGATTACCGCGCCGAGCTCGCCGAGGTCCTCACCCGCCGCGCGATTCTCGCCGCCGCGGCGCAGGAGGACGTCGAGACCGAGCAGCGCCTGGCCGCCGAAGCCGCCAAGCCCAGGGGGGTTGCCTGCTGATGAAGATGACCTTTACGCTCAACGGACGCGAGGTCACGGGCGATTTCGCGCCCGACCAGACGCTCTTTAACTGGTGCCGCGAGCACGGCATCAAGTCCGTAAAGTGCGGCTGCGAGACGAGCAACTGCGGCCTGTGCACGCTGTGGCTCGACGGCGAGCCCGTGCTTTCCTGCTCCGTGCTCATGGCCCGCGTCGACGGCCACGAGGTCACCACGCTCGAGGGCGTGGGGCCGGCCCGCGAGGACTTCGCTCGCTGCATGGCCGAGGAGGGCGCCGAGCAGTGCGGCTTCTGCTCACCCGGCCTCGAGATGGACGTCCTCGCGCTCGACCTGCGAAACCCCGGCGCCACCGACGAGGAGATCCGCCGCGAGCTCTCCGGCAACCTCTGCCGCTGCTCGGGGTACGCGAGCCAGATGCGCGCCATCCGCCGCTTCCTCGCGCGCCACAAGAACCCCGGTGGCAAGCTCTCGGAGCGCTCCGAGGCAGCCGTGCAGATGGAGAAGCAGGTCAAGAACGCGGGCAAGGGCGTGACCTCCGAGGACCGCGGCAGCTCGCTGTCCTCCCCCGCCGTAAAGAAGGACGCCTACGCGCTTCTCGCCGGCAAGCCCGCCTACGCCGACGACCTCGCGCCCGCCGACTGCCTCATCGTCAAGATGGTGCGCAGCGGCCAGGCCCACGCCCGCGTGACCAAGATCGACACCACGCGCGCGCTGGCCGTCCCAGGGGTCGTCGCCATCTGGGGCCCCGACGACGTGCCGCACAACCGCTTCACCCTCGCCGGCCAGTCTTACCTCGAGTGCTCGCCCTACGACACGGTGATCCTCGACTCGACCGTGCGCTACGTCGGCGACGAGATCGCCATCGTCGTGGCCGAGACGGAGGAGGCGGCCGCGGCGGCGGTCAAGCTCGTCAAGGTGACCTACGAGAAGCTCCCCGCCATTCTCGACTGCTCCGAGTCGCTCGACAACGAGACCATCATCCACGACGAGGACGACTGGACCTACGGCGCGGACCGCACGGGCGACCCCAAGCGCAACCTCGTGGCCTCCGACTGCATCGAGTTCGGCGACGTCGACGGCGCCTTCGCCGAGGCCGACGTCGTGCTCGAGCGCGACTACCACACCCAGGCCGCCGAGCAGGCCATGATGGAGACGATGCGCTGCTACGCCTACACGGACGCCTTCGGGCGCCTCACCGTGGTCTCCTCGACGCAGGTCCCCTTCCACATCCGTCGCCAGGTGGCCACGGCGCTCGGCATCCCCAAGAGCCAGGTGCGCATCATCAAGCCGCGCGTCGGCGGCGCTTTCGGCGCGAAGCAGACCGGCTGCTGCGAGGTCTTCGCCGCGCTCGCCGCATGGCGCCTGGGACGCCCCTGCAAGAGCATCTACACCCGCACCGAGACGATGAGCTGCTCGAACTCTCGCCACGAGATGAAGCTCAAGGTCAAGATGGCCGCCAAGAAGGATGGCACCATCACCGCCATCGACCTCTACGCGCTCTCGAACGCCGGCGCGTACGGCTACCACGCCACGACCACCATCGGCCTCGTCGGCGCGAAGAGCCTGCCCGTCTACAACCGCGCGGCGAGCCGCTTCCACTACGACGTCGTCTACACCAACACGATGCCGGGCGGCGCCTTCCGCGGCTACGGCGCGACGCAGGGCTGCTTCGCCGTCGAGTCCACCGTCAACGAGCTCGCCGATATCCTGGGCATGGACCCGTGCGAGCTGCGCTTCAAGAACCTGGTCAAGGCCGGCGAGACCCTCTGGCAGCTCGGCCAGGAGCCGCTGCGCAGCTGCCGCTTGGACGAGTGCCTCGAGCGTGTCATGCAACTCACCGGTTGGAAGCGCAAGCCCCTCGTGGAGGAGCTGCCCGACGGCCGCGTGCGCGCGCGAGGCGTGGCGCTGACCATGCAGGGCTCGGGCATCTCCAACGTCGACATCGCCAACGTCGACATCACGCTCGAGGATGACGGCTTCTATGTGCTCAAGATCGGCGCGACCGACGTGGGCACGGGCGCCGACACCATCCTCGCCCAGATCGCCGCCGAGATCCTGGGCTGCGACGTCGACCGTGTGGTGACCAAGGGCGTCGATACCGATACATCCCCCTTCGACTCGGGCGCCTACGCGTCCTCGGGCACCTACACGACCGGCGGCGCCGTGGTCAAGGCGGCAACCGACCTTCGCGAAAAGATCTGCAGCCTCGCCGCGACCTGGTGGGAGCTCGACGTGGAGGACGTAGAGTTCGACTCCGGCGTCGTCTGCTCGGCCGACGGCGCCCACAAGATGACCGTGGCCGAGATGGCCAACCGCGCCATCGGCTTCGGCCTCAACCCCGGCATGCTCTCCGGCCACGGCTCGAACACGCAGCCTCAGTCGCCGCCCCCGTTCATCGCGGCCGTCGCCACCATCGACCTCGACCGCGAGACGGGCAAGTACGACCTCGTGGACTACGCGGCCGTCGTCGACTGCGGCACCGTGATCAACTCGAACCTCGCGCGCGTGCAGGTCGAGGGCGGCCTCGTGCAGGGCATCGGCATGGCCATGTGCGAGGACGTGAGCTACGACGCCCGCGGGCGCATGCGCACCGACTCCTTCATGCAGTACAAGATCCCGAGCCGGATGGACGTGCCCGACGTTCGCGTGGAGTTCATGCCGAGCTACGAGCCCACGGGTCCCTTCGGCGCGAAGTCCATCGGCGAGGTCGTCATCAACACGCCCTCGCCCGCCATCGCGAGCGCCGTCGCCCACGCCACGGGCAACTACGTGCGCACGCTGCCCATCACGCCCGAGAAGGCGCTCCACGGCGACCCGGTCGAGACGCCCGAGCCGCGCAACCCCAAGCGTCCCGCCGCCGCAGCCGAGTAGGCAGCGCGCAACCAAGGCACGGGCAACGCAAAGAGCCGCAGGTCACGTCACTGGCCTGCGGCTCTTCTTGCTATCGGGGGCTTGGCGGAGGCAGCGGGTTCGCAGCGCGCGTTGCGCAAACAGGGGTAATGGCAATCGAGCGGGCTCGTCTGTTACAAAAATCGGGGTGATGGCAAGAAAATCCCTGCCATCACCCCGATTGACGCAACAAACCCACTCGCGTGCGGGCTTCTTGCTGCCATCAGCCCGATTTGCGCAACGCACGGAGCTCCAGAATTGCCATCGCCCCGAATCGCGCAACGCCTCAACGTCATTCTTGCCAAGAAGAGAGCCAACAAGCGGCACCGGGCGCGCGACCAGGGCTACTGAGCGAGGGCGATGGCCTGCACGAACCCCGACTCATTGGTTATGGAGACGAGGACCGACCCGACCCCCGCCGCGTCGTACACATCGGAGAGCGGTCCGGCCATGGTCACGACGGGCTGCCCCGTCGGCGCGTCGGTGGTCTCGACGCGCCGCAGATCAAAGCCCTCTGCGGTAAGAGGCGCCACCGCCTTGAAGACAGCCTCCTTGCAGGCAAAGCGCCCAGCGAGGTACTCGCAGGGGTCGTGGCGCTCGCGCGCCTGCTCGAGCTCGCGCGCGGTAAAGGTCCGGGCGACGAAGGCGCAGGGCTCGGCCGTATCCGACGAGAAGCCCTCGCAAATCCCGCGGAACTCAGCGAGGTCCACCAGGTCGATGCCTATTCCCTTGACCACGCCTTCACGCCTCCCGAATCCTTATGCCGCGCGCCCAGGCGGCGCCTGGCGCCCGCAATCCTACAACATGGTCACGAGCTCGCCCGCCGGCCGGCTACTCCTTGCCCGCGAAGGCGACGGCGAAGGAGCCGGGGCCGCAATGCGAGGTGATCACGTTACCCGTCTCGAACCAGCGCCACTGCTCAAAGCCGAGCTCGGCAACGCGCTTCTCGGCCGCGCGCTGAACGGATTCGAGCAGGCCCGGGGACTTGACGAAGTAAACGAGCGACGTATCGAACTCCCCCTGGGAGGCGAGCAGGTCGATGAGCTGGACCGCAGCCTTCTCCATAGAGCCGCGGAGCTTCTTGGTGGCCACGAGCCGTCCGTCCACGAGCTCGACCACGGGCTTGATGCGCAGCAGCGTCGCGCCCACGAACGCGGCGTTGGAGAGGCGCCCGCCGGCGCGAAGGTAGCCGAGGTCTCCGGGAATGAACGCCATGCGGACGCGGGAAGCGAGGGCCTCTCCCCATACCTGGAGCTCCTCGACCGCGATCTGCGGGTTCGCGGCCAGGTGACGCGCGACCTCGGTGACGACGAGCCCCTGGCCGATGGTCACGTGGGCGGTGTCGAACATGTGCACGTACTCGCGCCCTTCGGCCGCGGAGCGCGCCGACTCAAAGGAGCAGGTGGTCACGGCAGAGTAGGCCACGTAAAGGATCTGCGCGTCCGGATGCTCGGCGTGGACGCGGTCGAACGCGGCGGCGAAGTCTCCCGGCGTGCAGCCGCTGGTGCGCGGGAGAACCCCCAGCTGACGGCACTCCTCGAGCATCTCGGCCGGCGATACGTCGCCGTCGTCGATGGTCCTCTCGCCGATGGCGACGTGCATAGGGACGATTCCGATGCCGAGCTCCGCCGCGCAGGCGGCGCCCACGTCGCAGCCGGACTCGGCGAGAATCACGATGTCGTTCACGGGAGGGACCTTCTTTCTCGGTTTTTAACCCGGATTCAAAAAACCGGGCCGTGTTTGCGCAGCTCAATAAACCAGCGCAATACTATGCCGCCTTCGGGTCAAAACGCAACCGCCCCTTCCTCGGTTGCGTCGCGCACATGGAGAGAAGCGCCCGGAAAGATCGCCCGGCGAGCAGCCGACACCGGATAAAAGCCAGCTCGAGCCCAAAGGGAGAAGGCCCGCGCGGGCGCCCGCCCTCGCGTCGGGCGGCAGCAGCCGGCGCGCTCGCGCGCCTCTCGCCCCACGCCGAGTGGCCCCCGCCGAAAAGTGAGGGACCGAGCCGTTGAACCTTGCTAGGATAAATACCCGTTGACTAATCAGGGAGAGGGGGAACGGGAAGATGTACTTGGAGCGCATCGCAGGGCCGGCCGACGTGAAGGCGCTGCCCGAGACTGAGCTTCCCGCCCTCTGCAAGGAGATTCGCCGCGCCATCGTCGACTCGTCGGCCGTCGTCGGCGGGCACGTGGCCTCCAACCTGGCCGTCGTCGAGCTCACCGTCGCGCTGCACCGTGTCTTCGACTCCCCTACGGACAAGATCGTCTTCGACGTCTCGCACCAGTGCTACGCGCACAAGATGCTCACCGGCCGTGCCCACGCGTTCCTCGACCCCATGCGCTACGAGGACGTGAGCGGCTTCACGAACCCCCGCGAGTCCGCGCATGACCACTTCGCCGTGGGCCACACCTCCACCGCCGCCTCACTCGTGTGCGGCCTCGCTAAGGCCCGCGACCTGCGCGGAGAGAACCACAGCGTCGTGGCCGTGATCGGGGACGGCTCGCTTTCCGGCGGCGCGGAGTTCGAGGGCCTCGACTGGGCCGGCGAGCAGGGCGGCCAGATGCTCTTCGTGATCAACGACAACGAGTGGTCAATCGCACCGGATGCCGGCGGCCTCTACCGCATGCTCGCTGAGCTCCGCGCGACCAAGGGCGCGAGCGAGAACAACCTCTTCCGCTCCCTCGGGCTCGACTACCGCTACCTTGAGGACGGCCACGACCTGCGCGCGCTCGAGCAGACGCTCGCTGAGCTGCGCGGAAGCGACCGCCCTTGCGTCCTGCACGTCCACACCGTCAAGGGCCGCGGGTACGCGCCCGCCGAGGCCGACCCCGAGTCCTGGCACCACGTGGGCCCCTTCGACGCGAGGACCGGCAAACTCGAGAGCCGCCACAAGGCCCGCTCGCTCGACGAGGAGGAGCGCGACTACGCTCAGCTCACGGGCGGTTTTCTCCTGCGCCGCATGGCCGCCGACCCCGATGTGGTGGCGATAAGCGCCGCCACCCCCTACATCATGGGCTTCGGGCCCGAGCGTCGCGAGGCCGCAGGCGAACAGTTCGTGGACGTCGGCATCGCCGAGGGGCACGCGGTGACCTATGCGGCCGCGCTCGCGCAGGCGGGCGCACGACCGGTCGTGGGCGTCTACGGCACCTTCCTTCAGCGCGGCTTCGACCAGCTCATCCATGACGCCGCGCTGAACGCGGCCCAGGTCACGTTCCTCGTGTTCGGCTGCTCGGCCCATGGCACCACGGACGCCACGCACCTCGGCTTCTTCGACATCCCGATGCTCGGCTGCGTCCCGGGCCTCACTTATCTCGCGCCCACCTGCGCCGAGGAGTACCTCACGATGCTCGACTGGTCGCTCAGCCGCCCTGCCGGGGCCTCGCTCGGCCCCGTCGCGATTCGCGTGCCCGCCGCAGGGTACGTGAACAGGCCCTCGTTCGCGCCTCTCTCCGACTACTCGGCGCCCGCGATGGACCTCTCGCGCGTCCGCGAGGGGGCCGAGGTCGCGGTGCTGGCGCTCGGCGACTTCTATTGCCTCGGCGAGGAGGCTTGCCAGAAACTCGAGGCACGCGGCGTGTGCGCCTCCGTCGTGAACCCGCGCTGCGCGAACGCAGTGGACGCCCATGGCCTTGAGGCGCTGGCCGATCGCGGCGTCCGCCTCTTTGTGGTCCTCGAGGACGGCTGCGTGGACGGCGGCTTCGGTTCCCGAGTTTGCGCCGCGCTCGCGGAAAGAGGCGAGGTCCGCGTGATCGTGCTCGGGCTTCCCAAGACCTTCGCGGACCGATACGACGTCGATGAGCTGCTCGAGAGCCGCGGCCTTACCCCGCGCGCAATCGCCGATCGCGTACAGGACGAGCTCGGTTAGCAGGCCCCGACGGACGCGCCGGCCCAGCAAGGCCGCGCGTTTCTCGACGAGGCGGCAACTCCATTGCCGATGCGCCGCGCTCCCGCCAAACCGGCATCCGCGCAGAGCGCTTTTTTACCGCTCCATAAACTTCCGGGGTTACGATTAGGGACGCTGTACCCGTCCCCTATCCACGCAATCTCGCGTTAGTTCGGAGCCGTATGTTCAAACTTAGGCGCTACCTGCGCGGGCACTACCTCGAGTGCGTGCTCGCCCCGTCCTTCAAGGGCCTGGAGGCAATCCTCCAACTCCTCGTGCCCATCGTCATGTCGCAGGTCATCGACGTGGGCATCGCCAACGCGGACACGGGCTATATCCTGCTGCACGCCGGCTCGCTCGTGCTTCTCGCCGTGTTCTGCTACGCCATCTCCATCGTGGCGCAATACTACTCGAGCAAGCTCGCGGCGCAGTTCGGCACCGCGCTTCGCGACGACCTCTTCCGCCACGTCATGACGCTCTCGCGCGAGGACATCGACCGCATCGGCCGCTCGAGCCTCGTCACGCGCATCACCAACGACTCTCAGCAGACCCAGGACGGGCTGAATCTCTTCTTCCGCCTGATCCTGCGCGCGCCCTTCATCATCATCGGCTCCATCGTGGCCGCTTTCCTCGTCGACGGCTGGGAAGGCGCGGTGCTGCTGTGCTCCACGACCGTGGCCGTCGCCCTCATCCTGTGGTTCATGGGCATCACGACCAAGCGCTACCGCAAGACCCAGCTCGCGCTCGATGAGGTGCAGCTCAAGTGCGCCGAGAACCTCGAGGGCGCCCGTGTCCTGCGCGCCTTCTGCCAGGAAGACGCCGAGAAGGAGAACTTCGGCTCCGCCGCGGCCAACGTCCGCGACCTGCAGCTCTCCGCCGGCGATCTCTCGAGCATGGTGAACCCGCTTACCTACTGTGCGGCCAACATCGGCCTCGTTGCGCTTCTTTGGGTCGGCGGCCTGCAGGTGAACGTGGGCAACCTCAGCCAAGGCCAGGTCGTCGCGCTCGTGAGCTACGTCTCGCAGGCACTCGTCGAACTGCTCAAGCTCACCATGCTCATCACCACCATCTCGAAGGCGCAGGCCTGCGCGAACCGCATCAACGAAGTCTTCGACGTCTCGCCGACCCAGGTGGACGGCAAGGAGCTCGCCGACGCCCGCGTGGCCGACTGCCCGCGCGTCGCCTTCGAGGACGTGAGCTTCTCTTACCCAGGCGCCGGCGGCGAGTCGCTCAGTCACGTGAGCTTCGAGCTCGCGGGCGGCCAGACCCTCGGCGTCATCGGCGGCACGGGCTCGGGCAAGTCGACGCTCGCCTCGCTCGCCATGCGCTTCTATGACGCCACCTCCGGACGCGTGCTCGTCGGCGGCCGGGACGTACGCGACCTCACGCAGGAGAGCCTGCGCCGCGAGGTCGGCCTCGTCGAGCAGGGGCCGCAGCTCTTTAGCGGCACCATCGCCTCGAACCTGCGCTGGGGCGGCACCGACGCCACCGACGAGGAGCTCATGGCCGCCGTCGAGTGCGCCCAGGCCACCGACGTGGTCGAGGCCAAGGGCGGACTTTCCGGCGAGGTCGAGCAGTTCGGGCGCAACTTCTCCGGCGGCCAGCGCCAGCGCCTCGCGATCGCGCGCACCCTGGCACGAAAGCCGCATGTCCTTATCCTCGACGACGCCTCGTCGGCGCTCGACTTCGCGACGGACGCCAAGCTCCGCCGCGCCATCAGGCAGGAATACCGAGACGCCGCCGTGATCCTCATCTCCCAGCGAGTCGCCGCCGTGCGCGCCGCCGACCAGATCCTCGTCCTCGACGGCGGGTCCGTCGCGGGGCTCGGCACCCACGAGGAGCTTCTCGCCGACTGCGAGGTCTACCGCGAGATCTGCGAGTCGCAGCTCACCAGCGAGGAGGTCAACCGATGAACACGTCTTCCGCCAGGGCCGATAAGGACCAGACCATCCGCCGCATGCTCGGGCTCTTCTCGGGCAGGCACAAGATGCTCGCCGCGCTCTTCATGCTCGTCGTCGTGGTCACCGTGGGCACGCTCGCCCTCCCCACGCTCTCGGGCGAGGCCGTCGACTGCATCGTGGCTGCGGGACAGGTCGATTTCCTCGCGCTCACCCATGTGCTGCAGTTCATGGCGCTCGTCGTCTGCTGCACCGCCGCAGCCCAGTATGCGCTCGCCCTCGTGACGAACCGCCTCGCCTACGACGCCGCCTTCGAGCTGCGCCGCCAGGCCTTCGACCGCCTGCAGAGCATGCCGCTCTCCTACGTGGATACCCATGAGCACGGCGAGATCGCGAGCCGCATCGTCAACGACGCCGACCAGCTCACCAACGGCTTCGTCATGGGCTTCCAGCAGCTGCCGACCGGCATCCTCACCATCGTGGTCACGCTCGTCTTCATGTTCCGCCTGAACCCCGTCATCGCCGCCGTGGTCACGGTGCTCACGCCGTTCTCGGTCTGGGCGGCCAAGTTCATCTCGAGCCACGCGAGCCGGCACTTCGCCGGCCAGACGCAGCTGCGCGGCGAGCTCACCGGCCTCGTCGAGGAGATGATCGGCGGCGTGGGCACCATCGAGGCCTTCGGCGTGGCCGACTCCGTGTGCGAGCGCGTGCGCGACGTCGACGGGCGCCTCGGACGCGAGAGCTACAAGGCGGTCTTCTTCTCGTCTCTTGCCAACCCCACGATGCGCTTCATGAACTCGCTGGTATACGCCGCTATCGGCATCTTCGGCGCCTTCGTCGTGCTCGGCGGCGGCATCACGGTGGGCGGCCTTTCGGCCTTCCTGTCCTACGCCGACCAGTACGCCAAGCCCTTCAACGACATCACGGGCGTGGTCACGGAGCTGCAGAACTCCATCGCCTGTGCGCGGCATCTCTTCGAGCTCATCGACGAGCCGCTCGAGGAGCCGGACGCCGAGGACGCTGGCGTGCTCGGCCAGGTCGAGGGTCGCGTGTCGCTCGACGACGTCACCTTCTCCTACGTGCCCGGCAAGCCCATCCTCGAGCACGTGGACCTCGTGGCCGAGCCGGGCCAGCGCATCGCCCTCGTGGGCCACACCGGCTGCGGAAAGACCACCCTCATCAACCTGCTCATGCGCTTCTACGACGTGGATTCCGGCCAGGTGAGCGTGGACGGGCAGGACGTGCGCGACCTCACGCGCGCGAGCCTGCGCGGCAGCTGGGGCATGGTCCTGCAGGACACCTGGGTGCGCCGCGCGACCGTGCGAGAGAACATCGCCATCGGCAACCCCGAGGCCACGGACGCGGAAATCGAGGCCGCGGCCAAGGCGGCCTACGCCGACGGCTTCATCCGCAGACTCCCCCACGGCTACGACACGGTCCTCGACGGCTCGTCAAGCATCTCCGCCGGCCAGCGGCAGCTGCTCTGCATCGCGCGCGTGATGGTCGCCAAGCCCCAGATGCTCATCCTCGACGAGGCCACATCCAACATCGACACGCGCACCGAGCTGCTCGTGCAGCGCGCCTTCGAGAACCTTATGCGCGGGCGGACGAGCTTCGTCGTCGCGCACCGGCTCTCCACCGTGCGCGACGCCGACGCCATCTGCGTCGTTGACCACGGCCGCATCGCCGAGAAGGGCACGCACGAGGAGCTTCTTGCCGCGGGCGGGCTGTACCGCGACATCTACGAGAGCCAGTTCGCACCGGCCGAGTAGGCGCAACAGAAGCCCCGGCGCTCGTTGGCCGGGACCGCGCTTCTTCCCATGCTCAGACATCCTCGAAAGGGCCCCGCGCGACGGGGCTCTTTCCGTTAAAACGCGCGTGGCAAGAAACGCGCGCCCTGGAAGTGCGTTGCCCAGTAACGTCCTGGGCCGACGCGCCCCGAAACCACGCCGAGCAGCAACGCCTAGGGCCGGCGCGCCCCAAAACATCACCGCCCAGTAACGAAGATGGGGCCTCTCGCCCCAAAACATCGCCGCCCAGTAACGAAGCATTACTGGGCGGCGCATTATTAGGGCGAGAAGGCCCGGAACGTTACTGGGCGACGTTATTCCAGGGCGATAAGGGCCGCGCCGTTACTGGGCGGCGAAGCTTTAGGGCTCCGGGGGCGGCAACATTACTGGGCGGCGTGACTTTAGGGCTGCCGACCGGGCACCATTGCTGAGTGGCAGCGGCGCAGGGCGCGTCGGGCCTACTTGTCGGCCCCGGCCTTCTTTGCGGCGGCCTTGCCAGCGGCGATCTTTGCCTGGATATTGACCTCAGGGGCGGGCTTGGTGCCGGTGACGACCGTCTTGCTGCCGCGAACGGTGACCTTGGCCCCTCCTTCGAGGGTCCTCGTGCCGGAACCCTTCTTTGCCGAGGCCGCAGCCTTCTTGGCCTTGGGCTTGACGGTCACGCCGCCCTTGGCCGAGGCCTTGGCCCCCGAGGAGGCGCCGGACTTGAAGGAGCCCGTCTCGATGTAGCCGTTGATGCCGCCCGTGACGCGGTCCCAGAAGCGGTGCCAGCGACGGTTGATGGAAAGTCCGCCGTTGGAGCGCATGCCCATGCATGGCGCGGCGATAAGCACCGGCAGCAGGTACTCGACCGCACGCCAGATCACGAAGCCCGCGGGCAGGTGCACGCCGAACATCCCCTTAAAGAGATACGCGAAGCCGACCTCCGCGCCGCCCGTGCCGCCCGGCAGCGGCACCGCGTTGATGAGCAGCTCGAGCATGGAGCCGCAGGCCGTGCAGATGAGAAGGTCCGCCGGCTCACCGAACGCGCGGAGCACGAAGTACGGCAGCGCGTACATGCACCCGAGCTGCAGCAAGGTCACCAGCATGGTCAGGCACATCTCGAGGACGTTCTTCGAGGCGCTCCTGAAGGAGGCGGAGAACTCGGCGATCTGCCCGTTCAGCGACTTGTAATACTTCTGGTACTTCTCATCCTTGAGCCAGCCGCGGCGGTGCGTGAAGCGCAGCAGCCAGTTGCCGATGGCGGTGACGGGGCGCGGGAAGAGGCAAAGCGCAAGCACGACGCCCACCTGGACAACCTTGAAGCCGAAGAGGAAAACGCCGATGAGGGTGACGTCGCCGAACTGCTCGTAGAAGTAGCTTCCGCAGAAGAGCAGCATAATCGCGGCAAAGACGCCCTCGCCGGCCTCGTAGAGCACGAAACGCGTGAAGTTCAGGGCGCCCGCCTGGCCCACGGTCATGCCCGCGCGCGTGAGGCGGTAGATCTGGGCGGGAGGCGCGCCGGCGCCGCTGGGCGTGAGGCGCATAAAGAAGACGCCCGAGGCCTCGACGCTCATGAGGTCGCGGATGCCCACCGGTGAGTCGGGATCCGCCGCGACGGAAAGCACATAAGCCAGGACGCCGAACACGTAATAAAAGAGGAAGCAGACGACGCCTGCGGCGATCCACCCGAGGTCGACGCCCGTAAGGGAAGTGACGAACTCATCGACCTGCCCGGTAACCACCAGGTATGCCGCGTAAGCCACGACCACGAAGGCAAGAAAGACGAGCGTCTTTCTGACCTGGCCCATCGATTCCTTGTCCGCCTCGGCGTCCTCGGCCGCCGCCTTGGACATAGAGGCGCCGCTCACCTTGAGCGCGACTTTTTTCTTCGGCTTCTTCTGCTCGTCTGACACGGGTATGCTCCCTGCCTCGTTTTATGGGTTCGTTCGGTGCAATGCGGCTATTCTACCCCGCCCCACGCGCATGGAGACGACTGCCGCGCGGGCGTCCCACGCGTCGGCCCCCCGCGCAAGGCGCCTCTCTCCATGGCTCGGGCCTACAGCGACCCCGGCTTGAAGCCGTTGACGGTGTCCTCAATGAGCTGAGAACCCGTCTCGTGGGAGGCCGTGGGCGTGCTGTACAGGATGCGCGTCACGTAGCTCTGGCCCACATACTCCTTGGCGTAGTAGTCACCGGCGTCGTCTTCCCAGGAGGCGACGAGCCAGGAGGAGCCCGAGGCCTGATAAGAGACGTCGTAAGCACCCGTGTACTCGGCGAGCACGGACTCGACCGTGGCGCCCGAGTTGTTGCGCCCGGCCGAGACATCTACCCGGATGCCGGTCTCGGGGTCCTCGAAACTCGCGCCCTCGCCGTTCTGCAGGGCGGCAACGGCCTTGAAGCTCGCGGGAAGCGTGACGGTGTAGCCAAAGGAGGGGTTCACGTAGACGATGTCGTCGCCCGAGACGGAAAGGCCGTCGAGGTCGATTTCCTCCTGGGCGGAGTCGCCCTTGTCCGAATCGGGCTCGCTCTGAACCGTGGTGGTAGTGGTGGTGGTCGTGGTGCTCTGGGCCTGGGTCTGCGCAGCCGGCTCTGCGTCGGTTGCGGAAGAGACCGACGTTGCGGAGCCGAGTCGACCGAAGACGAAGACGCCTGCGGCGAGAACGGCAAAGGCGGCGAGAACCACCGCGGCAACGACGGGTCCCCGCGGGGCCGCGGCGCGGACGGTCGGCGCCTCGCGGTACGGGGATGCTTGGTGAGGGCGCGAAGTCGCCTGATAGGCACGGGCGGCCGTGGACGAAGGGCCGCGGCCGGGCACCGCCGTCGGCACGAAGGCGGCCTTCTCGGGAAGGGGCATCGCCTGCGTGGCTTCGGGAGCGGCGGACGCGGGCCCAGGCAGGTCCGCGGTCGTCTCCGCAACGGCGGCCTGGGTCGAGGGCATGGGCGCGTCCTGGGCCGGAGACGCGGACAAAGGCGCAGCCGGGGCCTGCGCCACGGTCGCGTCCTGGTCCTCGTGCGCGGCCGGGGCCTGCGCCACGGTCGCTCCTAACTCCTCGCCGGGCCTTTCTTGCCGCTCGCCGCACATCGGGCAGAACCGGGCATCGGCGCCGATCTTGTGCCCGCAATACATGCAATACATGAAGGAACCACTCCCTTATCGAGAAACCGACCTCGCACGCTCTATTTCGGCTCGCCCGCTCCTTGCGGGAGCCCGGCACGGGCCCGACCCCAAACCAGGCCCGAACCCGATCCGGGCCCGGCTGCGCCCTACTTCTGGATTATCCCGCCGCCGAGGCAGCGCAGGCCGTCGTAGAGCACGGCCGACTGCCCCGGAGCCACACGCCGTTGCGGCCCGGCGAAGCGGACCTCGCGCGCTTCGGGGTCCCAGGAGCAGGCCACGAGCTCGCCCGTGTGTCGCGTGCGGACGACATACTCCCCCGCCTCGGGCGCCTCGCCGCAGATCCACCGGCAATCGCCGAGCGCGAGCGAGTCCGTAAAGAGCGCCGGGCTCATGCGATCGGCCGTCACGTAGACGGTGTTCGTCTCCACGTCGGTCGAGACGACGTAGCGCGCGGGCCCGCCGCCGAGGTCGAGCCCGCGGCGCTGCCCCACGGTAAAGAGGAACGCGCCGTCGTGGCGGCCGAGCACGGCCCCCGTCTCGAGCTCAACGACGTCGCCCGCGCGACGCTCGAGCGTGTCGAGCAGGAAGGTACGGATGCCCACCGGCCCCACAAAGCAGATGCCGTCGGAGTCGGGCTTGCGCTCGAGACCGAGCCCGCGTTCCGCGACCATACGTCTGACCTCGGCTTTATTGGGGATGTCACCGATGGGGAGGAGCGTCTTGGCCAGGACGTCGGCGCCTACGCGCCACAAGAAGTACGTCTGGTCCTTGTGCTCATCGGCGGCGCGCAGCAGGCGCGCGCGGCCGTCCGGGCCCTTCTCGACGCGCCCATAGTGACCCGTCGCCACGAAGTCGGCCCCCGCCGCGAAGGCCATATCCGCGAAGGTGCCGAACTTGATGGTCTGGTTGCACATCACATCCGGGTTCGGGGTGTAGCCGCGCGCATAGGCATCCACCAGGTAGTCGACCACGGTGGCCTTGTACTCGGCCTCGCAGTCCCAGACCTCCAGGTCGATGCCCAGGCTCACCGCGACGCGCTCGGCGTCGGCGAGGTCGTCGGCCCAGGCGCACTTGAAGCCGGGCAGGTCGCGCGACCAGTTGCGCATATACACCGCATGCACGTCGTGGCCCGCCTCGCAGAGAAGCGCGCAGGCGAGCGCAGAGTCGACCCCGCCGGAAAGGCCCGCGTAGACCTTGGCCATCTAGCTCAGCTCCTTCTTCGTGTTCATCGGCACGGGCGACGCGGAAAGAGGCGCGGCCCCGGTTTTTACCGCGCCGACCCGGGCGTCGTTTGCGGCAAGCCCGTCGTCGGCCCCCACGCGCTCCCCCGTTTGCGCATCGATCCCCACGCGCGCGCACTCGGCGCGGACCACGCGAGAGATCGCCTCGGCGGCGAAGTCCGCGTCGCGCTCGGTCGTGGGGCGCCCGAGCGTGACGCGAAGGCTTCCCGCGGCAACCTCGGGCGCCGCCCCCATCGCCGCGAGCACGTGCGAGGAGCGCATCTTGCTCGCCGCGCAGGCCGAGCCCGTGCCCACGCAGACGCCCTCGCGCTCGAGGGCGATCACGAGCCTGCGCGCCTCGAGCCCGGGGAAGCTCACGTGGAGCAGCCCCGGAAGCCGCAGCTTGGAGGCTCGCGGCCCGCTGACTCGCGCCCAGCGGAACTCGCTCGTGAGCGCCCGTTGCAGGCGGTCGCGCAGCCCAGCGAGGCGTCTGGACTCCTGAGCGCGCATCCCGCACGCGAGCGAGAGCGCCTCCGCGAAACCGATGATGCCCGCGACGTTCTCCGTGCCGGAGCGCACGCCGCCTTCTTGCCCGCCGCCCAGCACGAGGGGCCTGAGCTCGACCTCATCGGAGGCCCAAAGGAGCCCCACCTGCTTGGGACCGTAGACCTTGGCGGCGCTCAGGGTGAGGAGGTCGCAGCCGAGCGTGCCCACGTTCACAGCCAGGTAGCCGGCCGCCTGAGAGGCGTCCACATGGAGCCATATCGGCGCGGCCTCCCCGGCGTCCAGCCTGCGGGCACGCTCCGCGGCCACGGAGCGCGCGATCTCACGCACGGGCTGTACGGCTCCGACCTCGCCGTTCGCAAGCTCGATGGAGACGAGGCGCGTCTCGCCCGAGATGGAGGCGGCCACGTCCGCCGCGGCCACGCGCCCGTCTGCGCCCACACCCACCACGGTGCACGGACCTGCGGACGCGCAGGCCAGCACGCTCTCGTGCTCAGCCGCGTCGACGACCACGTGGCCGCCGGCAGCCGCAGCGAAGGCGAGGTTGTTCGCCTCGGTCGCGCCCGCGGTAAAGACGATGTTGCCGGGCCTCGCCCCGATGGCTCGGGCGATCCGGGCCCGGGCGTCCTCCACATCGGCCTTGACGGCTCGCGAGGCGGCGTAGGGCGCGCTCGGGTTGAAGAACTTCTCGCCGAGATAGGGCATCATGGCCTCGATGACCTCGGGCGACATGGGCGTGGCGGCGGCGTAGTCCAGGTAAACGAAGTGCTTCTCGCCCGCTGACGAGGGGCTTTCCGGGCTATTCATCACTTGGGGTCCCTCTCGTCGCCGATCTTCAGGTTCTCGAAGCGCCCGGCGATGAACTCGTCGCTATAGTTCGTGTCCACCCATCGCTCGAAGGCGGTGGAGGCGGGCACGCCGGCATCGCGGGCGGTCTTGCGGTTAAAGCACGCGAGCGTCATGCCGATGTCCGCCACCAGGTAGACGGCCACGAGCGTGACGAAGAGAATCTGCCGCCGGGAGGTAGGCATGCCGATCTGGTAGAGCAGGCGCGGCATGACGAGTCGCGTCCACGCGATGCCGAGTATTCCCCAAAAGAAGAGGAAACGCCAGGCCACCCACTGCGTGATGTGGTCGGGAAGGTAGAGATAGGTCCACGACTCAGCATCGAAGAGCGTCTCCATGGCCCAGCCCGTGAGCTGCTCGAGCCCGCCGCCGATGGCAGCGGAGATAAGGAAGACCTGCCAGGTCTTGGCGCCGCGGCGGCGCATCTGGAAGCACAGCACGGTGAGAAGCGCCGCGCCCGTCCCGTACAGAGGCGAGAAGGGCCCCCACACGAGGCCCACGCGGTTCTCGGTGAGGCCGGCGGTAACGAGCATCCAGATCTCTTCCAGGAGAAGCCCCGCCATGCAGCCGATGAAGAAGACGATGATGACCTGGTACCAGCCGAGGCGCATGTTGTCGAGATACTCGTCGACGGCCTCGCCCTCGGCCTGCCAGCGGGCGAAGACGCGCGCCAGGCCGCGCTTGCCGGCCGCGCGGGCCATCTCGCGCTCGAGGGCGTCGTCGGACTCGACCATGGCGCGGACCGCCGGCTCGAGCGCCTCCTCATCGATGCTGCGGCCGCGCTGCAGCCATTCGGCGAAGTAGACCACCACGCGTACGAAGCCGCGCACGATCTCGGAGAGCAAGACGAGCAGAAGCAAGGTATAGAACATGACTGAAGCGGCTCCAAAGCACGAGTTGGCAACTAGTTCATGGTACCCCAGGCGCCGGTCAGGCCAGATTCGAGGGTCTCCCTGGGTTGTCTTCGCACGAAAAAGGCACCCCGTAGGGTGCCCTTCACTAGTATGGAGGCGAAGCCCGGATTCGAACCGGGGGTAAAGGCTTTGCAGGCCTCTGCCTTACCACTTGGCCACTTCGCCG
>CAVCUP010000016.1:0-58119 GCA_963605405.1 bacterium | reverse complement strand
GCGACGCGCACGGCCTGGAAGACGATGCGCTTCTTGAGGTCGAGCGCCTCGGGCAGCGGCTCGAGGGCGGCGTCGATGGCCTCAGGCGTCCAGGCGTCCTCGCCTACGGCCTCGAGCGCCTCGCGGGCGGCGTCGAGGATGGCGCCCATACCCTCCTTGGCGAGGCCCTTGGCGACGGACTTCTCGTCGTAGACGAGGGTCTCGGCGGTCGCGAAGACGGGTGCGGCCACGGTCGCGACGTCGGCCGGGAACTTGGTGCGCGGCTTGACGATGGCAGCCAGCGCGTCGACCCACGCCTCGTCATACTCCACACCGCCCTCGATGAGGCCGGCCTCGTGGAGCTCGGGCACCATGACCTGGTCGGCGAAGTCGGAGTCGCTCATGGAGCGGATGTACTCGGCCTGGATCCAGTCGAGCTTCTTGGGATCGAAGGTCGCCGGGTTCTTGGACACGTGGTCGAGCGAGAACTTGGAGGCCAGGACGTCGCGGGGGACAATGGTCGTCTCGCCGTCGAGCGACCAGCCCAGAAGCGCCAGGTAGTTGACGAAGGCGTCGGAGAGATAGCCCTGGTCGCGGTATTCCTCGACGTTCGTGGCGCCGTGGCGCTTGGAGAGCTTCTTGCCGTCGGCGCCCAGGATCATGGAGATGTGCGCGAAGGTGGGCACGGGGGCGCCGAGGGCCTCGTAGACCATGACCTGGCGCGGGGTGTTGGAGAGGTGGTCGTCGCCGCGGATGACGTGGGTGATGCCCATGGCGGCATCGTCGACGACGGTCGCGAAGTTGTAGGTCGGGGTGCCGTCGGAGCGGAAGATGACGAAGTCGTCGAGCTCACGGGCGTTGAAGGTCACGTCGCCGTGGACCGCGTCGTGGATCACGACGTCGCCGCGGTCCTCGGGGACCTTGATGCGCAGGACGTAAGGCTCGCCGGCCTCGATGCGGGCACGGGCCTCGTCGTCGGAGATGTGGCGACAGGTGCGCTGGTAGCCCTGGAAGGGGTCCTTGCGCTCCTGGGCGGCTGCGCGGTCGGCCGCGAGCTTCTCGGCGGTGCAGAAGCAGGGGTAGGCTCGGCCCTCCTCCCAGAGCTTCTGGGCGGCCTGCTTATAGAGGCCCATGCGCTCGGTCTGCGCGTAAGGGCCGAAGTCGCCGCCGACCTCGGGGCCCTCGTCCCAGTCGAGGCCGAGCCAGCGCATGGCGCGCAGGATGATGTCGGTGTTCTCCTGCGTGGAGCGGGTCGGGTCGGTGTCGTCGATGCGCAGGATGAAGGTGCCGCCGTTCGCGCGGGCGAAGGCCCAGTTATAGATGGCCGTGCGCGCGCCGCCGACGTGGAGCTTGCCGGTGGGGGAGGGCGCGAAGCGAACGCGGACTTGCTTGTCTGACATGGGTTCTCCTCAGGTCAGGGGTTCTAGTCACAAACATTCCTAGTATAGCGGCGGCAAGAAACGCCCGGGCCTATCTCCGTCCTCAAACAGTCCTCTTCGCACGAACGCGACATTAAGTCGCGTCCGGCTCATGCGGAACTGCGGGCGGAGATAAGCCCGGGCGCTTCTCTGACGTTGCTGCATGGCCTTGTGAGGGATAGAGCGGCTCTTCGCGGAAAGAGGCGCTTGGGGCGAGCCCTGCATTCGCGCCGCGCAGCAATGGGTGTGGGCGGCGAGCCCTGGAATGGCGTTGCGCAGCAACGGGTGTGGGAGGTGAGCCCTGCAAACACGCTGCGCAGTAACCTTCTTGCCGTTTTCGCCCTGGAATCGCGTCGCGCAGCAATACAAGGTTACTGGGCGGCGCGATTCCAGGGCGCCGGAGCCCGTCTGGTTACTGGGCGGCGCACATTTGGGGCGAGGGGAGCCGAGGTGTTGCTGGGCGTGGTTTTAGGGCGCGAGAGGCTGGACACGCGAGAGGCCGCACACGCGAGAAGCTGGGCGCGCGTGAGGCTGGGCGCGAGCGGCCGGGTACTCGTGGTGCGCGTCCTCGTGTCGGAACTCCGGTCTACGGGCTAGGCGGCTATGCTTCGACGACCCTCTTGAGGAAGGCGAGGGCGTTGCGGTGGCAGAGCTTCTCGGTAACGTCTTGGCCGAAGCGGGCGACGAGGCGGTCTTGGAAAGAAGGCAGCTTGTCGGCGCCGTCGAGGATCGAGGGAACGTCGGCGCCGTCAAGGTCGCCGCCGAGCGCCACCGCGTCCTCGCCGCCGAGGTCGAGCCAATGCTCAATATGGGCTGCCACCTGCTCAAACGTGACCTGCGGGGCCTTTTCGCCCCAGGCACCTTCGACGATGAAGCCCGAGCAGTAGTTGAGTCCCGTGACGCCGCCGGAGGCCATGACGGCACGGAATTGGTCGTCGGTGAGGTTTCGCGGGTGCCCGCAGACGGCCCGGGAGTTCGAGTGGGAGGCGCAGAAGGGGCGCGTGGCGCGCGCGGCCACGTCGGCGAAGCACTCGTCGTTTAAGTGGCTCACGTCCATGGCAACGCGGGAGCGCTCCATCCGCGCCATGACGGCGAGGCCAGCGGCGCTCATGTGCTCGTGGGTGTCGTGGCCGCTCGCGAGCGGGCCGCCGGCGTTCCACGAGAGCGAGGCCATGAGCAAGCCTTCGCGAGAGAGCATCTCGACGAGCCCCGGGTCGACCGCGAAGAGCCTGGCGTTCTCGATGGTGCGGATGGCGGCGACGCGGCCCTCGGCAAGCGCGGCCTCGGCCTCGGATGCGCTTCTTGCCCAGGCTACCTGCGGTTTGTTCTCGAGCTGCTGCTTGAAGTAGGAGGAGACGCGCGCCTCGAACTCGACGGCCTGCGCAGGTGTGAGCTCATCGGGGATAAAGCACGCGAAGCACTGCGCCCAGGGGGTCGAGCCGATCTTTTCGAGCGAGATATGGCAACGGCTGCGCGCGAGGTCGCGGCAAAGCCCGGGTTCTGTCTCGTCACCCGGCCCATAGAAGTCCCTCCCATAAACGCGCCGCAGCTCAGCGGGCAAGAACTGCCACGCCAGCCTGTCCGCCGTGTCGCAATGCAGGTCGAGTACCGGAATCGCCATCGTCGCCCCTCTCTCCAAGTCCATACGCCCCATCATAGCCCCCGTGCGTGGTCGAGGCGGTGCTCCCCTCGAGGCCACGACCTTCGCGTGGATGGCGCGTTCACCGATGAAATCAGGACCCATCTTGCCGGGCGATTCGCGAAGCGATCGCTGAGCCTGGAAAGGGCGGCGGGGTCTCCCCGGCGGGTGGGCAAACCGACTCCCGGCTCGCGCCTCGCCACAAACGAAAACCCCTCGCTTCTCGCCAACAGGTGCCGGAAGGAGGCGCGGCCCTGACCCGAACACAGAGAAGCCCCTGTCCTTCTTGCCAGGCGAATCGCGCGGCGAGCGCTGGGGCCTGGAAAGAAGGACAGGGGCTTCTTGGTCGGTAAGCGGAAGTAGCCGCGGACCCGAACCTACATCAGCTTGGTCGACTCGAGCTTCTCCTCGACCCACTCGTTGAGGCTCATCACCGGCTTGCGCAGCACGAGGCCGAGCAGCAGCGCGGGCACGAGGTATGCCGCGAGCATCGCGAGCTCTTGCCAGAAGTCGCCGTTGTAGATGCCGAACATCGCCGCGCGCATCGCGTTCTCGCAGTGGACGAAGGGCAGCCACGGGTAGACGGCCTGGAAGAAGCCCTCGGGCAGCATCTGGACAGGGAAGGTGCCGCCCGAGCCCGCGACCTGGATGACCATCAGCACGACGGCGATGGCCTTGCCCACGTCGCCGAAGCTCGCCGTGAGCGCGTAGATGATGTTCACGAAGACGAGCGAGCCCATGAGCCCCGCGAGCACGAAGAGCGCCGGGTGCTCGCACTGGACGCCCAGGAAGTAGAGGTCGCCGAGCAGGATAAGCAGCGACTGCATGAAGCCGATGCAGATGAAGAAGACCATGCGCCCGAAGTACGCGTGACGGGGCTTCGCGCCCGTCTCGTCGACGGCCTTCTCGCTCGGGTTGCACTTGACGAGGGCGCACAGCACCACGCCGCCGATCCAGATGGCGAGCGTCGTGTAGAAGGGGGCCATGGCGCTGCCGTTGTTCTCGATGGCGTAGATCGGGTTGCGCTCCACCTCGACGGGCTCGGCGATGAAGTCGGCGAGGGCCGTCGAGCCGCTGGAGAGAATCGCGCGGATCGTGTCGAGGTCGTCGGAGGCGAGCGCCGTGTCGATCCGGTCGACGAGGTCGCCGAGCTTGGTCGAGGCGGCGTCAAGCGAGTCCGCGGCTCTCTCGACGCCTTCCTTCGTGCTCTTGAGGTCGCCCGCCGCGGTGCTCGCGGTGTCGTTGACGGAGTCGAGCGTGGACTGGATGGAGGAGCTGATCTGGTCGGCGTTGCTGGCGGCGGAGTCGAGCTTATCGGCGAGGCCGGTGAGGCTGGACTTGAGGTCGCCCTCGAAGTCTCCCTGGACGCTGCCGATCTGGCTCTTCGCGTCGTCGATGAGGCCCTGGAGCGCGGCCTTGGAGCTCTGCGCGTCGCTCGTGGCGCCGCCCAGGTCGCCCGCCGTGCTGCGGAGCTTGGCGGAAAGCTCGCTCAGCGAGTCGCGCAGGCTCGTCACGCGGGCGTTCAGGCCCTCGACCGTCACCTTGAGGCTCGAGACCTCCTCCTTGGAGACGCCGATGTAGCCGGTGCCCGTGCTCCAGCTCTCTTCCCAGCTCTTGGCGAGCGTGTCCGTGCCGTCGAGGGCCTCGAGGAGCTTATCGAGCTCGGCGACCTGTCCGTCCACGGTGTCCGCCGCGCTGTTGAGGCCGGTCTGGAATCGGCCCGAGGCGCTGCCGGCCGCGTCGAAGGCGTCGCCGATGGATTGCCTGACGCCGTCCAGGCTCGCGGAGCTCTGGGAGAGCGCGCTGTTCACCGAGTCGGTCGCGCCGTCGACGGCCGAGGAGAGCGTGCGGATGTTGCCCGCCGTCTCGCGCAGGGAGCCGCCGGCCTCGGCCGTGGAGCCCAGCGACGAGGTGGAGCCGCTCGTGCCGCCGGAGAGAAGCGCCTCGGTGGACGAGAGGATCTTTGCGAAGCCGCGCGTGTTCTGTGCCGCGGTGGTGAGGCCGTCCTGCGCGTCGGCCACGGCGTCGCGCAGCTTCTGCGTGAACTCGCCGAGCTGGTCGTCGTCGAGGTACTCCGTGAGCTCCTCGAGCACGCCCGCGCCCACGCCCGTCACCGACGCGGCGAAGCTCTCGTCGATGTCCTGCTGCACGGCGGTCGAGGCCTTGTTGGTCACGATCGCGGCGATGGCGTTGGCCTTCTCGTTCTGGTAGAAGAGCACCTCGGGCTTGGTCGCCTCGGCGGAGAGCACGCTCATCATGTTCGTGGTGAAGTCCTCGGGGAAGACGATCGCGGCGTAGTACTCGCCGCTCTCGACGCCCTCGATGGCCTCCTCGCGCGTCGTCACCGTGTAGCCGATGGAGGTGGACTCGAGCAAGGACGACGTCATGCGCTCGCCCATGTTGAGCGTCACGGGGAGAAGCTCGCCCGTGTAGCCCGCGTCGGCGTTGGCCACGGCGACCTTGAGGTTCTTGGTGTTTCCGTACGGGTCCCAGGAGCCGGCGATGTTGAACCAGGCGTAGAAGCTCGGCACCACGATCATGCCCACGCACACGACGAGGCTGATCACGTTGGCGAAGACGTGGCGGGCGTCCCTCTTGACGAAGTCGATGAACCTGCGCATTACTCATCGCCTCCCTTCCTGCGCGCGAAGTGTGCGGGCAGGGTCTTCTCCATGCGCATCTTCTCGATGGGGGCGAAGGCGAGAAGCTCCGCCTTGAGCTCGTCGTCGAGCATGTCGTAGAGCTCCTCCTTGGTCATGTGGGAAAGGTCGGTCTTCTCGGTCACGCGGCTGTGCAGGTACTCGACCACGATGAGGAAGGTGCAGATGATCACGAGCGAGCAGATCCACAGCACGAGCATGGCGAACTTGGCCTCGGTGGCGAACATCAGGGCGAGGAGCGCGAGCGGGACGACCACGAGGGCGGCGAAGCCGCGACGGACGAGGACGGGGTACTTGAGCTCGAAGGACGCTGCGCTCGCCAGGAACGTGTCGCGGTAGCTCTCCGAGTCCATGATGGCCTTGATGATGGTGGCGAGCTTGAAGTGGCTCTTCATGCCCGTGCGCTCGGTGACCATCATGTCCGTCTCGCCGAGCTTGCGGTCGAAGAGATTGTTGATGTTGAGGAGATGGCGGCGGGCCGTGACGCCGATGAGCAGCGCCGGGATCAGGTAGACGAGCAGCACGAGCAGGTTGTTGACGTAGTTGTTGCCGTAGAAGCCCGCGATGGCCTCGCGCATGGCGTTGATGCCGTAGGTAAAGGGCAGCCAGGGGTTGAGGGCCCGGAAGAAGTCGGGCTGCATCTCGATGGGGTAGGTGCCCGACGCGCCCGGGATCTGGAGCACGACGAGAAGCACGCCGAGCGCCTTGCCGATGTGCTTGAAGGCGATGGAGAGCGCGTAGATGAAGAAGACGTACACGAAGCTCTCGACCATGCCGGCGAAGACGAACGCCGCCGGGTTCACGCACTGGATGCCGAGGCAGATGTCGCCGATGCAGCAGATGACGGCCTGGACCTGGCCGATGAGGTTGAGGAGCAGCCAGCGGCCGAAGAAGCCCTGCCAGGGCTTGTAGTCGCCGATGCCCTCGCGGTCGACCTCGAGCTTATAGATGGCCACGAGCACGAAGCCGCCGACCCAAAGCGCGAGGTTCGTGTAGAAGGGGGCCACTCCGCTGCCGTAGTTCTCCACAGGGTAGACGGGCATGTCCACGAGCTGGGCGGGCGATCCCAGGAAGTCGCCCACGCTCTGGGCATCGAGGCCGAGGACGTCCTTGATGCCGGCGAAGGTCTCGGCGGACTCGACCGCGGCCACGTCGGAGCCGACGGCGGAGACCTTCTCGGCGCCGTCGCGCACGGAATCGGAGGTGGAGGAGAGGGCGGTCGAGCACTGGGCGAGGATGTCGTCGAGCTCGGCGAGCGCGGAGTCGGCCTGGGAAAGAAGCGCCGGCAGCGTGGAGGCCGTGCCCACGAGCTTGCCGCCCGTGTTCGCGAAGCCGTCAAGCGACTCGTTGAGCTGCGGCATCGTGGTCGTGGAGAGCGAGGTCTGCAGGTCGGTGAGGGCCTGGGAGCTCGTCTGGATCGCGTTGTTCACCGAGTCGGAGAGACCCGCGACGTCCTCGGTGGCGCCCTTCAGGCTGTCCGAGATGGCCTGAAGCTTGTCGAGGGCCGCTTTCTGGGAGTCGCTCAGCTCGGTCGTGAGCTCGATGTCGCGGTCGAGCTTGGTGGTGAGCTGCACGGCGTAGTCGTTGTCGCCGATGCTCAGGGTATAGGTGCGCAGCTTCTCCAGGCTCGCCTGGACGTCCGTCGTCGAGCCGTCGAGCGCGCGCAGCTCGGAGATGGCAGCGTCGAGCTGGCCCTGCGCCCAGCCCACGTCGCCGGCGAGCGCGCCCACGTTGTAGTTGGCCTGGGAAGAGATGCCCGCGATGGTGGAGGCGCCCTTGCCGAGGGCGCTGCCGAGCTTGGCGGCGAGCCCCGTCGCGTTCGTGCGGGTGCCCGCGAGGTTGTCGAGCGCGGTCTGGAGGCCGTCCGCGAGGCTACCCGTCGCGGAGGAGACCTCGGAGAGGGTGCCGCGCGCGGACGAGACGGTGGAGCGCGCCGAGGCGATGGAGGACTGCGCGTCGTCGATGCCGTCGGCGAGGCTCGTCAGCTTGGTCGAGGCGTCGGTGAGCTCGGTCGAGACGGCGTCGCGCGCGCCGTCGAGCGTGGTGGCGGTGTCCCCGGCGAACTCGGTGAGCTTCTCGGCGACGGTCTCGCCCACGACGTCGACGAACTCGTTGGCGATCTGGTTCTCCAGGGTGGTGGAGCCGGTGTCGGTGACCTTTGGCGCGACGGCGTTGGCCTTCTCGTTGACGTAATAAGAGATGCGGGCCTTCTCCGTGTCGCCCTCGAGGACGTCGGCGAGGGAGTCGGTGAAGTCGGCCGGCACGACGAAGGCGGCGTAGTAGGTGCCCGCGCGCACGCCCTCGATGGCTTCCTCCTCGCTGTCCACGAAGGTCCAGCCGAGCTGGGTGTTCTCCTCGAGCTGCTCGCGCATCATGTCGCCGGCGTTGGTGTAGCCCATGTCCGAGATGTCGGCGCCCTTATCGAGGATGGTCACGGCGATGGGGATGGTCGAGGTGTTCTCGTAGGGGTCCCAGTTCGCCAGGATATTGAACCATGCGTAGAGCGACGGGATGATGGCGACGCCGATGGTCACGATGATGGCGACGGGGTTGACCAGCAGCCGCTTGAGGTCGCGGACAAAAATCTGCCAAGCCTTGCGCACGTGTGCCTCTTTCTGCCTTACGGGTGCCGGGTTGCGGTTGCGGGCCCGGCGATCGCGAGTAATCCAAGGTATCAATGTAGCCAAAAGAGCTGCGGGAAAACCCCTCGTGTCCAACTTTTTTGAAATCCGCTCAAAAATCCTATCGGCCTCATTTGAGCGATGCTAAGATTCAACGAACTTAGTAGAGAAAGGTTTGCGATGGGAATCCTCAACGACCGCCTGGGCGCGGCCGACATCGAGAAGGGCGTGCGCCGCGTCCGCGCCGCCCGCGAGGGGATCGGCGCCCAGGCCCGCATCCGGTCCGACGCAAAAACGCGCAAGTCGGCGGCCACGCGGGAAAAGATCATGGTCGCGGCGACCGAGCTGATGGTGCAGCACGGCGGCACGGACTTCCAGATGAGCGAGGTCTCCGAGCGCTGCAGCATGTCCAAGGGCTCCCTCTACTATTACTTCGCCGATAAGGACGCGCTCGTGCAGGCCATCTTCGACCGCGAGGTCGACCAGCTCGTGGGCCAGGTCGAGTCCGTGGTGGCCGACGCCCCCTCCGCGATGGCCTCCATCACCGGCCTCGCCGAGGTCCTCGCCGTGAGCCTGCGGCCCCAGAGCCCGCTCGCTCTGGCCGTGACGCGCGAGCTCATCAGCGCCAAGAAGGCGGTCCTGCCAAGCGTCAACGGCAGGCTCACGCGCCTCATCAACATCTTCGCGGCCCAGATCGACCGCGCCAAGGCCGAGGGGCTCGCGAGCCCCGAGGTCAACTCCCGCCTCGCCGCCATCTCCATCGCCGGCGCCTTCACCTTCGCCATCTTCGAGAATCGCGACGAGGAGGAGCTCCAGGACCCCGAGGAGTTCTCGCACCAGCTCGTCGGGCTTCTCATCAACGGGATGGGCACGGCCAAGGCCCGCGAGCTCATACCCGCCCAGAACGGGTAGGCTTCTGCGTGGCGGTCCGCGCGCCCCGCTCCGCGGGCGTTCGCGGCGCATATGGATTCGGTCCCATGGCCGGGTGTCTGACCTGCCCGGCTTTTGATTCGTGACAGCAAGTGAAAGGAAGTCCTGCGCATGTCACACAAGAACTACCTGTTTACCTCCGAGAGCGTTACCGAAGGGCACCCCGACAAGATCTGCGACCAGGTGAGCGACGCGATCCTGGACGCCATTCTCGCCAAGGAGGCGGAGCTCGAGTCCGCGGGCTACGTGGCCCCCGGCGGCGTGCCGGCCAAGCTCGAGAACGTCCGCTGCGCCGTGGAGACCTTCGCCACCACGGGCACCGTGATCGTGGCCGGCGAGGTCCGCACCGAGGCCTACGTGGACGTGCAGAAGATCGCCCGCGAGACCATCCGCCGCATCGGCTACGACCGCGCCAAGTTCGGCTTCGACTGCGATACCTGCGGCGTCCTGAACCTTATCCACGAGCAGAGCGCCGACATCGCCGCCGGCGTCGACGAGTCCTTCGATGCCCAGGCCGGGCGCACGAGCGACCCCATCGACGCGGTGGGCGCCGGCGACCAGGGCATGATGTTCGGCTACGCTTCCGACGAGACGGACGTCCTCATGCCGATGCCCCACTACCTCGCGAGCCGCATGGCCGAGCGCCTGACCGCCGTGCGCAAGTCCGGCGAGCTCGACTACCTGCGCCCGGACGGCAAGACCCAGGTCACCGTGCGCTACGAGGACGATAAGCCCGTCGAGGTCACCGCGGTCGTGGTCTCCACCCAGCACTCCGAGGCCGTCGAGGACATGGGCGCGATCAAGGCCGACATGATCGAGCACGTCATCGCTCCGGTGCTCGACGGCGTGGGCATCAAGTGGGACGAGGCCGAGGTCTACGTGAACCCGACCGGCCGCTTCGTCGTGGGCGGCCCGATGGGCGACACGGGCCTGACCGGCCGCAAGATCATCGTCGACACCTACGGCGGCATGGGCCGCCACGGCGGCGGCGCCTTCTCCGGCAAGGACTGCACCAAGGTCGACCGCTCGGCAGCCTATGCCGCGCGTTGGGTGGCCAAGAACGTCGTGGCTGCGGGCCTCGCGCACAAGTGCGAGATCGAGCTGGCCTACGCCATCGGCGTCTCTCACCCGCTGTCCATCATGGTGGACACCTTCGGGACCGGCACGGTCGACGACTCCGTGATCGGCGCGGCCGTGGAGCGCGTGTTCGACCTGCGCCCGGGCGCCATCATCCGCGACCTCGACCTGCGCCGGCCCATCTTCGAGAAGACCGCGGCGTACGGGCACTTCGGCCGCGAGCTGCCGGAGTTCACCTGGGAGCGCCGCGACCGCGCAGACGAGCTCCGCGCCGCCGTGGCCGAGCTCACGGCGTAGGCCGTTCTCACGGCGCCCAAAGCGCGCGCCCGTTGGCGGCCGGGCTTGTGCCCGTGCTAAATATCCACGACCGCTGGCGCTGAGGCCCGTCCTTCCGCTAAAGAACGGCCTCCTCTGGCACCGAGGCCGCCCTTCCGCTAAAGAACGGCCTCCTCTGGCACCGAAATAGTCCTTCTTGCTAAATATATGGGCCCGCTGGCATCACCTCGGTGCCAGCGGGCCCTGTTCTTTAGCAAGAGACCCTTCTCTCGCGCCAGCGGGCGCTAGTTTTTAGCGCCGAGACTTGACGTGATGCCAGCGGGAGCTTGTTTTTAGCACGGGGAACTGACGTGGTGCCAGCGAATCCGATTTCTTAGCGGCTGGTGCCGAGAGGCGCCAGGGTCCGCGGGCGCCCGTGCGCCGGTCGCTTCTCGCCCGCGATGGACGAGGCAATTGCGTCGCTTCTTATACTTAGTTTATGGCCCACGGCCACGGGCATAAGCCGGGCCGGCGACCGCCCGCGGGAAGCGGAAACCCGGGCCGGCGACCGCCCGCGGGAAGCGGAAACCCGGGACGGCGGCAGTTTTTAGCGGTTTCCCCGAGTAGGCCCTCGTCCGGGGTTTGAGGAACCGCAGGTAGACGCCTCACCCAGAAATCGCTCGCAAGCGCCGAATGGCAAAACTGCCGCCGACGCCGTTCTCGCCGGCGTCGTTGCGCGCGCATGGCCCTGGTCGCGGGCCCTATACATGGGTTCTGTGGGGGCGGGGCCTGTCCCTTCCGCCTCGTCGTACCGGCAAGGGCATGGACCTCTGCGGGCGCAAAGAAGCCGTCCTCGCGTCTTCATGCATCGACCGTCGCTGCGCTATGCGCCTACAATCGGCTCCTCGCCTTGTCCATGGCTTCGCGTGCATGGAGCGCCTCGGCCCCTGAGCCCGACGTTCCCCAGCTCATCCCATCCACGGTGTTCAGCTCTGCGAGAAGCGCCTCTCTCCTTGCGAGCTCGAGCGTTGCTCGTCGGGTGCTCGTCCGGTGGCTTGGCATGCCCAAGCTGCGGCGAATGACCCCGTCGACGAGCCCGTCGAGATACGCAGTCCCTTGGTATTGGTCATGCCAGAGCGTGTAAGGCCGCAGCCCGAAGGCGAGCAGCTCGTTCATGCGCGCGGCGTCGAGCTCGGGCCGGCCTTCCGCGCGATTCACGTCCCCGTGGTAGTCGAGGCAAAGTCCGGGCGCCCCTTCGCTCGGCAGGGTAAAGAGCAGGTCGGGCTTTCTCACCTTGGCGGTCCTGAGGTTGCGAGAAATGCGCCCCACCTCGAGCTCGCTGTTCATCGAGAGGACGGGAACGCCGTAGCCGCCCTTCGCCCTCGGCCAAGAGACGCGCGCGGCGAGCTTGCTCTCCATCGGGGAGCCCGAGCCGCCGAAGGACCGACCTCGGCGGAAAGAGGCTCCGAGGCTACCCGTGCGAGGACCTCGGCCGCCCCGGGCGCCTTGTCCGGTAGTCGGGGGTCGGCGGGCGAGGTGTCGGTGCCCGCCCGGTACGCGGCCAGGGCCTCAGTATGTGAGACCAGGATATCCATGGTCGGAACGATAACGCATGCCTCTTGCCGCAATCTTACGGTTGGCTTGCGGATGTCTATCGAGCGTTCTCGAGGTTCGCAGCAAAGGGCAGATACATGGTGTCGAGTCGTTTGCGGGAAGATTGGGGAAGAGCGGATATTCACCTGTGCCGATTCGGTGATCGGCCGAAGAGATGCACCGAGCGGCATGCGCGTGGCGCGCCGTTGGGGTTGGTGCGGACCTCTTCTCTTCGCGGGCGCGTTTCTCGTCGTGCCCTCTGTAGAAAACCCGCGTAGTCCCATGTGCTCTCTCTCGCCCAGGGCGCGGCGAGGCGCGCCCAAAACCTCGCCCATGGTCTGCGACCTCGCGCATCAGCCGGGCCGGCGACCGCCCGCGGGGCACGGAGGCCCGAGACGGCGGCAGTTTTTAGCGGGTGCCCCGAGTAGGCTCGCGGGCGGGATTTGAGGAGCCGCAGGTAGACGCCTCGCTTGGAAATCGCCCGCAAGCGCCGAGCGGCAAAACTGCCGCCGACGGCGCTGGAGGGGTTAACACGCCGAAAAACTTCTTCGGTTTGATGCGCCGGACCGTGCGGATCGGCATAAAGCTCGGTCATAATCCGGTCGTGCCCGATTACGGAGGACAGTAAATATTTGATGAAGGCAAGGGGTAGTTGATGGGTGCTGAGAAGAGAACCGCGGGCCCGGCCCATACGGCCGAGGGCAAGGCCGTTGCGTGCGCCATGTCGTTCGTTATAGCGTAGTCGCAGGTGGGCTCGGTGCCCATGGCGCTCGCCCGGGAAGCGGGGGGCAGGTCAATGGCGTCCAGGCGGGCGTTGGCGCTTCGGTCGAGCAGGGCGGCGGAGCCGCCGAGAACGGCGATAACGGCCAGAAGACCCCCTCTTCCGAGAGCGCCGCGACCGCGTCCTTCGCCTCGCTGAGCGACGGCATCATGCAGCGGCCGGGGCAACTACTCCGGCAAGGTCGTCACCGAGTACAAGATCGAGCGGCGCGCGGTGACCCTCATCTCCGGCTCCGCGAATAAGGTCTATGACGGAAGCCCGTTGGTCAACGCCGAGGTCACGGTGTCTGGCGAGGGCTTCGTGAGCGGCCAGGGCGGCACCCATCGCGTGACCGGCTCGCAGACAGAGGTCGGCTCGTCCGAAAACAGCTTCACCTATGTGCTGACGGACGGAACGCTCGCGGACAATTACGAGATCTCCGTGGTCCCGGGCAAGCTCACGGTGACCGCGGCCCCGGCTTGCGCCTCTACGGGTAAACCCGCCTCCATGAAGACCACCGTGCCCAAAACGGCTGACGAGACGGCTAGCGTCGCTGCCGTCGCGGCACCTGGTCTGCTCGCCACGCTGCTCGGCGCGGTGGGCCTGTCCCTCCCGAGGCTGCGCCGCCGCAACGAGGGCTAGGGTGATCGCTCCTCTGCCTTAGCGGTTGGGTGCGGGCGGCGGGAGACCGTTTCGCGCCGGGCCTGCGGCGTGCTTGCCGAATCGGGCTGCCGAGCCTTCCTCATTCCGCGATTCCGCGCGGCTGAGGAAGGCTCGCCGGGCGCCTCTCTTCCGACTCGCTCCTTCGATTCCGGGGCCTGTCCGATACTTCGCTATCGGGTAGGCCCCGTTTTTTGCGGCTCTTCACCAGGCGGTCCCGGCCTGAGGGCCTGTTCCCCCGCCGTAGCCCACGCGTCCTCGGTGGGGGAGCTTGCCGCGCGAAGTGGCGAGAGGATCCTGCGACCGTCCTTCTTGCCCGCAACGTTGCCGCCTCTCCAAACCGGCGCGCGGTACGCCCTCGTGCACGGTGAGCGGCATGAAATCACCCCATGAGCGGCATTTCTCACAAATTGGTTCATTAAAGCCGACAATTTTGCCATACTGTTCCTCGCACCGCGTTACTCCTCGGGAGGCGCCACGAGCAAGAAGCAAGCACCGGCATCGGAGTCGGCGGATTTTCTTTTGCGAACCGTGGAGCCCAGGGGAGTTTTTTCATGCTCATCACCAAAGCCATCAACAACAACGTGGTCCTCGCCGAGGACGATAACGGGCGCGAGCTCGTGTTGTTCGGCAAGGGCCTCGGCTTCCGCGGCGCTCCTTCTCATTTGGACGACGAGTCGGCTATTCAGCGCAGCTTCCGCGATGTGAGTCCCGAGCTCTACGAGGCGCTCGCCTCCATCTCCGAGGAAGTCATCATCATCTCCTCGGGCATCGTCGACATCGCGCGCCAGGAGCTCAACTGCGCGCTCAACCCGAATCTCGTCTTCACCATCGCCGACCATCTGCAGTTCGCCCTCGAGCGCACGCGCAGGGGCGTCGCCATCAGCAACCCGCTCTTCGACGAGGTGCGATTCGTCTACCCGCGCGAGTACGAGGTGGGCCGCCGCGGCGTGCTTCTTTCCAACGCCGTGGCCGAGGACGTCGAGCTCCCCGAGACGGAGGCGGCCTCCATCGCGCTGCACATCGTCAACGCCGAGAGCGTCGAGGAGGGCGGCTCGGCCGCGCTCGAGCACAACATGGACCTCATCGTAAAGAGCACCGAGGCCATCGAGTCCGCCACGGGCATCATCGAGCGGGTCCTCGACATCCGAATCGACCGGAGCTCCTACAGCTACGTGCGCTTCGTCACCCACATGCGCTTCCTCATCAGCCGCCTGCTCAAGGGCGAGGAGTTCGAGACGCGCAACGGCAGCCTCTTCAAGCAGGCTGCCAAGGACTTCTCCGACGAGTACGCCTGTGCGCGCGCCATCGACGAGTACCTGCGCAGCAGCCACGGCTGGGGCTGCACCGACGAGGAGCTGCTGTATCTCATGATGCACACCAACCGGCTCTGCGCCTCTCGCTAGCGCGGCCGCGACCTGCTTTTTGGCCCCAGGCGCCGGGGCTGGAAATACCTTGCAAAGAAGGATCAAGAAGGGAGCCATCCCATGGCTAAGGATTACACGAAGCTCGCGGCGACGATCGTCGAGCTCGTCGGCGGCGAGGAGAACGTCACTTCCGTCACCCACTGCATCACGCGCCTGCGCTTCAGGCTCAAGGACGAGGGGCTCGCCCAGACCGAGAAGCTCAACCAGACCGAGGGCGTCATCTCCATCCTGAAGGCCGCGGGTCAGTACCAGGTCGTCATCGGTAACCACGTCACCGACGTCTACGACGCCATCCCGAAAGTCTCCAACATCGAGCTCGGCGGCGAGGTCGATCAAGACGAGGGCGGCAGCCTGCTCAACCGCGCCATCAATCTCCTTTCCGGCATCTTCATGCCGATGCTGCCTGCCATGAGCGCGGCCGGCCTGCTCAAGGCGTTCGTCATCATGTTCAACACCTTCGGCATGCTGGACTCCGCGAGCACCACGTATCAGCTGCTCTATGCCATGGGCGACGCCGTGTTCTACTTCATGCCCGTCTTCCTGGCCCGCACCGCCGCCAAGAAGTTCCGCTGCAACGACTGGACCGCGATGGCCATCGCCGCGTTCCTGTGTTACCCGACCCTTACCACGCTCTTCAACGGCACCGACCCCGTCGACCTCTTTGGCCTGCCGGTGACGCTCATCAGCTACACCTCCTCGGTGCTGCCCATCATCGTGGCCGTCTACTGCCAGTCCTGGATCGAGAAGGGCCTGAACAAGGTCGTTCCCGATATGCTCAAGGGCCTCATCGTCCCCATCTGCACCGTGTTCGTCGCCTGCGTCGCCACCATCTTCGTCGTCGGTCCCGTCACCGACTTCATCGGCCGTGCCATCGCCAACGGCCTCACCGCGCTTCTCGCCGCCGTGCCGCTGGTCGCCGGCTTCCTCATCGGCGCTCTTTGGCCCTGCCTCATCATCTTCGGCATGCACTGGGGCTTCATCCCCGTCATCATGAGCAACATCGGCACTCTCGGCTACGACGTGATCCTCCCCATCACCGTCGGCACCAACTTCGCCGTGGGCACCGCGGCGCTCGCCGTCTTCCTCAAGACCAAGAACCCCGAGCTCAAGGAGATCGCCGCCGCTTCCACTATCTCCGCCCTGCTCGCCGGCATCACCGAGCCCGCCATCTACGGCGTCGTCCTCAAGTACAAGCGCCCGTTCGTCATCATGGCGCTTTCCAGCGGCATCTGCGGCGCCATCGCGGCCACCGGCGGCCTTACCCAGGAGGCGCTCATGACGACCTGCGTGCTCACCATCCCGGCGATCGGGGGCATGGTCGGCTGGCTCGACGTTATCGCCCTGGCCGTCGCCTCGGTGCTGGCCTTCGTCGGCACCCTCGCCTTCGGCTTCAGCGACAAGATGCTCCTCGAGGAGGAGAAGTAAGCTCGTGGCCTGACGGGTCCCAAGAATCGCCAGGCGTGGATTTCGAAGGATTTTTGCCAAGGCTTGCAACAACTCTTGCACCAAGCAGGGTGCCCGCGTGCGTTTGGCGGCGCGGGCGCCCTCGCCCGTATCTTCTCGGAAGCGGGCCCGGGAGCGCCGGCCCCCAAGGCGCCGCCGAGCCCGCTCCCGAAGAGATATGCCGACCAAGGAAGGGAACACGCGCATGAAGCAAGAAGAGCTCCTCGCCCTTATGGGCAAGATGACCCTCAAGGAAAAGATCGGCCAGCTCGTCCAGCTCGACGGCGGCTGCTTCGGCACGGACGCCGTCGCCGTGGGCCCGCGGGCGAAGCTCGGCGTCACGCAGGAGGACGTCGACGTCTGCGGCAGCGTCCTCAACGTGCTCGGGGCCGAGGAGGTCCATCGCATCCAGGACGCCTATCTCCAGCGCAGCCGCCTCAAGATACCGCTCGTCTTCATGGCCGACGTCATCTACGGGTACCAGACCTGCTATCCGATTCCGCTCGGCCTCGGCGCGACGTGGGATCCGGAGCTCATTCGCGACGACTACGCGCTTATAGCCGAGGAGGCCGTGGCCGACGGCTGCATGGTCACCTTCAGCCCGCCCGTCGACGTCGTTCGCGACGCGCGCTGGGGCCGCTGCCTCGAGATGCCGGGCGAGGACCCGTACCTGTCCAGCTGCTTTGCCCAGGCGATGGTCGAGGGGCTGCACGGCGACGGCTCGCCCGGGCGCTCGGTCGCGAGCTGTGTGAAGCACTTCGCCGGCTACGGCGCGCCAGAGGCCGGCCGCGAGTACAACACGGTCGACATGAGCGAGTGGCGCCTGCGCAACGAGTACCTGCCCCCGTACAAGGCCGCCGTCGACGCCGGCTGCGACCTCGTCATGACGAGCTTCAACACCATCGACGGAATCCCGGCGACGGCAAACAAATGGCTGATGGACGAGGTGCTGAGAGGCGAGTGGGGCTTTACGGGGCCCGTCATCACCGACTACGCGGCGGTGGCGGAGCTCATTGCCCACGGCATTGCCGCGAACAAGCGCGAGGCCGCGCGCCTCGCCATGAACGCCACCGTGGACATCGACATGAAGACGCCCTGCTACGCCCATGAGCTCGAGGGGCTCGTCGCCGACGGCGAGGTCTCGGTGGGGCAGGTGGACGCGGCCTGCCTGCGCGTGCTCGAGCTCAAGAACCGCCTCGGGCTCTTCGAGGACCCGTACCGCACCTGCTCGCCGGCCCGACGCGAGGAGGTCACCTGCACGCCCGAGCGCCTCGCGAGCGCGCGCAAGACCTGCGGCGAGGCGATCGTGCTGCTCAAGAACGAGGGCGGCGTGCTGCCGCTCGATGCCGGGGAGGGCGGCCCGCGCGTAGCGCTCATAGGCCCGTACGCGAACAGCCGGGACGTCATCGGCATGTGGGCGATCCATGCGGACAAGTCGCATTCCGTTACGCTGGCCCAGGCCTTCGAGGAGATTCTCGGCCCGGAGCGCTTCGGCTGGGCGCGCGGGTGCGAGACGCTCGACGACTACTCGGAGCTCGGCGAGTTCGGCAAGTACGTCGGCGCCGCGTCCGGGCTGGGCGCCATGGCCGCGGGCAAGCAGCTCGACGCGGGGGCGCTCGAGGCCGAGGCCCTGGAGCTCGCGGCCCGCTCCGACGTCGTCGTGATGGCCCTTGGGGAACACATGCTGCAGAGCGGCGAGGGCGGCGCGCGCACCGACATCACGCTCCCCGCGCCGCAGAAGCGCCTGCTCAGGCGCGTGCGCGAGTTGGGCAAGCCCGTCGTGCTCGTGCTGTTTAACGGACGTCCGCTCGCGCTCGCCGACGTGCTCGACGACTGCGACGCCGTGCTCGAGGCGTGGTTCCCCGGGACCGCGGCGGGCCGTGCCGTGGCCGATGTCGTCTTCGGCGAGGTGAACCCCTCCGGGCGTCTTACCGTGAGCTTCCCGCACAACGTGGGGCAGGAGCCGCTCTACTATGCGCAGTTCCCCACGGGCCGGCCCGCCAAGGGCTCGACCCACAGCGGCCGCTTCGTCTCTCGTTATATGGACGCGCCGAACGAGGCGCTCTTCCCCTTCGGGTACGGGCTTTCCTACCACACGGCGCGCTACGAGAACCTCCGCGTTTCGGGAGAGGACTTGCGTGCCGGCGAGAAGCTCCGCGTGAGCGTCGACGTCGTAAACGAGTCGCAGGTCGCGGGTACCGAGGTGGTGCAGCTCTACGTGCATGACGTCGCCGCGAGCCGCGTGCGGCCGATGCTCGAGCTGCGCGATTTCCGCCGCGTGGAGCTTGGCGCGGGAAAGGCCCGGACCGTTGAGTTCGAGCTCGGGGAGGAGAAGCTGCGCTTCTGGACGCGCGAGCACGGCTGGGCGAGCGAGCCCGGGGCCTTCGAGGTCCTCGTGGGGCCGAACAGCCGCGACCTTCTTTGTGCCGGGTTCGAGCTCGTGTAGTCGGCAGAACTATAAATCCCTAGGCACGATCCTTCGAAGGAGACAGAGATGAAGCATGTAGCGGTGAACCCTTACCTGCCCGGCTGGGAGTATATTCCCGACGGAGAGCCGCACGTGTTCGACGGCCGCGTGTACGTCTTTGGCAGCCACGACGCGCCCGAGGGGACGGCGTACTGCCCCGGCGACTACGTGTGCTGGTCGGCGCCCGTCGACGACCTGGGCGCCTGGGTCTTCGAGGGAGTCGTGTGGCGCAAGGCCGACGACCCCCAGAACATCGGGCTCTCCGGTTACGGCGCGCCCGACGTGTGCCGCGGCGCGGACGGCCGCTACTATCTCTATTACTTCAGCCTGATGGGGCCCGAGGGGCCGATTATGAGCGTCGCCGTGTGCGAGGAGCCGGCGGGCAGGTATCGCTACCTGGGGCCCGTTTGTCTTCCGAACGGCGAGAAGCTCACCGGCGATTCCGGGTTCGGCATGCCCTTCGACCCCGCCGCGCTGCCCTGCGACGACGGAGGCTGTTGGCTCTATTACGGGTTCGGCGCGAAGAAGGCCGGGGGGCGCCTGCCGGCATCGGCCACCGAGGGCAGCTTTGTCGTGCGCCTTGGGCCCGATATGCGCACGATGGCCGAGGAGCCTCGCCGCTTGGCGCCGGGCTACCTGCAGGCCGCGGGCACTTCCTTCGAGGGCCACGCGTTCTTCGAGGCATCGAGCGTCCGGGTGCTCGACGGGCGCTACTACTTCGTCTACTCCAGCGAGGCGGGCCACGAGCTCTGCTGGGCCACGATGCCGGAGCCCTGGGGGCCGGTGACCTACGGCGGCGTCCTGGTCTCCAACGGCGACGTCGGGCTGCCCGGGCACGAGTCCGAGGCCGATGCGGTCATGGACCTCGGCAACAACCACGGCGGCATGGCCCGTATCGGGGGCGTCGATCACATCTTTTATCACCGTCACACGCATGGGGCGCAGCATGCGCGCCAGGGCTGCGCCGAGAGGATCCGCATCGCGGAGGACGGCTCCATCGAGCAGGCGGAGATCACGAGCTGTGGGCTCAACGGCGGGCCGCTGCCGTGCGGGCGCGTCTACCCCGCGAGCACCTGTTGCCATCTCGTCGGGCCCGAGGGTGCCGTCCATTACCGCGGCGACCTCGAGATTCCGTTCACCCATCCGCTCATCACGCAGGAGATCGACGCCGGCTGCGCGACCTCGGCGCGGACCTACGTGGGGAATCTCTGCGACGGCGCGAGCGTCGGTTGGAAGTATTTTGCCTTTACGGGCAACCAGGAGAAGGTCAGGCTCGAGGTCCGCGGACAGCTTGAGGGCGGGCTCTCGTTGCGGCTCGATTCGCCCGACGGCAGCGAGGCCGCCCGCGTGGACGTCGGCTCCGGTGACGCGTGGCGCGAGGTGAGCGCGCGGATTCCGTCCGCCGAAGGTGCGCGCGCGGTGTATCTGGTCGCTGTTGGCGCCGGGTCGCTCGACCTGTCGACCATCGAGTTCTGTTAGGGGAACCGCTATGGCGTCTGGGTTTGTGAGGGACGTTGCCAGCGATCTGCGCCTCGTGGTCGACGGCGAGCCGTTCACCATGCTCGCGGGGGAGTGCCACAACTCCTCCTCGTCGAGCCCCCGGGTTTTCGCCGATGCGTGCGCCCGCGCCGCCGTCCTTGGGATGAATTCCGTCTTGGCTCCCGTGACCTGGGAGTTGTTGGAGCCTGTGGAGGGCGCTTTCGACTTCTCGTCGGTCGATATGATGCTCGTGGCCGCGCGGGAGCGGGGGCTGCGCCTGGGTCTGCTTTGGTTCGGCGCCTGGAAGAACGCGCAGTGCTATTACGCTCCGGCCTGGGTCAAGCGCGACCTCGCGCGCTTCCCCCGCGCGCAGATGGTCGCGGGCCGCAACAAGGTCCGGATGCCCGACTTCCACGACTTCCCCTACACCGCGCTCTCGCTCTTCGGCGAGGAGACGCGCGACGCCGATGCCCGCGCCTTCGCGGCGCTGATGGCCTATCTGCGCGAGGCGGACGGCGAGAGGGGGACCATCGTCGTCGTGCAGGTGGAGAACGAGGCCGGCGAGATGGCCGCCGCGCGCGAGCATTCCGAGGCCGCCGACGCGGCTTTCGCGGGTGAGGTGCCCGGGGCGTTCCTGGCGCGGCTCGATGAGTTGCGCGGGCTTCTTGCCGAGGATATCCGTGAGGCCATGGATGCCGGCGCCGGGTCGGGAACGTGGGCGGGGGTGTTCGGTGAGGTCGCCGAGGAGGTCTTCACGACCTACCACATGGCTTCCTACGTCGAGTTCGTTGCCCGGGCGGGATTCACGGAACACCGGCTGCCGCTCTTCGCGAACTGCTGGCTCGACAAGGGCCGCAAGCCGGGGCGCTTCCCGACGGGCGGGCCCAACGCGCGCGTCTTCGGTATTTGGCGCGCAGCCGCCCCGTCCATCGAGGCGTACGCCCCCGACATCTATGTCCCGTATTTCTGCGACGTGGCCGACGCGTACCGTGCGGGCGGAAACCCGCTGCTCGTGCCCGAGACCGCCACGCACGCCTATGCCCCGGCCCGCGCCATCTGGGCGGTCGGGCATCACCATGCCATCTGCTTCGCACCCTTCGGCTACGAGGAGATGGGCGAGCCGTTCGACGCCTCGGCGGGGATCCTCTTCGGCGCGGACACGAGCGACCCGGCGCTGCGCAGGCCGCAGGACCCGGGGGAGTACGCGGCCGTGATGCGGGGCCTCTCTGGGCTGCTCGCCGTCGCGGGCGAGGGCGGCCATATGGATGCGGTGACGAGCGAGCGGCCGGGCGATGATGCCGTCGACCTCGGCGATTTCCGCGTGAGGGCGCAGTTTGCCGAGGACGGGCTGCCGGGTGCCTGCGCCGCGGCGGCGGGGGAGGACGGCGCCGTCTATGTGCTTGCCCTCCGCTGCTCCATTGAGCTCGAGTCGCGCGACGAGGCCCGTCCGAACGTTGATTTCCTCTCGCTGGAGGACGGCGAGATCGTGGACGGGTCCTGGGTGCGCGAACGGCGGCTCAACGGCGACGAATGCGCCATCCTGCGCTTCGACGTCCCGACCCTGCTCCGTGCCGAGCTTCTCGCCTATGAATGACCATTTCGCCGCCGGTCGGCGCATCGGGGATGGACTCCGAGACGTATCGAGCCGGTGGGCGCCTCCGATGCGCGCCGTGCCGGCGGTCGCCTTCGATGCGACGAGAAATCCAGACAGCCGGCACTGCCCTGCTAAAGAATCGCGCCTGCTGGCACCGCTTCACGACGTTTTGCTAAGAAAACGCTTCCGCTGGCACCGTTATACGTCGTTCCGCTAAGAAAACGAACCTGCTGGCACCACCCGGATGCCAGCGGGTTCGTTTTCTTAGCGGAAGCCCTTCGCCGCGTGCCAGCGGAAGGCATTTCTTAGCAAGATGGCAAGAGGCCCTGCCCCGTGCGCGCCGCGCCCGGTTCTTCTCCCCGTCTCGGACGGGAAACGGCCACGAAACCCGCGCGGGCTACGGTTGTCGCGCAACGCACGGCAAGAAGAAAGGCCCTCTCGCATGCTCGGCGCCGTCCCCGACCTCAAGCTTATGCTCGTTCTCTGCCCGCTTGTGTTCCTCGGCAGCTTCGTCGACGCCATCGGCGGGGGCGGCGGCCTCATTACCTTACCCGCCTACTTGCTCGTCGGGCTCCCCGCGCACCTCGCCATCGGAACGAACAAGCTCTCCTCGATGGTCGGGACGGCCTTCTCGACCGGGCGCTTTATCCGCAACGGGTTCGTCGACTGGGCGCTCGCCGTACCCGCCGTCGCCTGCTCGCTCGCCGCGTCCGCCGTGGGCGCGCATCTCTCGCTGCTGCTCGACGAGGGGCTGTTTCGCTGGGTGCTCATCTTCGCACTTCCCGTGGTCGCCTTTATCTCGCTGCGGAAGAAGTCCCTTCTCGACGAGACCGCCGACCTTCCGCGCGGACGCCGTCTCGCGGTGGTCTGCCTGGTCGCCGCCGCGTGCGGATGCTACGACGGCTTCTACGGCCCGGGCACCGGCACCTTCCTCATCCTCGGCTTCTCCGCGTTCGCCCGCCTCGGCGCGCGCGACAGCGCCGGCCTCACCAAGTGCGCGAATCTCGCGAGCAACGTCGCCGGGTTCGCCTCGTTTGCCCTTGCCGGCCAGTCATGGTACCTGCTCGGGCTTCTTGCCTCGGCTTTCTCGATCGCCGGCCACTACATCGGCGCCGGCATGGTTGTGAAGAACGGCTCGAGAATCGTGCGCCCCATCATCCTCTGCGTGCTCGCCGTCCTCTTCGCCAAGGTCGGCGCCGAGGCCCTCGGCATCGTTTAAGGTGCTCGCCCGCCTCGACGCCTCGACCGTCCCTTACCGGCCGAACAACCCGCCGAGCCCGCCGAAGAGGCTCTTCATCGCGGCCCCGAGGTCGACCTTGGAGAGGTCCAGCTTCGTGATGTCCACGTTGAGCTTCTTCGCGGCGTCTTGGATGGCGCCAAGGTCGAGCTTGGACATATCCAGCTTAGAAAGGTCCAGCTCAGAGAGGTCGACGTGGCTGAAGTCGAGCCCGAGCTCGGCGGCTTTGGCGAGCACCCCCTGGATCACGGCGTGGATATCGAAGCTCTCACCGGCCCCGACAATCGCCTTGACGGAGCCCTCGGGGTCGCGGATGAGCTCCTGGGCTTTCTCGGGCGCCTCCTGGATCGCGGCGACGACCTTCTCGACGATATCGGAAGTCTGCATGGTGTCCTCTTTTCGGTTCGGGCGCCCGCGGCTGGGCGCGTCCAGTCAAACATACAGGAAAGAGACCTCGCCCCGCCGCTCGGAACCCATCGCCGATATATGCCCCTCTTGCCAAGAGGCGCGCCGTCCGGCCCGTCGCTCCCTGTTCGAGGGCGCCCTCTCCCTTCTGTCGTCAGCCCGGGGTCCCAGTGTTTCAACTCGACGCCTTCCGCGTCGCCTGTCGTTCCCTGCGGTTATGCTAGAGACTCACGTGTCTTCGCGATAGGAGAGACCATGCGTCACATCAAGATCATCGACGACATCACCAAGGACGGAAACGTCGTCTTCGGCGAGGGCTACGACTTCGTGCCCGAGGCCGTCGACGCGGACGCCATCCTCATGCGCTCCACCGACCTGCACGGCTACGAGCTGCCCGAGTCCATCCGCGCCATCGCCCGCTGCGGCGCCGGCGTGAACAACATCCCCGTCGACGAGTACGCCAAGAAGGGCGTCGTCGTCTTCAACTCCCCGGGCGCGAACTCCAACGCCGTGAAGGAGATCGTCCTCGCCATGCTCATCCTCTCGAGCCGCGGCGTCGTGCAGTCCATGGAGTGGGTCCGCTCCCACTCCGACGACCCGAATATCCTGGTCAACGCCGAGAAGGCCAAGAAGGCGTTCGTCGGCCACGAGCTCAAGGGCAAGCGCATCGGCGTCGTGGGCCTGGGCAACGTGGGCTCCAAGGTCGCGAACGCCTGCGTTGAGCTGGGCATGGACGTCTACGGCTACGACCCGTTCATCTCCGTCGAGCACGCCTGGGTGCTCAGCCGCGAGGTTCAGCGCGTGGGCACGCTCGAGGATCTCTGCCGCAACTGCGACTATCTCACGCTCCACGTGCCGTCCAAGTCCGACACCATCGGCATGATCTCCGACGACCAGCTCGGCCTTCTCAAGCCCGGCGCCGTCCTCATCAACTACGCGCGCGAGACCATCATCGACGAGGATGCCGTGGACGCGGCGCTGCGCGGCGGCCGCCTCTCGTGGTTCGCGTGCGACTTCGCCACGCCCAAGACGGTCAAGATGCCTAATACTTTTATTACCACGCACTCGGGCGCCGGCACTGGCGAGGCCGAGGCCAACTGCGCGGACATGGCCATCTCTGAGCTCAAGGACTACCTGGAGAACGGCAACATCGCCCACTCGGTCAACTACCCGAGCTGCTCGATGGGCAAGGCCCGCGCCGCAAGCCGCATCGCCTGCCTGCACGCCAACGTGCCCAACATGATCGGCCAGATCACGGCCATCCTCGCGCACGACAATGCCAACGTCCAGCGCATGGTCAACGAGTCCGCCGGCGAGAACGCCTACACCATGTTCGACACCGACGAGCATCTCGACGACGCCACCATCGCCGCGCTCAAGGCGATTCCCGCGATCTACCGCGTCCGCGTGATCAAGTAGCGGGTGCCGTTTGGCCGGCAGAAGTCCCTTCCGGGCCCCTGGAGACGTTGTGCTCTGGGGGCTCGCTTGCGTTAACGGGCCTCTCACCGCCCGCGCGGTCTCCTGTTGTGTGAATCGGGGTGATGGCACACGACCAAGCGCATAAGCCGAGCCGGCGACCGCCCGCGGGACGAGGAAACCCGCGACGGCGGCAGTTTTTAGCGGGTACCCCGAGTAGGCCCGTGCCCGAGGGCTTGAAGAGCTGCAGGTAAACGCGTCGCCCGGAAATCGCCTGCAGGTGCCGGGCGGCAAAACTGCCGCCGACGCCGTTGTCGCCGGCGGCGGCAGCCGTTTGTCTCAGGTCGTGGGCCACTATCGGGGTAATGGCACCCGGTTTTTCGCAACAAAGAGCCCCTGTTCCCATCGCCGCGCTGCCATCACCACCAAATACGCAATGCGGGCCCTCCTAAAATTGCCGCCGCCCCAATTTACGCAACGTGACCAACTGCGCCGACGAGCCGATTCGCCCGCGCCGACGGTCTTGCCGTACGACCTGCGCCTCGTGGTCCTGGTCAATGGGTAGATCTCTAGTGAGGTGGCGGATTTCGTTCGCAAGGAAAGGGGTCCTTATGTCTGAGGCCAAGTTCTTCCGTTGCGCCCACTGCGGCAATGTGGTCGCCGTCCTGATCGACGGGGGAGCGAACCCTGTCTGCTGTGGCGAGCCGATGGAGCTGCTGAGCGCGGGCACTACCGACGGCGCGCACGAGAAGCATGTCCCCTTCGTGGAGCGCGAGGGCGACGAGCTGCGCGTTCGCGTCGGCTCCGTTGAGCACCCGATGCTGCCGAAACATCATATCCAGCTCATCGCGGTTGCCTGCGAGAAGCGCTTGCAGGTCGCGCGCCTTGCGCCGGGCGACGTTCCGAATGCGACCTTCTGTGTTCCGGCCGGCAAACCGGTCACCGTCTATGAGCTCTGCAATCTGCACGGCCTTTGGAGCGCCGACGCGTAACGTCCCGCTCGCGTAGCGATGAGAAGTCGAGGCAAACATTCGGCGCGAGCGACTTTCGCTCGCGCCGAATGGTGGCGCAATTGCTTGCCTTAACGATTCGGGGATGCGGGCGATTTCCCTGGCGCCGCGGGCGCCCAACCTTGAGTCCGCACCCTCTTTGCGGGGTAGGTTCGCGCGAAGTTTGCCCTCTCGTGCGACGCTCGGGCGACATCAATGCAAGGTTTTGCCCTTCGTGCGACGCGTTTTCGGCTCTTTGCGAACCTGTGGAGCACAAAACCACAGGTAAATCGAGCTCGAGTCTGCTCAATCGATGGCTTTGCCTTAAAAATACGTCGCACGAAGGCCAAAACCTTGCAAGGTGACCCCGGCTACGTCGCACGAAGGCCAAAACCTTGCACGATGTATTCGGGAATGGCCGCTTCGATGGCCGGGCCTCGCTAGTCCTCCGCCTCGCCCGCGGCCTTGGCCTCGTCGAGGTAGCTGTACAGCGTGTACTTGCTGATACCGAAGTACTTGCATACCTTCGGCCCCGACTTGGTAATGAGAAACGCGCCGGCGTCGTTCAGGTAGCGGATCGCTCGCACCTTGTCGTCCTTGCTCATGAGCGCGACGGGCGTCCCAACGAGCTCGACGGATTGCTCGAGCAGGTCGTCGAGCAAGTCGGCTATGTTGCGCACGATCGGCTCGGGCTCCTTCGGCGCCGTCGGCTCCACGCCGCAGAGCCACTGGATCGTGCCTTGCGCTGCCCGCAGCATCGTGATGTCGAAGTTGATGGCGAATATCCCCGACACCTCGCCTGAACTGTCGCGGATAAACACCGTCGACGACTTGAGGATCTTTCCGCTGGCCGTCTTCGTCAGGTAAGAGAGCCGATCGTCCAGGTGCTCCTCCGCGTCGGCGTGCAGCGCCTCGAGCACCACATGAGAGGGCCCGTCGCCGAGCTTGCGGCCGGTCACGTGGCCGTTCTCGATCCAGACGATGGAGTGATCGGGGTCTTTGGTCTTGAGGTCGTGAATCACCACCTCGCAGCCGCTGCCGAACTGCAGCGCTATCGCGTGGCCGAGGCGCTTATAGAAGTCGAAGTGGTTCTGCTGCATGGCCTTACGCTCCGTTTTCCCCGAGGATGCAGGAATCGATGCCGCCTTCCGCAGCTCGCGGGGCACGGCGATAATAACGATTCCAACTTTACCGTAACCAAACAAACAATTCGTTAGGCGCATGTTACCCCTTGGGCTCGCAATCGCCCCGCTCGCTGGCGATACCAACCGTTTACCGAATCGCAAACGCCCCGTCAAAACGCGCTCACACGTCATAAACCTGCAGATATAACAATTGGTTTTGCAAGAAAACAGTTTGTTTGGCCTAATTACGCTCGGCGAGAAGTCCATCGACGGGCCGCCCGCGCTCATGCAAAATCCAAAGCAACGCACGTAGCGGGAGAGGGGAAAACACCGATGGCCCGGACCGAGGAGAACATTGGCTCGCCGAAGCTCTTTGAGCGAGACGGCCTGCCGCCCATACAGGATTTGCTGCCCACTTCGCTGCAGCATGTCCTCGCGTGCTTCGCCGGCGCCATCGCTCCCGCGATGATGATCGCCTCCACCTGCGGCTTCACCGAGGAGCAGGAGCAGGCCATCATCCAGGTCGCCCTCATCCTCACTGCGCTCGACACGCTGCTCCAGCAGTTCCCGCTCTTCGGGCGCATCGGCTCCAACCTGCCCATCCTCACCGGCGTCTCGTTCGCGTTCCTGCCGGCGTTTCAGGCCATCGGCTTCGAGTTCGGCTTCGGGACGCTCCTCGGCGCCGAGCTCGTGGGCGGTCTCGTGGCTATCCTCTTCGGCATCTGCTTCAAGAACGTCCGCAAGCTCTTCCCGCCGCTGGTGACGGGCACCGTCATCTTCACCATCGGCGTCTCGCTCTACCCGACGGCCATCAAGTACATGGCCGGCGGCACGGGCTCGCCCATCTTCGGCTCCTTCAAGAGCTGGCTCGTGGGCCTCATCACCTTCGCCATCGTCTTCGGGCTCTCCAACTTCGGTCGAGGGGTCGTCAAGCTGGGCGCCATTTTCTTCGGCATGATTATCGGCTGCTTGATCTCGGTCCCGCTCGGCATGATCGACGCCTCGGGCATCGCCGAGGCCTCCTGGTTCGCGCTGCCCAAGCTCATGCCCTTCCGGATCGAGTTCAACGGCGCGGCCTGCCTCACCATCGCCGTGGTCTACATCATGGCGAACGTCCAGCTCATCGGCGACCTCTCGGCCGCGTCGCTCGGCGCGCTCGACCGCCTGCCCGAGGAGAAGGAGCTCTCCGGCGCCATCATGGCCCAGGGCACGGTGTCCATCGTCAGCGCGTTTCTCGGCGGCATGCCCACCTCGGCCTTCGGCCAGAACGTCGGCATCATCGTGAGCAACAAGGTCGTGAACCGCTGGGTCTTCGCCTTCGCCGCGGCCATCTTCGCCGTCGCCGGCTTCGTGCCCAAGGTAGCGAGCGTCCTCACCATGATTCCGCAGCCCGTCATCGGCGGCGCGACCATCTCGGTATTCGGCACCATCACCCTGAACGGCATCCGCATGCTCGTCCGCGACGGCCTCACGCCGCGCTCCTGCACCGTCTTCGGCGTCTCGGTCGCCTTCGGCCTCGGCATCTCGCAGGTCTCGGGCTGCCTTTCGGGCGCCGGCATGCCGGACTGGGTGTCCACCATCTTCGCCACCTCGGCCATCACGCCGTGCGCCGTCATGGCCATCATCCTCAACAACGTGCTGCCGCCCGAGGAGGTCCCGCTGCCCTCGGACACCAACGCTCCCAACGACCTGCGCGTCGAGGCCGCGGCTGCGGTGGACGCCCAGGACCTCGACGTGGACACGCTCGACGCCGTCACCCTCGAGGGGGAGGAGATCGGCGAGGTGGGCGTCATGTTCGACGCCGCCGAGCGCATGGCCGCATACGAAGACAAACACGCCGACGACGGCAACGTTGACCAATCGGCAAACAGTTAGCAAGAAAGCTCGGGAATACTGGCAAGAAGGCGCGCGCCGGGTCGTGCGCAGGAGAGGAGAAACACATGCTGCTGGTAGGAAACGGTCGGGTCATCACCCGCGACGCCGCGAACCCCTACATCGAGGACGGCGCCGTCCTCATCGAGGGCGACTCCATCGTGGCGGTCGGCCCCGAGGCCGAGCTCCGCGCCCGGGCCATCGGCGCCTCCTACGTGGACGCCCACGGCGGCGTCATCATGCCGGGCCTCGTCAACTGCCACACCCACATCTACTCCGGCCTCGCGCGCGGCCTCGCCATCAAGGGCTGCAACCCCACGAACTTCCTCGAGAACCTCGAGCAGCAGTGGTGGAAGATCGACGACAACCTCACCCTCGACGGCACGCGCGCCAGCGCCTACGCCACCATCCTCGACTCCCTGCGCGACGGCGTGACGACCATCTTCGACCACCACGCGAGCTTCTGCGAGATCCCCGGCAGCCTCTTTGCCATCAAGGACGTGGCCGCCGAGCTCGGCATCCGCAGCTGCCTGTGCTACGAGACCTCCGACCGCCGCGGGCCCGAGAAGCGCGACCAGTCCATCCGCGAGAACGCCGAGTTCGCCCAGTGGGCCGCGGCCCAGCGCGCCGAGGGCAACCACATGGTCGCGGCCATGTTCGGCGGCCATGCCACCTTCACGCTCTCCGACGAGACCATGGACATGATGGCCGAGGCCAACAACGGGCTCACCGGCTTCCACATCCACGTCTGCGAGGGCATGAACGACGTCTGGGATTCTCGCCAGAACCGCGGCGGCATCAGCCCGATCGAGCGCCTGCTCCAGCATGACCTCCTCGGCCCGGACACGATGCTCGGCCACTGCATCCACGTCACGCCCGCCGAGATGGACATCATCAAGGAGACGGGCACCTGGCTCGTCAACAACCCCGAGTCCAACATGGGCAACGCCGTCGGCTGCGCGCCCGTGCTCGAGTTCTTCCGCCGCGGCATCCCCGTGTGCATGGGCACCGACGCCTATACCCACGACATGCTCGAGAGCCTCAAGGTCTTCCTCATCATCCAGCGCCACAATGCGGCCATGCCCAACGTCGGCTGGTGCGAGGACATGGACATGCTCTTCAAGAACAACCCGGCCATGGCCACCAAGTACTTCGGGCGCCAGGTCGGCACGCTCGCCCCGGGCGCCGCGGCCGACGTCATCGTCATGGACTACAACCCGTTCACGCTCTTCTCGGACGAGAACATCGACGGCCACATGCTCTTCGGCATGATGGGAAAGAACTGCCGCACCACCATCGTCAACGGCAAGGTCCTCTACAAGGACCGCGAGTTCGTCGCCTTCGACGAGGAGAAGATCAACGCGTGGACCATGGAGCAGTCCAAGAAGCTCTGGGGCACGCTGAACGATCGCGCGTATTAGCGAGGACCCACGCGAGGTGGCGCGCATCAGTGCGCCGACCTGCGCGTCATTGCGCCTCTTACGAGCGCAGCATGTGTTTTTCGCGGCCTCCGCGGGGCCGCAAACGTCGCGTCGGGGGACGCGGCACGAAACCGCCCGGCCACGCGGTCTTGGCCCGGCAGGAGAGGAACCTTTTATGAGCGACGTCATGAGGCCCATTCCGTTTGCCCAGCTTATGGACTGGATCTTGACCGAGAACGCCGAGAAGGGCTCGGTCTTCGGCATCCGCAAGGCCTACCGCCACGAAGGCGGCGCCGAGCCCATCTTCGCCGAGAAGATCGAGACGCCCTTCGGCCCGGCCGCCGGCCCGAACAGCCAGCTCGCGCAGAACATCGTTGCCTCCTACGTGGCCGGCGCGCGCTTCTTCGAGCTCAAGACCGTCCAGATCATGGACGGCGAGGAGCTCTCGAAGTGCGTGGCCAAGCCCTGCATCGTTGCCGAGGACGAGTGCTACAACTGCGAGTGGTCGACCGAGCTGACCGTGCCCCAGGCGCAGGACGAGTACATCAAGGCCTGGTGGGCCTGCAAGCTCATCTCCCGCGAGCTCGGGCTGGGCGACGCCGACGGCTTCGTCTTCAACATGAGCGTCGGCTACGACCTCGAGGGCATCAAGAGCCCCAAGGTCGACTCCTACATCGAGAACATGAAGGACGCGAGCGGCACGTCCGTTTGGGCTGAGTGCCACGCGTGGGCCAGCGAGAACCTCGGTCGCTTTGCCCACGTTGACCAGGCCTTCGTTGACTCCGTGAGTCCGCATGTCTCGGCGTCCGTGACGGAGTCCACCCTCCATGGCTGCCCGCCCGACGAGATCGAGCGCATCGCGACCTATCTCATTTGCGAGAAGGGCCTGAACACCTACATCAAGTGCAACCCGACCCTGCTCGGCTACGACTACGCGCGCGGCCGCCTCGATTCCCTCGGCTTCGACTACATCGCCTTCGACGACAAGCACTTCCGCGAGGACCTGCAGTGGGCCGACGCCGTGCCGATGTTCCGCCGCCTCATCGCCCTCACCGCCGAGCGCGGCCTCGCCTTCGGCGTCAAGCTCACGAACACCTTCCCGGTCGACGTCACGCGCAAGGAGCTGCCGAGCGAGGAGATGTACATGAGCGGCCGCTCGCTCTTCCCGCTGACCATCCATCTCGCGCATCGCATCTCCGAGGAGTTCGACGGCAAGCTGCGCATCAGCTACTCCGGCGGCGCCGACGCCCAGAACATCCGCGACATTTACGGCGCGGGCATCTGGCCCATCACCATGGCCACCACGGTGCTCAAGCCCGGCGGCTACGAGCGCTTCAGCCAGATCGCGGGCCTGCTCAAGGGGGCCGCGCGTAAGGAGGACGTGGACGTCGAGGCCGTCGCCGCGCTCGACGAGGCCGTCGCCTCCGCGCCCAAGTACCAGAAGCCCGTGAAGCCGGTCCCGTCGCACAAGCTCGACTGGCCGCTGCCCCTCACCAGCTGCTTCACCTCTCCCTGCCGCAACGGCTGCCCCATCGAGCAGGACATCCCCGCCTACCTGGCCGCCGTCGACGAGGGTCGCCTGGACGACGCCCTCGCCATCATCGCGGAGAGAAACGCCCTGCCCTTCATTACCGGCAATCTCTGCCCGCACCCCTGCGGCACCAAGTGCATGCGCGCGTTCTACGAGCCCGAGGGCGCGTCCATCCGCGCGAGCAAGCTCACGGCGGCGCGCGGCGGCATCGACGCGCTTCTCGCCGGCATCAAGGGCGGCTCCGGCGCGAAGAAGGTCGCGGGCGCCGAGGCCCGCAAGGTCGCCGTCATCGGCGGCGGCCCTGCCGGCCTGGCCTGCGCGTTCTTCCTCTCGCGCGCCGGTGCCGACGTGACCATCCTCGAGCGCCGCGAGACCCTCGGCGGCGTCGCGCGCCACATCATCCCGGCGTTCCGCATCGCCGACGAGGATATCGACCGCGACGTCGAGCTCTGCCTCGCGTACGGCGCCAAGGCCAAGACGGGCGTCGAGGTGGGCTCCGTGGCCGAGCTCAAGGCTGAGGGCTACACCGACGTCGTCGTCGCCTGCGGCGCCTGGGCGCCCGGCCACGTCGGCCTCGAGGCGGGGGAGGAGATCGACGTCCTCGACTTCCTCGGCTCCGCCAAGCGCGGGGAGGACCTCACGCATCTCGGCTCCGACGTCGTCATCGTCGGCGCGGGCAACACCGCCATGGACGCCGCCCGCGTGGCCAAGCGCCTGCCTGGCGTGCGGAACGTGCGTATTGTCTACCGCCGCACCAAGCGCTACATGCCCGCCGACGAGGAGGAGCTCGCCGAGGCGGTCTCCGAGGGCGTGGAGCTCTGCGAGCTTCTTGCCCCCAAGGCTGCGGCCAACGGTGTCCTGACCTGCGAGAAGATGGTCCTCGGCGAGCCTGACGAGTCCGGACGCCGCAGCCCCGTGGCCACGGGAGAGACCGTCGAGGTCCCGGCCACGGCCGTGATCTGCGCCGTGGGCGAGCATATCGAGGGCGCGCTCTACGAGGGCGCGGGCGTCGAGGTCGACCGCCGCGGCCGCCCGGCCGGCGTCTCCACCGGCGTCGAGGGCGTCTGGGCCGCGGGCGACTGCCGCCGAGGCCCCGCACGCTTCGTGGACGCCATCGCCGACGCCCAGGCCGTCGCCAAGGCCATGCTCGGCGTGGATTTCTCCGCCTACGCCGACGCGAACGTCCGCGCCGGCCGCGAGGGCGACTCCTATGCCCGCAAGGGCGACCTGCGCCTCGGCTGCGCCGCCTGTGACGCCCACGTGGGCTCCGGCTGCCTCGGCTGCGCCACCGTCTGCGAGACCTGCTGCGATGTCTGCCCGAACCGCGCGAACGTCTCCATCGAGGTCCCGGGCCTGGCCCAGCACCAGGTCGTCCACGTCGACGGCATGTGCAACGAGTGCGGCAACTGCGCCGTGTTCTGCCCGTGGAGCGGCCGCCCCTACAAGGACAAGCTTACCCTCTTCTGGAGCGCCGAGGACATGGGCGCCTCCGAGAACCAGGGCTTCTTGCCCCAGGCGGACGGCTCCTACCTGGTACGCATCGGCGAGAAGTGCGCCGCGTACAACGTGGACGACGCCGCCTGCGGGCTTCCCGAGGAGGTGCGCCTGACCATCAAGGCCGTGCGCGACTCCTACGGCTACCTGCTCGCGAAGTAGCCCCCACGGGGCGGGGCGGCACTTCAGGCGCCCCGTCCCTTATTCCTCGCGAGCGTTGTCCGATTTTGAGATAACGCTTTCGCCCTGACCCGCGCAGGCTCCGCAAGCCCGCGCTCGCTCAGCTCCCTGTCCTAATGACCTTCTTGCCGAGGGACCGATCACATGGCCTACGACAAAGAGAAATACGCCCACGCCAAAGCACCCGAGAAGCCTGCGTCCAAGGCCCGGCCAAAGAAGCCTGTCCGCCCGCGTCTGGTCGCCGTCGTCATGTGCAACGGCGGCTGCACGGGCGTCGGGTTCTGCGAGCAGGGGTGCGTCGGCTGCGGCGCCTGCGAGGCGAGTTGCCGCAAGGGCGCGATAAAGCTCGACGAGCGCGGCGTCGCCCGCGTGGACGCGGACGCCTGCATCGGATGCGGCCTCTGCGCGCGCGTGTGCCCGCAGGACGTCATCCACATGGTCGCTCGCCGCTATACCATCACCGCGCGCTGCTCGAACTCCGACGCCGGTCCGTCCGCGCGCAAGATGTGCGCGAACAGCTGCATCGCCTGCGGCGCCTGTGAGCGCGCCTGCCCGGCGGGCGCCGTCCGCGTGGTCGGCAACCACGCCGTCATCGACTGGGGCACGTGCATCGCCTGCGGCATGTGCGCCACCAAGTGCCCGCGCGGCGTCATCCGCGACGCCTTCGGCATCCTGGCCGCGAAGTAGGGGAGGGGAAAGAAGTGGCAGCTGAGTATCGCCTGCTCATCAATGGCGAGGAGCGCGTGACGAGCGAGAACAAGTCCATCCTGCGCTACCTTCGCGACGACCTTCGCCTCACGAGCGTCAAGGACGGCTGCTCGGAGGGCGCGTGCGGCACCTGCACCGTCATCGTTGACGGCCGCGCCGTCAAGTCGTGCGTCCTCACCACCAAGCTCGCGGTGGGGCACGAGATTGTGACCATCGAGGGCCTTTCCCACGAGGAGCAGGAGGCCTTCGTCTACGCGTTCGGCGTGGCGGGCGCCGTCCAGTGCGGTTTCTGCATCCCCGGCATGGTGCTCGCCGGCGCGGCCCTTATCCGCCGCAACCCCGAGCCGTCGGGTCCCGAGATCGCCGAGGCCATCCGCGGCAACATCTGCCGTTGCACGGGCTACAAGCGCATCATCGTCGGCATCAAGCTCGCCGCCGCCATCCTGCGCGGCGAGGAGCGGATAGACCCGTCTGCGGAGGAGGGCTCCGACTACGGCGTGGGCAAGAAGATCTTCCGCACCGACGTCCGCCGTAAGGTCCTGGGCTTCGGAAAGTACCCCGACGACCTCACGGAAGACGACTTCCCCGGGCTCGCCTACGCCTCGGCCATACGCTCCAAGTACCCGCGCGCCCGCGTCGTCTCCATCGACGCCGAGAAGGCCCGCGCGACCCCCGGCGTGCTCGGAGTGCTCACCGCCGCCGACGTGCCCGTCAACCAGGTGGGCCATCTCATCCAGGACTGGGACGTCATGATCGCCGAGGGCGACGTCACGCGCTGCGTGGGCGACGCGATCGCCCTCGTGGTGGCGCGCGACCGCAAGACCCTCGAGAAGGCCAAGAAGCTCGTCAAGGTCACCTACGAGGAGCTCGAGTGCGTGCGAAACATGGATGAGGCCAAGGCTCCGGGCGCCCCTCTTATCCACGAGAGCTTCAACGCCTTCGGCAACCACGTGGTCCTCGAGAACAATATCTGCCAACAGCGCCATGTCACGCGCGGCGACGCCGCGGCGGCCCTCGCCGGCTCGGCCTTCACGGCGACGGAGACCTTCACCACGCCCTTTACCGAGCACGCCTTCCTCGAGCCCGAGTGCTGCGTGGCGGCTCCGTACAAGGACGGGGTAAAGATCTGGTCCACCGACCAGGGCGCCTACGACACGCGCAAGGAGTGCGCGCACATGTTCGGCTGGGACGCCGAGCCCGAGCGCGTGGTCGTGCAGACCATGCTCGTGGGCGGCGGCTTCGGCGGCAAGGAGGACGTCTCGGTCCAGCACCTGGCGGCGCTCGCGGCCTATAAGCTGGGCGTTCCCGTCAAGTGCTTCCTCACGCGGGCGGAGTCGATCGCTTTCCACCCCAAACGCCACTACATGCGCGGCACCTTTACCCTGGGTTGCGACGAGCAGGGCAACTTCACCGGACTCGACTGCGAGATCAACTTCGACACGGGCGCCTACGCGAGCCTCTGCGGCCCGGTCCTGGAGCGCGCGTGCACCCACTCCGTAGGCCCCTACAAGTACCAGAACACGGACATCCGCGGCTTCGGCTACTACACGAACAACCCGCCGGCCGGCGCCTTCCGCGGCTTCGGCGTCTGCCAGTCCGAGTTCGCGCTCGAGTCCCTTATCGACGTCCTTGCAAAGAAGGCCGGCATCGACCCGTGGAAGATCCGCTATATCAACGCGATCGAGCCCGGCGAGGCGCTGCCCAACGGCCAGATCGCGGACTGCTCGACGGCGCTCAAGGAGTGCCTGGAGGCCTTGCGCGACGTCTACTACGCGAATCTCGGGCGCGCCGGCATCGCCTGCTCCATGAAGAACGCCGGCACGGGCGTGGGCCTGCCCGACAAGGGCCGCTGCAACATCCGCGTCGAGAACGGCGTGGCCGTGGCCTATGCCGCCACCTCGGACATCGGCCAGGGTTGCAACACCGTGTTTACACAGGACATCGCCGAGGCGTGCGGGCTGCCCCGGCGCTGCATCGCCAACGGCGAGTGCTCGACCGAGGCCGCGCCCGACTCGGGCACCACGTCCGGCTCGCGCCAGACGGTCGTCACCGGCGAGGCCGTGCGCGGCGCGGCGTTCCTGCTGCGCGACGCCATGCTCGCCGTCGAGCGCGGGGAAGAGGTGCCCGAGGGGCAGGTCCGCGCGGGCGGCGACGGGAAGACCTTCCGCTTCGAGGACGGGCGCGAGTACGCCGTGCCGGCCGAGGAGCTCACCCCGGGCCACGCGCGGGTGCCCAAGGACCCCGTGGCGTGCCTCGCCGCGCTCGAGGGCCGCGAGTTCTTCTACGAGTACTTCGAGAGCACCGACAAGCTCGGCGCCGACGTGCCCAACGCGAAGAGCCATATCTGCTACGGCTTCGCGGCGCACGTGTGCGTCCTGGACGAGGAGGGGCGCGCCGCCGAGTTCTATGCGGCGCATGACTCCGGGCGCGTGATCAACCCCATCGCTATCCAGGGCCAGATCGAGGGCGGCGTGCTCATGGGCATGGGCTACGCGCTCACCGAGGACTACCCGCTCAAGGACTGCGTGCCCACGGCCAAGTACGGCACGCTGGGGCTTTTCCGCGCCGACGACATCCCGCAGATCCACGCCATCTACATGGAGAAGGACGAGCAGCTGCCCGTGGCCTACGGCGGCAAGGGCATCGGCGAGATCGCCACGATCCCGGCCGCGCCCGCCGTCCAGAACGCCTATTACGCCCTCGACGGCAAGCTCCGCCCGAGCCTGCCCATGCGCGACACCTACTACAGCCGCCGTGCCCACCGCGATTAGCCGTCGGACGCAGGTTCTCTCGCGGCGCTCGTCGGGACAGGGTCTTTTGTACAGGTAGTTTGGAGCGTGCGGCCCGCGCGGATGCGGCCCGCACGTCCTGATTTATTGTCGAGCGCTTGCCCGTAGTTCTTACCGGCTCCCAAACGTCGCCGAGAGAAACTTGCCTCTATGCGGCGGGGCCGGGCTTGGCTCTGCGGCACACGGTGCCACGTCGCCGGGGGCTTGGCCGTGGCGATGATCGGGGCGACGGAGTCGGGCAAGGCTTCGCTGTTGCGAAAAACCGGGTGTTGGCACTCAACAAGACGACGCTGTTGCGAAATCCCGGCTGATGGCAATAAACGGGCCTCATTTGTTGCAAATAACGGGGTAATGGCAATGAATCCCGTTCCCGGCGCTGCCATCACCCCGGTTTTCGCAACAAGAGATGCTTTCGAACTGCCATCACCCCAATTTGCGCAACGCGTATGGGGCCGCGCACGCCTGTGCTACCGGAGCTCGATTTCTCCGCGCCCCTTTCGCGGAATTCACCTGCGCGCGGGGCCTCTCGCTCCTCGGTCGACGGCGAGGGCGGGCCGCGGCCTCAGGGACCTGCGCCAAGCAGGGCATGTGGCTGTATCGTTACGTATTCATAAATGCAACGACCTGCGTTTTTGTTTGCAAATGAGCTGCATCGCCTGCTCTGGTTCGGGTATTCTTCATACAATTGTCATTTAAGCAACACCAGTTAGTCACATAAGGCTCTACCTGCGGTTCCAAAAATTTGGTTAGGCCCCCTGCAACTTTGGATTAACAAACAGGTGTCAAACGGCTGTAATCTCGAAATCTCTGCGTCACTTTGTAAAGGTATTTTTATATGTCGTTCAGCGTATGCGCGTCGTCCCCTCGCCGCTCGCAAGGGGTGCGTCGCCGAACCTGTGAGGAGAGGAGGATGACGTGGCGGAACTGCTGAGGATGGAGAACGTCTGCAAGCGCTTCGGCTCGTTCTATGCCAACCAGAACGTGAACCTTACCGTTGGGGAAGGCGAGGTCCACACGCTTCTGGGAGAGAACGGCGCCGGTAAGTCCACGCTCATGAACGTCCTTATCGGCTTGTACCAGCCGAGCGGGGGCAAGATCTTTATCCGGGGCAAAGAGGTGCAGATCACCAGCCCCGGCATCGCCGTCGAGAACGGCATCGGCATGGTGCACCAGCACTTCATGCTCATCGAGGACATGACGGGCCTCGAGAACATCATCCTGGGGGACAAGCGCCACAAGTCCCCGCTGCTCCAGGTGGTCGACGACCGCAAGACGGTCGAGGAGCTCATGGAGCGCTACGGCATGGAGATCGACCTCGACGAGAAGGTCGGCAACATGTCGATCGGCATGCAGCAGCGCGTCGAGATCATGAAGGTCCTCTTCCGCGGCGCCGACCTCGTCATCCTCGACGAGCCGACCGCGGTCCTCACCGACCTGGAGGTCGAGGGCCTCTTCGACATCATGGAGTCGCTCACCTCCGAGGGCAAGTCGATCATCTTCATCTCGCACAAGATGCGCGAGGTCATGCGCATTTCCGATTGCGTCACGGTCCTGCGCCGCGGCGAGTCCGTCGAGACGGTCAAGGTCGCCGACACCACCGAGCAGGAGCTCGCCGACCTCATGATCGGCCAGAAGTTCACAGAGAGCACCTATCAGAAGGTCACGGCCGCGGACGACGTCGCCTTCGAGCTCAAGGGCGTCTCTTATCGCCCGAACGTCAAGCACGGTGGCCTCAAGGATGTCTCGCTCGCCATTCACAAGGGCGAGATCCTCGGCGTCGCTGGTATCGACGGCAACGGCCAGTCCGAGCTCGCGAGCCTGGTCACCGGCCTCATCAAGCCCGAGTCCGGCGACGTCTTCGGCCCCGACGGCGAGAAGATCGCCCTGTACTCGCCCTCGAGCTTCATCGACTCCGGTATGGGCAATATCCCCGAGGACCGCAACAAGATGGGCCTCGTGGGCGACATGTCCATCTCGGAGAACCTCGTGCTCAAGCAGACCTCGTCCGACCGCTTCAGCGTCGGCCACGGCGCCTGGCTCAAGCTCGACGCCATCAAAGAGTACGCCGAGAACCTCGTCGAGGCCAACGACATCCGCTGCACCTCCGTCAACCAGACGGCGCGCTCGCTTTCCGGCGGCAACCAGCAGAAGGTCATCCTCGCCCGCGAGCTCGACGCCCACCCGAAGCTCCTCGTGGCGGTCTACCCCACGCGCGGCCTCGACATCGGCGCGACCGAGTTCATCCATGACCAGATCATCGCCCAGCGTGACGCGGGCTGCGCGGTGCTTCTCATCTCCGCCGACTTCGACGAGGTGCTGAAGCTCTCCGACCGCATCACGGTCCTCTTCGAGGGCCAGATCATGGGCACCTACCCTGGCGCGAATCCTCCCATCAAGGAGATCTCGCTCGCCATGGCCGGAAAGTAGGAGGGGAGGAAAAGTGGCAGATCCTACAAAGAAGACCGACGTCGTTGCCGACCAGGGCAACAAGGAATCGAAGGCCAATTGGCGCGCCGGCATGTACGGCGAGCAGCGCCGAGAGAAGCGCCTCGCGGTGCTCACCCCGATCGTCTCGCTGCTCCTGGCCCTTATCGTGGGCGCGATCATCATCGCGTGCCTCGGCAAGAACCCCGTCGAGGGCTACGCGGCCATGATTCAGGGCTCGGTGGGCGACATCGGCAAGCTCGGCAAGACGCTTGAGCGCGCCTGCCCGCTCGTATTCACCGCCTTGGCCGCCGTTTTCGCGTACAAGTGCGGCGTCTTCAACCTCGGCGGCGAGGGGCAGTTCATCATGGGCGCCTCCGCGGCCGCCTACTTCGTGATCACCCTCGGCCTCGAGGGCGTCCCGGCCGTGCTGGTGGGCCTTGTCGCCGGCATCGTCTTCGGCGGCGTCTGGGCGCTTCTTCCCGGTATCCTCAAGATAACCCGGGGCCTCAACGAGATGATCACCACCATCATGTTCAACTACATCGCCCTGTACTTCATGGAGTTCCTCTACAAGAACGTCTACTCCGACCAGGGTCTCCCGCAGACCCCCGCGATGCCCAAGAGCTCGCACCTGGTCGACATGGGCCCCGCGCACCTGGGCGTCCTTCTCGCCATCGTGCTCGGCATCCTCCTGTGGTACGTGATTTTCCGCACGAGCTTCGGCTTCAAGATCCGCGCCGTGGGCCTGAACCCCACTGCCGCGCGCGTCAACGGCTTCCCTGTGCGCTTCCTCGTGCTGGCCGCCTTCGTCATCTCCGGCGCCATCGCGGGCATGGGCGGCGCCGTCGAGCTCTTCGGCAAGACCCCCTTCCGCCTGGCCGACGGCTTCGGCTCTGGCTTCGGTTTCGACGGCGTGGCCATCGCGCTCATCGCGCAGCTGAACCCCGTCGCCTCCATTGTGGTCGCCGTCGTCTTCGGCATGCTCTCCACCGGCGGCACGATGATGCAGTCCGTTATCGGCGTTCCCACCGCCATCGTCGACATCATCCGCGGCCTGATCATCATCTTCGCCGTCGCCGGCATGGCCATGGTCAAGCTCCCCAAGGTCAAGGCCTTCATCACGAGCCTGACCGACAAGAACAAGAAATCGGAGGTGACCGCGTAATGGACTTCATGGTCGCTCTTCCCACCATCGTCAAGGCGATGGCCATGGGCGCGGTGCCCATCCTTCTCGCCGCTCTCGGCGAGGTCTTCTCCGAGCGCGCCGGCCTCGTGAACATCGGCCTCGAGGGCATCATGGCCGTCGGCGCCTTCGTCGCCTTCGCCGTGGGCAAGGTCACGGGCAACCTCTGGCTCGGCCTTCTCGCCGGTATGGCCGCGGGCGTGGCGGTGAACATGATCTACGCCTTCTGCGCCATCACGCTCTGCTCCGACCAGACGGTCACGAGCATGGCCGTGAACATCCTGGCGCCGGCCATCGCGCTGTTCGGCTATAACCTCTTCGTGGGCTCGAACCCGGACAACGCCACCGGTGCCCAGATGGCCTCCATCGCCATCCCCGGCCTCTCGGACATCCCCATCATCGGCAACGGCCTCTTCAACCAGACGCTCCTTGCCTACCTGGCGTTCCTGCTCGTGCCGTGCGTCTCGTTCTTCTTCAAGCGCTTCCGCGCGGGTCTCTCGTTCCGCTCGGTCGGCGAGAACCCCCAGGCGGCCGAGACCCTGGGCATCAACGTCATCCGCGTCAAGTATCTCGCCTGCGTGGTCTGCGGCGCCCTCACGGCCGCCGGCGGCGCCTTCCTCACCATCTGCTACACGCCGATCTACACCGACGGCATCGTTGCGGGCCGCGGCTTCATCGCGCTGGCCACCGTTATCTTCGGCCGCTGGAGCGCGGTGGGCGTCATGCTCGCGAGCCTGCTCTTCGGCTTCTTCGACGGCCTGAACGTGGCCCTGCAGGCGTCGTTCCAGTCCGCGCCCGTCATGTTCTTCAAGATGATCCCGTACATCTTCACGATCATCGCCCTCATGTTCTTCGGCTCCAAGCACGGCGGCCCCAAGGCCTGCGGCAAGCCGTATTTCCGCGAATCGCGTTAGCGTCTCCGCTGTTTTAGAATCGGTGTTCTTCGCGGGGCGCATCGGCAACCCTGGGTCCCGCGAGCTTCCGGCCCGTGCCTGCGGGCACCTGCCGGGTCATAGGGAAGCGCGGGCGCAAGCCCGCCAAATCGAAGGGAAGAACCATGTCCAACCTGAACCTCGATCGTCGTCAGTTCGTCGGCCTCACCGGCGCCGCTGCCGCCACCATGGGCCTCGCTGCCTGCGGCGGCTCGAGCTCCAGCTCCGACTCCTCCAGCTCCTCTGACGGCGAGAAGAAGTCCTCCTACAAGGTCGCCATGATCATGAGCGGCATCATCACCGACGGCGGCTGGGACCAGGCCCACTACGAGTCTCTCCAGCGCGCCATCGAGAAGCACTCCAACTGGGAGATGCTCGAGCCGAAGGAGAACACCGCCACCGCCGACGCCGCCACCGCGGCCGAGACCTACGTCGACCAGGACGTCGACCTCATCGTCGGCAACGGCAACCAGTTCGCCTCCGCCTGGGCCGAGGTCATCGCCGACGCCGCCGAGTCCCACCCCAACGTTCACTTCCTCATCACCAACACCAACCCCGAGCAGGAGATGACGGATTACGAGAGCACCGACAACGTCGAGGCCGTCCTGCCCGACTTCGTCCAGCTCGGCTCGCTTGCGGGCGTCATCGCCGGCCTCATGACCCAGACGAAGTCCATCGGCTTCATCGGCGGCATGAAGCTCCCCTCCACGCTCAACAAGTACTCCGCCTATCTCGCCGCTGCCGAGAAGATGGACGCCTCCATCACCGGCCAGTACAACTTCGAGGCCGGTTTCTCCGACGCCGCCAAGGGCACCCAGCTCACCGAGCAGTGGGTCAACTCCTACAACGTCGACGTCATGTGGGGCGATGCCTCCGCGGTCGACAACGGCGCCCGCCAGGCCCTCGAGGCCGCCGGCGCGGACACCCACTTCGACATCTCCCAGCCCATCGACATCCTCGGCGACAACCAGCCGACCGTCATCGCCTCCACGGTGACCGACTGGAAGATCGACCAGGCCATGGAGGAGATCGAGTCCGGCTCCTTCGGCGGCGGCAAGGCCATCACCGCCAACATGGACAACGGCGGCGTCTCCCTCGGCAAGTTCTCCGACAAGATCCCGGCCGACGTCCAGTCCAAGATTGAGGAGTACGCCGAGCAGATCAAGGCCGGCACCTTCCTCACCGACGCCGAGGTCGAGGCCATCAAGTCCACGCTCTAAGTCGCTCACCGAACTTTTGTTACGCTGGCCGATGCTCGGGCGCGCGTAACGCAAAAGTGGGCCTACTCTGTTTTATGCAGTGCAGGAGGCGGGGCGCCAACGCGTCCCGCCTTTTCGTATATCTCGACGGCGAGAAGGGCGGCCGACGAAGGGCCGGACCGCTTGCGCTTGGCCTGCGCCGCGATTCGCGGGCGATGCCGCCCCTATTCGATTCGCCGGACGGGTCCGGCCGACGGACGATCGCATTGGATGGAGGACTGCCATGAACCGCTCTCCTAATCTCACGAGAAGAGACGCCCTTAAGTTGACGCTCGGTGCCCTGACCTGCGCCGGGATGACCTCTCTTGCCGGCTGCTCCGAGAAGACCGGCTCTGTGCGCAAGGTCGCGCTCGTGATCAGCGGCCCCGCCAAGGACAAGGGTTGGGGCCAGTCGCACTACGACGCGGTCTCGGCCGCCTGCAAGGAGCTCGGATGGCAGTTCATCGAGCCTGAGGAGAACACCGCCGCCTCCGCCTCGGCCGAGCTCGCGCAGTCCTATGTGGACCAGGGCGCGACTCTCGTTATCGGCTCGGGCGTCCAATACTCCCGCGCCTGGGGAGAGGTCGTCGCCTCCGCCGCGAAGAAGCGCCCTGAGGCCAAGTTCCTCTTCACGAACATCGACCCGAGCGAGGACCTGCCCGACTACGAGACCCTCGAGAACGTGCAGGCCATTCAGGTCGACCGCGTGGAGTTCGCGTCGATGGCGGGCGTGGTCGCGGGCCTCATGACCCGCACCGGCAAGGTCGGTTATGTAGCCGGGCAGACCTTGAGCTCAACCACCGAGAAGTTCGCCTCCTATATCGATGCGGCGCAGAAGGTTAACCCCTCCGTAGAGGCTGTGAGCGTCTTCGACGTGGGATTTAGCGACGAGTCCGCAGGGCGCTCGGCGGCCGAGCGGCTCATCCAGGCCAACAACGTGGATGTTATCTGGAGCGAGGCCTCCACGGCAGACAACGGCGTTCGGCAGGCCCTCGAGGAGGCGGGCGCAGACACGCACTTCAATATCGCGCAGCCTCGCGACCTTGGCGGGGAGCCCACCGTCATTGCCTCGACCGTGATCAGTTGGCCCGTCAAGGAGGCTATGGAGGCCGTCGAGGCCGGCACGTTCGGCGATGGGGCCGTCATCTCCGCGAATCTCGCCAACGGGGGGATTGCCCTGGGCAAGCTCTCCGACGCGGTGCCCGACGACGTGCGGGAGCGCATCGAGGGCTATGTGGCCCAGATTAAGGACGGCACGTTCTAGTCTCCGCCTTCTTCTCATGTGGCGACAAACGCCCGACTGCTTGGGGTCGCTCGCCTGACCTTTCCGGGGCGGCCCTGATCAAGACATATGAACAAATTAACCACTGTCGCTTATTTCCTGATCCGCACTCGTTATTCTCGCAGAGCAATAACGCCCAGTTCAGGGCCTTTCCGCCGAAGGTTTCTTGCCTGCCATAAGCGGTATAGAACAACCATTTGGGGGGTATGGTTCTTACAATGTGTTTGCCTGCAAGACAATCCTTAAGAGGGGAGGGCGTCATGCAGAAGCTCAGAGAGGTGGGCCGCCCCGTCGTCCGCGTCGACGCCGCCGATAAGGTCACCGGCCGCGCGAAGTTCACGGACGACCTGTGCCCGAAGCCGTGCCTGGAGGCGAAGATACTCCACTCGATCATCGCCAATGGGCGCGTGCTCTCCATCGATGCCTCCGCCGCGCTCGAGGTCGAGGGCGTGGTCGCGGTCTTTACCTGCTTCGACGTGCCTGAGTTCACCTATCCCGTGGCAGGCCACCCCTGGTACGCCGATTCCGCGGCCGCCAAGCGCGACCAGGCCGACCGCCGCCTGCTCGACGACCGCGTACGCATCTACGGCGACAACATCGCCGTCGTCGTGGCCGAGGATACCGTGGCCTGCGACCGCGCGCTCAAACTCATCCGCGTCGAGTACGAGGAATACCCAGTCGTCTATGACGCCCTCGAGTCCCTCAAGGGAACGAACCCGCCCGTCCAGGAGCGTAAGCCGGACAATATCGTGGCCCACACCTGCGCCGTCACCCCCGCCGAGAAGCTCGCCGAGGCGGGCTACGACTCGGTCGATCAGGCCCTTGACGACCCCGCCTACCACCGCGTGAGCATCCATTGCGAGAGCCGCGAGCAGAGCCAGGTGCACATCGAGACCTGCGTCTCTTATTGCTACATGGAGGGGCACAAGATCGTCTGCGTGAGCTCCACGCAGATCCCGCACGTGGTCAGGCGCGTCATCGGCCAAGCCCTCGGCATTCCCTGGGGCGACGTCCGCGTGATCAAGCCCTATATCGGCGGCGGCTTCGGCACCAAGCAGGATGTCCACTACGAGCCGCTCAACGCCTGGATCTGCAAGCAGCTCGGCGGCCGCTGCGTGCGCCTGGAGCTCTCGCGGGAGGAACTGTTCTGGGACACCTCGGGTCGCCAGCCCAAGACCTTCGACATCGAGTGCTCCTACGGCGACGACATGCGCCTCCACGCGCGAAAGATCGTGGCCTACTCCAATACCGGCGGCTATGTCCACCACGGCCACGCGCTCGTGCTCAACTCGGTGAACTCCTTCCGTTGGCTCTACCATACCCACGAGGTCGCCACGCACTCGGAGGCCTATACCATCCACACCAACGGCCCGCATACGGGCGCCATGCGCGCCTACGGCGTGCCCGAGGGCAACTGGGCGGCCGAGTGCCTCATGGGAGACATTGCCTACGACAACGGCTGGGACGGCCTCGAGTTCCGCCTCAAGAACGTCTATACCGACGCCTTCGTCGACGAGTTCACGCCCGGCGGCGTCATAGCCGCGCACACCTGCGCCATCCCGGAATGCGCCGAGAAGGGCGCGGCCTACATCGACTGGGACCGCAAGCGCGCCGAGTACGCGAACCAGACGGGGCCGATCCGCCACGGCGTGGGCGTCTCGTTCTTCGTCTACAAGACGGCTGTGGCGCCTTTCGCGCTCGAGACCGCGACGGTCCAGCTCACGCTCAACCAGGACGGCACGGTGCAGCTCCAGATGGGCGCGACCGAGATCGGCCAGGGCGCGGACACCGTCTTCTCCCAGATGGCGGCCGAGGCCATCGGTATAGACACCGAGGACGTGCACATCGTTTCTCAGCAGGACACCGACGTCACGCCTTACGACTCCGGCGCCTACGCGTCCCGGCAAACCTACGTCTCCGGCACGGCCGTAAAGAAGGCCGGCGAGACCCTGCGTGCAAAGATCCTCGCCTTCGCGCGGCGCCTTTCTCCCGATGCCCCCGGCGAGCTCGACCTGCATGACCACGCCATCTGGGACGGCAACGGCGAGAAGGTCTGGGACCTGCCCGCCTTTGCGCTCGAGGCGTACTACAACTTGGAGGCTGCCGACCAGCTCTTTGCCCATGAGACCGTCAACGTTCATACCAATGCTATCGCCGGAGGCTGCACCTTCGCCGAGGTCACGGTAGATATCCCTTTGGGTCAGGTCACGGTGGATCGCATCATCAACGTGCAGGATTCCGGGCGCCTCATCAACCCGAGGCTCGTGGAGCAGCAGATTCACGGCGGCATGGCGCAGGGCATCGGCTTCGGCCTCTTCGAGGAGCTGCAGATAGACCCCAAGACGGCCCGCGTCCTCAACCCGACGCTGCTCGACTACAAGATCCCGACCACGATGGACCTGCCCGACCTCAAGGCGGACTTCGTCGAGAAGCCCGACCCTACGGGTCCTTACGGCAACAAGGCCGTGGGCGAGACCCCGGCCATCTCGCCGGCGGCGGCCATCCGCGACGCCATCCTCAACGCGACGGGCGTCAAGTTCTATGTGGAGCCCATGACGCCGCAGCGCCTCTTCGAGGGCTTCAAGGAAGCGGGGCTGATCTAGATGTATGACATCGAGTCTCTGTACGAGGCCAAAAGCGTGGCCGACGCCTGTCGGGCGCTCGCCGAGGACCCGGCAGGCGAGGTCATCGCCGGCGGCACCGACGTCCTCGTCAAGCTCCGCGAGGGCAAGGGCGCGCCGGCACATCTCGTCTCCATCCACGAGCTCCGCGAAGAGCTCGACGGCGTGCGCCTGGCCGACGACGGCACGGTGGAGATCGGGCCCATCACCTGCTTCCACCACGTGACGATAAACCCCATCATCCAGGCGACGGTGCCCACGCTGGGCGAGGCCTGCGACACCCCGGGCGGGCCCCAGCTGCGCGTATCCGGCACCATCGGCGGCAACGTCTGCTCGGCCGCCACCTCGGCGGACACGGGCTCCACGCTCTATGCGTACGGCGCGCTTCTCGACGTCGAGTCTGTTCGCGGCAGGAGGACCATTCCCATCGAGGAGTGGTACGCGGGCCCCGGCCGCAGCCACAAGGAGCGCGACGAGGTGCTCACCTGCATCCGCATCCCGCGCGGCCATTACGAGGGCTTTAGCGGCCATTACTTCAAGTACGGCAAGAGGCGCGCGCTCGAGATCACGACCATGGGCTGCTGCTGCCTGGTCAAGCTGGCGGACGACAAGCGCACCATCGAAGACATCCGCCTGGCCTTCGGCGTCGCGGGGCCCACGCCCATGCGCGCGCTGGACGCCGAGGACGCGGTGCGCGGCACGGATGTGCGCGAGGCCGCCGAGCGCATCGGCGAGCTCGCGGCGGCCTGCACGAACCCGCGCGATTCTTGGCGCGCGAGCAGGGACTTCCGCCTGCAGCTCATCAAGGAGATGTCCAAGCGCTCCCTTATCTATGCGGCGCGCAACGGAGGGGCTGATATCTGATGGACATGAGGATCTTGACCTGCACCGTCAACGGCCGGCGCGTCCAGGTGGGCTACGACCCGCGCGAGAGCCTGCTCGACACGCTGAGGAACCGCCTCGGGCTCACGAGCGTCAAGCGCGGCTGCGAGGTTGGCGAGTGCGGCGCGTGCACCGTGCTCATCGACGGCGTGGCCATCGACGCCTGCCTCTATCTGACGAGCTGGGCCGAGGGGAAGGAGATCCTGACCGTCGAGGGGCTGCAGGCGCCCGTCGGCACGCTCAGCCCCGTTCAACAGGCCTTTATCGACGAGTTCGCCGTGCAGTGCGGCTTCTGCATCCCCGGCATCATCATGAGCGCCATGGAGATGATCAACACGGGCAAGACCTACACGCGCGATGAGATCCGCAAGAACCTCTCGGGGCATCTCTGCCGCTGCACCGGGTACCAGAACGTGATCAACGGGGTCGAGAAAGCAATCCAGATCGTCCATGACAGCTGCGGGCAGCAGCAGCACGACGCGCGGGACGAGGGCTAGGCGTAAGGCGCGCGAAAATAATGAGAATGCCGGCATCGGGCGGCGAGGCGGGGCCCGCACAGGGGGAAGCGATTCCGCCCATACGGCGGGTCCCCGGCCTGTCTCGGCATTGTGAACGCGGAGGAGCCGCGAGCTCTCCTCGCTCTGGATGGCATCGCGTCCGTTAGAATCAATCCAACGTAAGTCGATTTCATGCGCAGCCTGAGGTGTTGCGAAAAACGGGGTAATGGCAGCGATTCGGGCCGATCGGGCCCAAAATGTTGCGAAAAACAGGGTGATGGCAGCGTTTTCTTGCCATCACCCCGATTTTCGCAACGCGGTCGTGTTTCTTGATGCCATCACCCGGGTTCTCGCAACGCCGCCGCCCGTCGCTCGCGGGTGGTCCGCGTAGGGAAGCAGCTTGCATACGATGGCCCCTGAGGAGGCGAGAAGCACATGCTGTACGCGAGCGTAGCGCTCGACATACCCGCACGCGCGGTCGATGGCGCGTTCAGCTACGCCGTTCCGGAGTCCCGTGCCACGCTGTTCGGCGACACGGACCTCAATCCCGACCAGGTCGCGGTGGGTTCCACGGTGCTCGTCCCCTTCGGCGGCCGCGAGGCCGTGGGCTATGTCCTCTCCCTCTCCGACGAGCCGCCGGCGGAACTCGATCCATCAAAGATAAAACCTGTCTCGCAGGTCCTCGCCGAGTCGGCCTTCGACGAGGACGCCTCCGATGTCGCGCGCTGGATGGCGCGAGAATACGCCTGCACGCTCGCGGACGCGGTCAGGCCCTTCCTCGCGCCCGGCCAGAAGGTCAAGGTCGTGCGCGATGCCCCCGGCGAGCCTTGGCGCCTCGTCTCGGAGTCCGTCGGCGCCGTCGACGAGCGCTGGGCGGGGCTCACCCCCGCCGCTGCCGACTTCGAGCCTGCCCGCTCGGCCTCGCGCCAGCGCGCCGTCCTCGAGGCGCTCGCGGCCGGCCCCCAGCGCGTGGCCGAGCTCGCCGCCACCATCCCGGGCGCAGCCGCCGCGGTCACGGCGCTCGAGAAGCGCGGCGTCGTCGCGGTGGAGCGTCGCCGACAGGTTCGCGGTGCGGGGGACGCGACGTCCCTCTCGTCGGCGGCGGCCCCGCGCCCATCTAAATTAACCGCAGGTCAGCAGGCTGCCCTTACCGCAATCGATGAGGCGCGCGAGGCGGGCCGCGGCGACGTCGTCCTCGTCGACGGCGTCACGGGCTCCGGCAAGACGGAGGTCTATCTCGCCGCCATCGAGCACGCGCTCGCGTCCGGCCGAGGCGCCCTCGTCCTCGTGCCGGAGATCAGCCTCACCGCCCAGACCGTCGGCCGCTTCCGCAGCCGCTTCGGGGACGAGGTCGCGGTGCTCCACTCGCGTCTCTCCGCCGGCGAGCGCTTCGACCAGTGGGACCTCGTTCGCAGGGGAGAGGCGCGCGTCGTCGTGGGCGCGCGCTCGGCGCTCTTCGCCCCGCTGCCGGACCCGGGCCTCATCATCATCGACGAGGAGCACGAGGGGTCCTACAAGCAGGATAAGTCCCCGCGATACCACGCGCGCGAGGTCGCGGCAAGGATGGCGCTTACCCGCGGCTGCGCCCTGGTCCTCGGGTCCGCCACGCCCTCCCTCGAGGCCCTCGGCCGCTGCCGCGCGGGCACCTGGGGCGGCGTGCGCTGGACGCGCGTCGAGATGCCCGAGCGGCCGGGCGGCTCCGTGCTTCCCGAGGTGCGCGTAGTGGACATGGCCGAGCAGTTCCGCGGGGGCGGCCGCTCCGTCTTCTCGGCGCCTCTCGCCGACGCGATTCGCGAGGTCGCCGGCCGCGGCGAGAAGGCCGTGCTGCTTCTCAACCGCCGCGGCTTCGCGAACTTCCTCATGTGCCGCGAGTGCGGCTGCGTCCCCGAGTGCCCGCACTGCAGCTGCGCGCTCACGTACCACGAGCGCGGCCACCGGCTCGCGTGCCACACCTGCGGCCGTTCCTGGCCCGTGCAGGCCTACCCGAGCCCCGCGACCTCCTGCCCAAACTGCGGGAGCCGATACCTGGGCGCCTACGGCGTGGGCACCCAGCGCGTGGAGGACGAGCTCAGGATGCTTCTTCCCGAGGGGGTCGAGGTCATCCGCATGGACGCGGACACCACGGCCGCCAAGGGCGCCCACCAGCGCCTCCTCGAGCAGTTCGACGCCGCCGACTCGGCCGTGCTCGTGGGCACGCAGATGATCGCCAAGGGCCTCGACTTTCCCGAGGTCACGCTCGTGGGCGTGATCAACGCGGACACGATGCTCAAGCTGCCCGATTTCCGCGCGGCCGAGCGTACCTACGACCTGCTCGAGCAGGTCGCGGGCCGTGCCGGCCGCGGCGAGAGGCGCGGCCGGGTGATCGTGCAGACCTACTGGGCGAGCCACCCGGCCATGCGCGCGGTCGAGGCGCATAAAAGGAGCCTCTTCCTCGAGGCGGAGCTCGCCGAGCGCGAGGAGGCCGGCTACCCTCCCTTCTCCCGTCTGGGCAACGTGGTGCTCTGGGGCAAGTCGGACGCGGCCTGCCGGATGGCCTCCTCGGCGCTGGCGGACGCGATCCGCGCCCAGGTCGGCGAGGAGGCGGGCTGGGAGGTCCTGGGCCCGTCCGACTGCGTGAAGGCGCGCGCAAAGGACTATTTTCGCCGCCACGTGATGGTCAAGGCGCCCCTGGACGCCGACCTCGGCGCCGTGCTCGGGTCGGCCGCCGCGAGCCTCGGGGCGCCGAAGGGTATTAACATGTCTGTGGACGTGGACGCCTACGACATGATGTGACGCGCGTCGCTCGGCGAGAAGGGCTCTGAGGCCCCTCTCGCCGTGTGCAAGAACATAAGAAGGAACGCGGTCGCGGGCGGCGGCTTCGGCGCCCGCGCGAACAAGGACGCAACGCGAAAGGAGACCCGCATGGGCCTTTTGGACGATATCGTGCTTTCCCCGGATAAGCGACTGAGCACCGAGTGCGAGCCCGTGGAGACCATCGACGACGAGGTCAAGGAGCTCGCCCGGCGCATGCTCGAGATCATGTACGAGGCCGAGGGCTGCGGCCTCGCGGCCCCGCAGATCGGCGTGCTCAAGCAGGTCGTGGTCATCGACTGCGACTACGACGGCCGCAAGGGCAGCAAGAACCCCTATGTTCTGATCAATCCCCGAATCATCGCGGCCGACGGGCCCGACCGCGACTTCGACGAGGGCTGCCTCAGCTTCCCGGGCATCCACGTCCGCGTCACGCGCCCGAACCACGTGATCGTCCAGGCGCTCGACCTTGACGGCGACCTTTTGCAGTACGAGGCCGAGAGCAACCTCATGGCCGTGTGTCTCCAGCACGAGATCGACCACCTGCGCGGCGTGACCATGGTCGACCATCTCGCTCCCATCAAGCGCGCCGAGGCCATGCGCGAGTACGAGGAGGCCCTCGCGGCGGGAGCGCGCCCGGGCGAGACCGAGGTCGGGGAGTAGCCGAGGGGGAAGGAGACGCCCATGCGCGTCGTGTTTATGGGGACGCCGGAGTTCGCCGTCCCGTCTTTGGAGGCAATCGTCGAGGCGGGCCACGAGGTCCCGCTCGTCTTCACGCGTCCGGACGCGGTCCGGGGCCGCGGCAAGAAGCTCGTGGCCTCCCCCGTGAAGGCCCGCGCCCTTGAGCTCGGGCTCGACGTGTTCGAGACCGGGCGCATGGTTGACGCCGCCAAGGCGGCCATCGCCTCGGTCGCGCCGGACGTCATCTGCGTGGTGGCCTACGGTTGCATCCTGCCGGACGACGTGCTGGGGATGGCGCCGCTGGGCGCGGTGAACGTGCACGCGTCCCTCCTGCCGCGGTGGCGAGGGGCGGCGCCCATCCAACGCTCGATCCTCGCCGGAGAGGCCGAGACGGGCGTCTCCATCATGCGCGTTGACCACGAGCTCGACGCGGGCGCGTGGTGCGCTCAGGTGCGCGTCCCCGTCGGCGAGAAGAGCTGCGCCGAGCTCACGGCCGAGCTCGCGGCCGCCGGCGCCGAGGCGCTCGTGGACGTGCTGCCCGCGCTCGCCGACGGCACGGCCGAGTGGCATGAGCAGGACCCATCGCTCGTGACGGTCGCGGCGAAGGTCCGCAAGGAAGAGATGCTGCTCGACCCGTCCGAGAGCGCGTCCGCGAACGCCCGCCGCGTCCAAGCCGCGGGCGACACGGCTCCCGCGAGGGCGGTGGTCGCGGGTCGCGGCGCGCGCGTCATGAACGCGCGTGTAGTCAATGAGCCGCAGGTAGAAAGCGGTGTCGTGCTCGCGCAGAAGAAGCACGTGTATCTCGGCTGCGCCGAAGGCGCGCTCGAGGTCCTGGGCGTGAAGCCCGACGGCAAGAAGGAGATGCCCGCGGCGGCCTGGGCCTCCGGGCTTCGCGGCGAGCTCACCTGGGAGCGTGCGTGATGGCGGGCGAGAGGCGCCCGGCGGGCGGTCCTAGAGGACAGAGGCCGGGCGGGCCGCAGGGCCAGGGCCAGGGCCGGGAGCTCGGCGCCGGCCGCGGCCAGGCGCGCGGCCAGGGCCGGGGAAACAGCGGGAACCGCAGCGGGGGCCGCGGCGCCGCGAACGGCCGGCCCCGGAGCCAGTCCCAGGGCGGCGCACGGGGCGGGGTGCCGAGCCGAGGCCAGGCGACGAGCGGCGACCGCGCCCGTAAGCGCCGGGAGTTCCCCTCTAAGGCGGCCCCTGCGCGCCGCGCCTCGCTCAGGCTCTTCGCCGAGTGCCGCCGCCGAGAGGCCCATGCCCGGGACTTTCTGCGCTCCGCCCGGGCGATGGATGAGCTTGACCCGCGCGACCGCGCGCTCGCAACGAGGCTTGTGCTGGGGGCGGTGGCCGCCCGGGGCGAGCTCGATCGCGTGATTTCCGGGCACTTGCGCGCGAAATCCCAGGTCGAGCCCCTGGTGCAGGATGCCCTGCGGCTCGCCGCGTTCGAGATTCTCTATATGGACACGCAGGCCCAGGTCGCGGTGAGCCAGGGGGTCGAGCTCGTCCGCAGCGTCAGCGAGCGCGCGGACGGCCTCGCCAACGCCGTGCTGCGAAAGGTGGCAGATGAGGACGCGAAGGCGCTCTCGGACGCCCGCGCCAAGGTCGCCGCGGGCGAGTTCGGCGCCTCCGACCTGCAACGCGTCGGCGCGCTGCCCGCTTGGCTCGCGGAGCGTGCCTTGGTTGACCTCGGCCGCGAGAAGGCCGCGGCCTATGCCGAGGCCGCGCTCGAGCCGGTTTGTGCAAGTGTTGCAACAAGCCCCGCGAAGCACACGGCGGACGAGACGATGGCGCTCCTCGTAAAGGCTGGGCTCGACCCCGTGGAAGGCCCGGTGGCGGGCTCGTTCGTGCTCGGCAGCCCCGCACTTCTCGCCGGCTGTGGCCTCGTGCAGCGCTGCGACGTGCTCCCGTGCGACCTTGCTGCCCAGGAGGTTGTTGCAATCCTTTGTGCAACTCTCGGAGAACCCGCAGCTCAGAGCGTTCTTGAGGTCGGACAAGGAAGAGGCACCAAGTCTGTGCTCCTCGCCGGCGGCCTGCCCAGCGCGACCATAACCGCTGTCGAGGTCGACCCTCGCAAGTCCGCCCTCGCGGCGAGGCGCATGGAGATCGCGGGCGTCGGCGGGCGCGTGAATTGCGTCTGCGACGACGGCCGCACGCTCTTGCGCGTGGGGGAGAGTTACGACGCCGTGTTCGTCGACGCGCCGTGCTCCGGCACGGGCACCCTGGCCCGCCACCCGGAGATCGCCTGGAACCTCGAGGAGGGCGGAATCTCTGGGCTCGCGGCCCTGCAGCTCCAGATGCTCCGCGCCGCCTCGGCCCGAACGGCGCCGGGCGGGACGCTCGCCTACTCGACCTGCTCGGTGCTGCGCGAGGAGGACGAGGACGTCGTCGAGGCGTTTCTCGCCGGCCCCGAGGGGGAGCCCTTTACCCTCGAGTCGACCCATCGCTCCGCTATCCAGGGTGCCGACCGCCACTTCCTCGCCATCCTTAGGCGAGCCTAGCGCCCGGGTTCGAATCTGGCCAGGCGTTAGAATGCAACATTGAATTAAAGAGAGGCGCGTGCCTGCGTGCACGGGAAAGAGAGACTATGCGCAAGCTCATTGAACAGTTCCTCAAGTTCGGCGTCGTGGGCGCCATCGCGTTCTGCATCGATTACGGCGTCCTCATGCTCCTCTCGCAGGTGCTCGGCGTGGACCCCGTGCTTTCCGCCGCCGTCTCCTTCTGCGTGAGCGTCATCTTCAACTACCTTGCGTCAATGAAGTACGTTTTCCGGCGCCGCGACGACATGAGCCGCCGGCGCGAGTTCGTCGTCTTCATCGCGCTCTCCGTCGTGGGCCTGGGCATCAACGAGCTCGTCATGCTCGCCGGCACCTCCGCCCTCGGGACCTCTGCGCTCGCCGTCACGTTCACCAAGCTCGTGGCCACCGCGGTCGTCATGGTCTGGAACTTCGTCAGCAGAAAGAAGTGGCTCGAGGGCAAGCAGGGGGAGTAGCGCTCTCGGGTGGGACGAGAGTTCCTCGCGGGGCCGTCCATAATTAGAAATTTTGTTTGTGCGGCTCTCCAGGGAGCTTCCCCGAAAGATAAATGAACCGCTCCTAGCGCTATTATTGCGATTAAAAAGCAAAGCCCGGCCGGCCAAGGGCGCGCTGCCGTATCCGACCGTATACCTGCCCGACCATTACCTTTAGGAGTTCGCATGCCGCAGGACCAGGGTTTCGACCTCGCCATAGCCCTCGACCATATCCAGATGCTCGACGAGTTCCTCCACATCAACGCGCCGTCCGCGGAGCGCCTGGAGACCTCGCTTTCCATCACCTGTCCCGAGAAGAACATGACGGCCGACCGCGATGCCCGAAAGATTCGCCTGCGTGCCGTCGTCGGCGTGCGCTTCATGATGTTCAACGGCCCCGCTCCGAGGGTCCCTTCTCCGGAGGACGGGGAGCACGCGGTGCTCAGCTACGGCTGCGCCCTTCAGGCGACGGTGAGCTCGGGCGCCATGGCCGGTAGCGTTCCCCTGGGCAAGCACGCGAGCTGGAGCGGCGACGAGGCCGAGGCCCTGCGCAACAGCCGCATGGAGAGAAACATGCTTATCGAGGCCATCCGCTCCTGCTATTCCATGGCTTCCTCTCGCATGCTCCAGAGCACGGGCATAACCCCGCTGGGCCCCGTCCACATGCCCCTCGTGGACTACGACGCCCTGCTCGAGCGGATAGAGGCTTCGGGTAAGTAGGCGGCTTCGGGCCTTTTTGCTTTGCTTCATCCAATTGGCTTTGCCGAGGTCCGCATTCCACGAAAGGACTCAAAGGTGTCTGCACCGGTTCTCTATATCGTAATTCCCTGTTATAACGAGCAGGAAGTCCTGCCGATCACCTGCGAGCTGTTCAAGGACAAGGTCGAGCGGCTTGTCTGTGCGGGTAAGGTCTCGGACCAGAGCCGCATCCTCTTCGTCAACGACGGGAGCAAGGACGAGACCTGGGGGATAATCGAGGGGCTCGCCGCCTCCGACCCGGTTTACCGGGGCATCTGCCTCTCGCGCAACCGCGGCCACCAGAACGCGCTTCTCTGCGGCCTTATGGAGGCGAGGTCCCTCGCGGACATCACGATCTCGATCGACTGCGACGGGCAGGACGACATCGACGCCATGGACGCGATGGTCGATGCGTACCTCGACGGCTGCGACATCGTCTACGGCGTGCGCTCCTCCCGCGAGACGGACACGGGCTTCAAGCGCTTAACGGCGCAGTCCTTCTACAAGCTCATGGAGAAGATGGGCGTCGAGACCGTCTACAACCACGCCGACTATCGCCTGATGAGCTCGCGCGCACTCGACGCGCTCTCCGAGTTCCGCGAGGTCAATCTCTTCCTGCGCGGCATGGTCCCGCTCGTGGGCTTCAAGTCCACGAGCGTCTATTACGAGCGGCATGAGCGCATCGCGGGCGAGTCGCACTACCCGCTCTCCAAGATGCTCGCGCTTGCGGTCAACGGCATAACGAGCCTCTCGGTTAAGCCGATCCGGATCATCACGGCGTTCGGCCTTATCGTCTCGCTCATATCCTTCGTCGGCGTTATCTGGGCGGTCGTCGTCTCGCTGACCGGCAATGCCGTGGCGGGCTGGGCCTCGATGACCTCGATCCTCTGCTTCCTTCTCGGCGCTCTCCTTCTCTCCGTCGGCGTCATCGGAGAGTACATCGGCAAGATTTACCTCGAGGTCAAGGCCCGCCCGCGCTACATCGTTTCGGAGAAAACCTGGGAACGAGATTAGTCATGTTGTGGGAATAACCAAAAAGATTCATGCCGGTCGCCTCGGCCGGTGAACGGAGGACATGATGAAGGGCATCATCCTCGCCGGGGGTTCCGGCACTCGCCTGTATCCGCTTACCCGCGTGACCAGCAAGCAACTGCTCCCGGTCTACGACAAGCCGATGATCTACTACCCGCTGAGCACGCTCATGCTCTCGGGCATCCGCGACATCCTGGTCATCTCCACCCCGACCGACCTGCCGAACTTCCAGCGCCTTCTGGGCGACGGCTCCGACTACGGCGTGAGCCTCACCTATGCCGAGCAGCCGAGCCCCGACGGGCTCGCGCAGGCCTTCGTTATCGGCCGCGATTTCTGCGCGGGCGAGCCCTGCGCGCTCGTCCTGGGCGACAACATCTTCTACGGCAACGGCCTCTCCCGCCGCCTGCGCCGCGCCGTCGCGCGCGCCGAGGCCGGCGAGGGCGCCACGGTCTTCGGCTACCGCGTCGACGACCCCGAGCGCTTCGGCGTGGTGGAGTTCGATGCCGACTACAACGCCGTCTCCATCGAGGAGAAGCCCGCCGAGCCCAAGTCCAACTACGCCGTGACCGGCCTCTACTTCTACCCGGGCGACGTCTGCGGCCGCGCGGCGAAGGTTGAGCCCTCCGCCCGCGGCGAGTACGAGATCACCGACCTCAACCGCATGTACCTCGAGACGGGCGAGCTCTCCGTCGAGACCCTAGGCCGCGGCTACGCGTGGCTCGACACCGGCACCATGGAGTCTCTCTTCGAGGCCTCTGAGTTCGTGCGCACCGTCGAGCGCGCCCAGGACCTGCCCGTCTCGATCCCCGAGGAGATCGCGTACGAGAACGGCTGGGTCGACCGCGACACCCTCGTCGCCTGCGCCGATCGCTACGGCAAGAGCGACTACGGCAAGCACCTGAGGGTGGTCGCCGAGGGCGGGATTGCGCCCGAGAAACACGTGATGTAATTCCGTCCGTGTTTTCTTTCGATAATTAACTCTAAAGGTTTATGTGGCCTAGCTCGGCAACACGCAAGCCGGGTCATTGCTTTCTCAGGAAAGGAAATCGCGTATGTATTGGATGTCCCCTAGCAGGAAGGGAATCGCAGCCGTTGCCGTGGCAGCCGGGCTTGCCCTTACCGTCGGCGCGGGCACCGCCGCGGCCGATGAGGTCGGGTACCCTAACGCGGAGCTCGAGGCTGCGGCCATCGTATCTCTTGATGGCGATGCTCCCGTTACGGCGGAGACCGCGCCTGTCTCCTTTGTGGCGGGGTCTGTCGAGGGGACAATCGATGCCGTGCCTGCCGGCGACGGTGACGCGGCGACCGACCCGGCCGATGGCGACTTCTCCGGAGAATCGCCTACCTCAGACGGCGCGGACGGCTCCGGCGACGATGCCGCCCCGTCTGATGCGGCGGACGGCTCCGGCGATGCGGGGGCTGAGGACCCCGGCTCCGACAAGCAGGGCGACGCCGACGTGCCCTCTTCCGATTCCGGCGACGGCGCCCAAGGTAAGGAGACCGACTCGGATAAAGCGGGCGATTCCGATTCCAGCTCTGACTCCGACCCCGGCGATGAGGGCGGCCTCAGCGATGCCGACGACGAACATCCCGATAACGGCTGGTGGACGAACCCGGCGACCGGCGAGCTCGAGTACTACGTGG
>CAVCUP010000015.1:0-59592 GCA_963605405.1 bacterium | reverse complement strand
CCGTCGGCCTTCATGCGCGCGACGATGAAGAGGCGCGCGAGGTCGTCGGCCGTGTAGGTGCGCCGACCCCACTTGCTGTCCTTGGGCGAGAGGATACCGACGCCGCCCTTGCCTTCGTAGCAGCAGCGTTGGATGTCTCGCCGAGACAGCCCGATAAGCGCTTCTACCTGTGAAATCGTCCAGCCTTCTTGCGACGTCATGGCCTCACCCCCTCTTCATAAACCTTTTCTGTTCAACGGTTGAACTGCAACCGCGCGTTCGCGTGGCGCCGCCTAAAGAGGGCATGCGAATTTCGCGCTGCGCTAAGGGTGGGGATGGGACTCGGATCCAGGCCTCGCAAGAGTGGCTTGAATCGGTTCTAGCCAAACACTTGTATGGTTGCTACAATAGAACAAAGGTTTGTAGTAGGTGCTATCAGCGCTGGTCAGGGATAAGAAGTCAAGATTGTCGGCAGAAACGTCGATCGTCGAAAGCGAGGGATGGCCATGAACAATCGTCCTGTGTCCGTTACTCCAGGTGAGCTTCTGAAGGAGGAATTCCTGGAGCCTATGGGCATCACGCAATATCGACTTGCGAAGGAGACGGGCATTCCGGCGCAACGAATTGGCCAGATTGTGCTCGGAAAGAGGAGGGTCACGGCCGATACCGACCTTCGCCTCTGCAAGTTCTTTGGCCTTGCTGACGGCTACTGGCTTCGTGCACAGGTCGCCTACGAAACTGAAGTCGCCAAAAGAGAACTGGCACCCGAGCTGGCAAAGATTCGCCCATGGAAAGAAACCGCGGCCGCGCTGTAGCGCGACCGCGGAAGATCGAACAAGTCTGGTGGTTGCCCTATAGCATCACCCGGTTGCGCAGGGGCTCGTCGGCGGCAAGGCGGGTGAGGTTCTCGGCAACGATGCCCACGATGTTGTCGAGGGTAACGGGCAGGTGATAGAAGCCGCTGATGTGGGGTGTGAGCAGCAGGTTCGGCGCATCCCAGAGCGGATCGCCCGCAGGCAGGGGCTCCGGTGTGCACACGTCGAGCGCCGCGCCGGCCAGATGGCCGGACTCGAGCGCGGCGATAAGCGCCGCCTGGTCCACGAGGCTTCCGCGCCCGGCGTTGCCGAAGTACGCCCCCGGCTTCATCGCGGAGAAGAACTCGGCATCGGCGAGGCCGGCCGTCTCCGGCGTGCTCGGAAGCACGGAGCACACGATGTCGGCCTGGGGGAGAAGCTCGCCGAGCTCCGCCATGGTCGCCATGCGTTCGAACGGCGCCTCGGCCTCGGCGGCGCGCCTGCGCACGCCCGTCACGTGGGCGCCCATCGCGGAGAAGAGCGCTGCCAGGTGCGTGCCGATGTCGCCGGCGCCGAGCACGAGGACGTTTGCCCCTGCCGGCGTCGATACCTCGCCGAGGTCGCCCCACTCGTGGCTGCGCTGCAGGTCGCGGTACCCGTGGAGCTTCTTCATAAGGCAAAGGACGCTTGTAAAGAGATGCTCGGAGACGGCCTGCCCGTAGGCCCCCGTCGCGCAGCAGAGCGCGCAGCCCTCCGGCACGACGCCCGGGGCGACGTACCTGTCGAAGCCCGCCGAGTTGAGCTGCAGCAGGCGCAGCCCGCGCGCCTCGCCCAGAAGCGCGGGGGAGACGTTGCCGAAGACGACGTCGGCCGCCGCCACTTCGGCCGCGTTCACGCTCTCAGGTGAGGAATACGTGAAGACGGCATCCGGCGCCACGGCCTCGAGACGCGCCTTCTGTCCGTCGGTGACGGGCGGCAATACCAGTACGTTCATGAGTTTCTCCCCCTTGCCCGGCGCCTCCTTGGGGCCCGGGGCCGACACAGGTCCCCATGAATGTAGCGCATGGGAACATCGCGTGCTCAGGCATGATGGTAGGTTATCTGCACCTGGCGAAAGGATTTCCGCGCTTTGCTCCGACTCTTAAGCTTCATGCTTCAGTTCTTGCGGTCCTACTCGGCGAGCTTCTCGGCCGCGTTCGCGCTCTGGCCGCTTACCTCGCTTGTGCTCACCTTGCCGATTCTCGCGTTTCTTTATCGCCGAGAGGGGCGCGTGCGCATCTGGTCGGCCGTGGGCGCCTATATCGCGGTGTTCTACTTGCTCGGCCTTGCGTGCATGACGGTCTACCCGCTGCCTGACGGCACAACGGGCCTGGGCATCACGTACGGGGTCTCCCCCGGGCTCAATCCATTGCGCTTCCTCAACGTTATCCGGCACCCGACGCCCTTCGGGGTCTTCGAGCTCGTGGCGAACATCGCACTCTTTGTGCCGCTCGGCTTCGTCGTGGGACGCGGCCTCGGCTGGGGGCCCGCGCGAAGCGTGCTCGCGGGATTCGCGGTGTCGCTTCTTATCGAGCTGACCCAGCTCACGGGCGACTGGGGTCTTTATCCCTATGCGTACCGGACGTTCGACACCGAGGACCTGATCATGAACAGCTTCGGGGCCTTTATCGGTTGGGCTGGCGCCTCGATGTTCGGCCGAGTCGTGCCCAAGACCATCGATCCAGAGGCCCTCGTGCCGACGTGCCGGCCCGGGCTTCTCCGCCGCTCGGTGGCTTTTGTGCTTGACCTGGTGTTTACCTGGGCCTTCGCGCTTGCCTTTATGGCCGTCGCGCAGTTCGTGCTGCGCCGCTACTTCCAGGAATGGCGATACTTCGCGACCGTCCTCGAGCTCTTCTCCGCCTGGTCGGTGCGCGGGTCCCTGGCGCTCTTCGAGCTGCTCGTGCCGCTCGCGTGGGGCGGGCGCACGCCGGGCGGCGCCTTCGTTCGCATGACGTGCGAGACCCGCCCGCGGCACGGGGGCCTTCGCCTCGCGTTTCTCGGCCTGCGCTTCGCCGTCGTCTGCGCGCTCGTCGCCTGGCCGCTCCCTGTGGCAGTCGCCCTGATCTTGTGGTGGGCCGTCTTCAGCGCTATGCCGTACGACCTTGTCCCCGCGAGCAAGTAAGGGCCGGTAGGGGTCGGAAAGGGGCGTCGATGCCCGCGCCGGCGCTTGTTCGCGCCGAGAAGGGCGGGGTCGGCCGGGCGTCACGGCCTGTCTCCGCAGCCCGTCTCGGGTCCCGTCAGGAGACGCCGGTCGCCTACAGCTCCACGAAGACCACCTCATGCCCGGCCTCGCTCAGGAGTGCGAGAAGGTCGTCCGTGCGCACGTGGACGCTCGCCGTGTTGGAGCAGGGGTGGCAGCCGACGCGCCCCCAGCGGCGGAAGTCGGCGTCGAGGGCCACGTGGATGCTTCCCGGCTCTGCGTTGAGCGCGGCAAAGGGCGTGACGGCGCCGGGGTAGATGCCGATTCTCTCCGCGAGGTCCTCGGCCGACGCGAACGAGAGCCTCTTGCTGTGGAGCTCCGCCTGCAGGGCCTTGAGGTCGACCTTCTTGTGGTCGGGTACCGTGACCAGGTAATACTCCCGGTGCTTGGGGTCGCGCAGGAAGAAGTTCTTGGCCTCGTGCTCGGCGAAGGGGAGCTTGGCCAGCGCGTCGGCCTCCTCGACGGTAAAGACGGGCGGGTGCTCGACGGCCTCATAGCCCATGTTGTGCGCATCGAGAAGGGCATAGACGTCGCTCTTTGTGAGCGCGCCGGGGATGGCATGCGCGTCTTCCCAGGTACGCGCTCCGCGCGCAGCCGCGTTCCCGCCTGCGCACATTCCGTCGGGCGCGCCCATGGCCGCCTCCGCGTTCCCGCCCCCAACCACACCGGGGTCCGCGCCCATGGCCGGATTCCCGGTCGTCGCCTCGTTCGCCATCGTGCCCATCCTCCGCTCGTGTTCCTGTCGACCTGCGGCCGGCCGCGTTCGCATCGGCCGCATCTCCTCGCGGGCTTCATGCGGCCGTCGATCGCGCCGCTTCTCGGCGCATCGCGAGCCTGGCCGGGATCGCCCGCGCTTCTCGCCGGCCACTGTACCGGTCCTGATGTTTTTACGTCGAGAAGGCCGGCCGTGCGTCGCTCGTCGGTGTTTGGAAACCCGCGCGCAAACTCTCGGTGGATAATAAGGGCACTGTCTAACGACGCGTGTTGTGTCCCAATGTCTCGGGGAAGGGCCCGGGGGAGAGCGGGGTCTTGAATGGTAAAGCTGTACGACGAGGGCATCTACCTGCGCAACGGCAAGGAGATCATCCCGGCGAGCGAGGCCGCGGCGGCCGGCATCGAGGCCGCGCCGGACGACGCCAAGCGCGGGACCATCGCCTATTCCATCCTCCAGGCGCACAACACCTCGGGCGACCCGGACATGCTCAAGGTCCGCTTCGACGCCATGGCCAGCCACGACATCACCTTCGTCGGCATCATCCAGACGGCGCGCGCCTCGGGCATGGAGAAGTTCCCGCTGCCCTACGTGCTCACCAACTGCCACAACTCGCTGTGCGCCGTGGGCGGCACCATCAACGAGGACGACCACGTCTTCGGCCTCTCCGCCGCAAAGAAGTACGGCGGCATCTTCGTTCCGCCCCACATCGCCGTCATCCACTCCTTCATGCGCGAGAACTTCGCCGGCTGCGGAAAGATGATCCTCGGCTCCGACTCCCACACCCGCTACGGCGCGCTCGGCACCATGGCCGTGGGCGAGGGCGGCGGCGAGCTCGCCAAGCAGCTCCTGCGCGACACCTACGATGTGGCCTACCCCGGCGTCGTTGCCATCTACCTCGAGGGCGCGCCGCGTCCCGGCGTCGGCCCGCACGACGTCGCGCTCGCCATCATCGGCGCCGTCTTCAAGTCCGGTTACGTCAAGAACAAGGTCATGGAGTTCGTCGGCCCCGGCATCGCGTCCATGACCACGGACTACCGCAACGGCGTCGACGTCATGACCACCGAGACCACGTGCCTCTCGTCCATCTGGGCCACCGACGAGGACACCCATGCCTTCCTCGCCGAGCACGGCCGCGGCGACGAGTACAAGCAGCTCGCGCCCGCCGACGTCGCGTACTACGACGGCTGCGTCCGCGTGGACCTCTCGGCCATCAAGCCCATGATCGCGCTGCCGTTCCACCCCTCCAACACCTTTACCATCGAGGAGCTCAACGAGAACCTCGAGGACATCCTGCACAGCGTCGAGGTCGAGGCCGCCCGCATCGGCGGCGAGAAGGTCAACTTCAGCCTGCTCGACAAGGTCAAGGACGGCAAGCTCCACGTGCAGCAGGGCGTGATCGCGGGCTGCTCCGGCGGCAACTACGACAGCGTGGTGCAGGCCGCTCGCGCGCTCAAGGGCGCGAACACCGGCTGCGGCGAGTTCAGCCTGGCCGTCTATCCCACGAGCCAGCCCGTGGCGCTCGAGCTCACGCGCCGCGGCTACGTCTACGACCTCATGGAGGCGGGCGCCATCGTGCGCACGGCCTTCTGCGGCCCGTGCTTCGGCGCAGGAGACACCCCCGCCAACAACGGCCTCTCCATCCGCCACACCACGCGCAACTTCCCCAACCGCGAGGGCTCCAAGCCCGGCAACGGCCAGCTCTCGGCCGTCGCGCTCATGGATGCGCGCTCCATCGCGGCCACGGCGGCAAACGGCGGCGTCCTCACCCCGGCGACCGACCTGCCCGACGAGACCTGGGACGAGGCCTGCGAGTACCACTTCGACTCCGCCCCCTACGACAAGCGCGTCTACTGGGGCTACGGCAAGGCCGACACCGCCTCCGAGCTGGTCGAGGGCCCGAACATCAAGCCGTGGCCGGCGATGGAGCCCCTGGGCGAGAACATCCTCCTCAAGGTCTGTTCCAAGATCATGGACCCGGTGACCACGACCGACGAGCTCATCCCCTCCGGCGAGACCTCTTCCTTCCGCTCGAACCCGCTCGGCCTCGCCGAGTTCACCTTGAGCCGCCGCGACCCCGAGTACGTCGGCCGCTCCAAGGTCGTCGACGCCGTCGAGAAGAAGCGCGTCGCGGGCCAGGCCCTCACCGAGGCCGACCCCGCGCTCGCCGAGGTCTTCTCGGCGCTCGAGGGCGCGGGCGTGGCCGCCGACGCGGCGAGCGTCGAGTACGGCAGCATGGTCTACGCCGTCAAGCCCGGCGACGGCTCGGCCCGCGAGCAGGCGGCCAGCTGCCAGCGCGTCATCGGCGGGCTCGCGAACATCGTCTCGGAGTACGCGACCAAGCGCTACCGCTCCAACGTGATGAACTGGGGCATGGTGCCCTTCCAGATGGCCGGCGAGCCGAACTTCGAGGTCGGCGACTACGTCTACGTGCCCGGCATCCGCGCGGCCATGGACGGCGACCTCTCCGACATCGCGGCCTACGTGGTCCGCGCCGGCGGCGAGGTGGAGCAGGTCAAGCTCTATGTGGCGGACATGACGCCCGAGGAGCGCGCCATCGTCAAGGCCGGCTGCCTTATCAACTTCAACCGCGCCAAGGCCGTAAAGTAGCGTTGAGCGGGACAAGGGAACGGCCCTTTGTCCCGCTCATATCTCGAATGACACATAGGGACTCTCCCTTTGTGTCATCCAACTATCTATGTATGAGGAGGCGTTCACGAGATGAGCGACCAGCAGCGCTTTAACGGCGCATCGAGCAGGGTGGAGCGCGAGCAGTTCGACTCTCCCGAATCCATGGCGATCTTTCAGGGCTACTCTCAGCGCATGCTGCGAATCCAGGGCGAGTTCGTCGACGGATTCTGCTCGCTCGCGAACCTGGGGCCGGCCGTCACCGTGTACGGGACGGCGCGCTGCGAGGAGGGCAGCGAGCATTACGAGGCGGCGCGCGAGGCGGGAAGGCTGCTTGCCGAGCGCGGGGTCGCGACCATCACGGGCGGCGGCCCTGGCGCAATGGTCGCGGCGAACCGCGGCGCGTACGAGGCCGGCGGCGCGTCCGTGGGCCTCGCCATTCAGCTTCCCTTCGAGGAGAAGCCGAACCCCTGGCTTACCTGCGAGCTGAGGTTCCGGTACTTCTTTGTGCGCAAGGCCATGTTCACCTGGTACTCGCGCGGCGCCATCGTGTTTCCCGGCGGCATGGGCACGCTTGACGAGCTCTTTGAGCTTCTCACCCTTATGCAGACGCGCAAGACGGAGCGCGTGCCCGTGGCGCTATACGGGCGCGAATACTGGACGGGCATGTTCGACTGGCTGCGCTCCTCCCCGTTGGACCACAACTACATCAACCAAGAAGAGCTCGACGCCATACTTCTTACCGACGACGTGGCGGAGGCCGTCGAGTTCGCCTGCGGCACCATCGAGAAGGGCTCGGCCTCGGCTTAGCTCGGCCAGTCCGCGCAGGTACGGTCGGTCCGCTCGGGTGAGCGGCTCGGACGGGGCCCGCCGGCATCTGCTATTCTCGGCAACGGCAAGAAGGACCGTGAAGGGAAGAGGACATGATCAAAGCCGCGTTCTTCGACGTTGACGGCACGTTGCTGAGCTTCGAGACGCACCTGATGCCCGCCTCGACCAAGGAAGCGCTCATCGAGCTGCGCCGACGCGGGGTCAAGTGTTTTGTGGCGACGGGTCGCTTGAAGAAGCAGCTCCCTCCTTGCGTGCGCGACGGCTTCGAGGGTTTCGAGCGATTCGACGGCTACGTGACGCTTTCGGGCTCGTATTGCTACGGCGCCGATGACCAGCCGTTCTTTGAGGTGCCCATCGATGCTGCTGATGCCGCGCACGTGGTCGCGCAGGTGCGGGAGGGACTGTACGAGGTCATCGTCATGGACGCCGAGCACGACTTCGTGAGCGCCAAGACGCCCGAGATCCGCGAGGTGGAGCGCCTCGCGAACCTCAGCTACGATGAAGGCGACGTCGAGTACGCCCTCACGCATAAGGTTTTTCAGTTCTGCGGCTTCCTGCCGCCTGAGCGCGAGCACCTGATCACCGACGGCCACCCGGGCCTCATGACCACGCGTTGGACGGACCTGTTCTGCGATGTGGTGCCCGCCCGAAGCGGAAAGCCCGAGGGCATCCGGGCGACGCTTGAGCGCTTCGGGCTCGGCGTCGATGAGGCGATTGCGTTCGGGGACGGCGGTAACGACGTGACGATGTTGCAGGCCTGCGGCATCGGCGTTGCCATGGGCAACGGCACGCCCGAGTGCCGCGCGGCGGCAGATTACGTGACCGATGATGTGGACCACGACGGCATCGCGAACGCGCTCAAGCACTTCGGGTTGATTTAGAAACCGATGCTCCAAAGCAAGGTGCGAGGGGCCGGGACTTCAGTCGCCGGCCCCTCGCGTTTCTTGCCTTTGGGACATGCTGCCGACGCTCCGGGGGCGGCGGGCGCCTCGGGCCGAGGGCGCCTCGGGCCGAACACGCCTGCTTCGTCGTGCTCGGGCCGTCGGCGACTCGTTTACCGGCGCTTTATTTACCAGTGCCTGGCCAATCGCTCGATGGCGCCGGCCGCAGTCGTCTCGTCGGAGCCCTCGACCCGCACGACGACCGCCTCGCCCGTGCGCACCCCCATGGACAGAAGCGACATGAGGTCCTTCGCGTCGGCGACGCGCCCGTCGGACTCGAACGTGACCCTGCTCTGCCAACGCCCGGCCTCACTGGAAAGCAGGACCGCGAGCTGTAGATGGAACCCCAAAGGGTCGGTGATCTGGCGGATGATGTCTCGCACGGCGGTCCTCTCTACGGCGCAGCTTTGAGCGAGAAATTAGCAGCTTGCCGCGCATAAGAAAAGAGGGGAGTCGGCGAGAGGTCTCGCCGTCTTCCCCCAGTGGGCAACGCTTGTTGTGTTATCGAAGGAAACGCAGGTAAGTGCCTCGAATCGGGGCTTCTTGCCGCCTGTTCGCCCTCGCGGCCCCCTTACTCCGCGGCGCCGGCGAGAAGCTCCTCGACGGCGCCGCGCGAGGGCATCGAGGGGATGCCGCCGCGACCGCGCACGCACAGCGAGGCCACCGCGTTGCCGAAGCGCACGAAGCCCGCGGCCTCGTCGATGCCGACCTCGGCCGGGCGCTTCTCGCTTTCCACGAGGGCGCAGAGGAACCCGCCCCAGAACGAGTCGCCCGCACCGGTGGTGTCCACGGCGTCGGCGCGGAAGCTCGGCACCGTGCGGTTGCCGTCTCGGGTGGCCACGTAGGCGCCCTCGGCGTCGAGCGTCACGACCACGATCGACGGCCCCTGGGCAAGGATCGCCTTCGCCGCTGCGGCGGGCTCGGACTCGCCCGTGAGCAGCGCGCACTCCTCGGCGGAGATCTTGACCACGTCCATGTGCTCCACCACGCTGCGCATCTGGGCCGTGGCCTCGTCCTCGCTCGCCCAGAGGCTCGCGCGGTAGTTGGGGTCGTAGCTCGCGATGCAGCCGGCGGCCTTGGCACGCGCGAGCGCCACGAGGGTGGCGCTGCGGGCGGGCTCGTCGGTGAGCGAGAGCGAGCCCATGTGGAAGACGCGGCTCTCCTCGATGATGCCGCGGTCGACCTCGCCGCTGGTCAGGCGCGTGTCGGCGCCCGGCTTGCGCGCGAACGAGAAGCTGCGCTCGCCGGTCTCGGAGAGCGCGACGAAGGCGAGCGTGGTAAAGCAGCCGGGGTCGGTCACGAGGCCCCGGGTGTTCACGCCGTTCTCCTCGAGCACGCCGCGCAGGAACTCGCCGTGCATGTCCGCGCCGACCTTGCCGATGACGGCGGTCGAGCGCCCGAGGCGCTGCAGGGCCACGAGCACGTTGGCGGGGGCGCCGCCGGGGTTGCGCTCAAAGAGCTTTTGGCCGTTGGCGGAGGTCCCGGCGTCGGTGAAGTCGATGAGGACCTCGCCCAGGGCGGTGACGTCGATCATGTGTGCGTTCCTTTCTGTCGCGGCTCGCGGGCCGCGACGCGTTTGTTCGGCTTATGCGCGGGGATGGCGATGACCTGCGCGTGTTTGATAAGCGGGCGCGGCCGTGCGGCTTGTGCTCGCGGCCGCGCCCGCTTCTTCTTGTTTAGTAGAGCCCCGCCATGACGTCTTCCATCGGGTATGCCGCGCCCTCGGCGCACGTACCCTCGACGGCCACGCTGAGCTGCGAGTCGTTGGGGAACCAACGCGTCGAGAAGACCATGCGGCCGCCGTTGCCGTAGACCTCGACGATGGAGGCGTCCACGAGCACGCGCAGGTCGCGCAGCTCCTCGAGCTCGATGCGACGAGAGGTGCGCCCGCAGGCTACGTCCTCGTCGGTAAAGGCGATCTCGCAGCCGGTCGCGTCGCCGCGGACCACGAGCGCGTCGTCGAGCGTCACGCTGAAGTCGCCCTCGATGCCGGTGAGCGCCAGGTCGGCGCGGTGCTCGGGCAGCACGACCTTCTTGCCGCCCGCGAGAGCGACGGCCTCGCCGCGCAGCTGCTCCAGCTCGGCCGCCGGCCACTGGGCGATGCGCCCATCTTCGCAGCGGGTGAGGACGCGGGGGACGGTCAGGCAGTGGATCCAGTCGAGACTCTCGGGCTGGCCGGCCCAGGTCGCCTCGGGCATGCCGACCCAGCCGATGAGCATCGTGCGGCCGGATTCGTCGGTGAAGCTCTGGGGCGCGTAGAACTCGAAGCCGTGGTCCCAGCGGGTGAAGTCGGCCGCGGCCACGGTCGCGGCACCCGCCGCCACGCGCGTATCCTCGGGCACGGGGAAGTACCCGCTGTGGTCGTCGATGCCGTCCGACCAGGCAAAGTCCTTCACGCCCTGCGGGCAGCACGCAACGTACTCGCGGCCGTCGAGCTCGATGCGGTCCGGGCACTCCCACATGTAGCCCACGGGCTCGTCGCTTCTTACCGTGCCGGCGAACTCCCAGGCAACGCCGTCCACGCTGCGGTAGACGAGCATCATGCCGAGGTCGTCGCGGGTACGCGCGCCGAGGAGCATGCGATAGGCGCCGTCCTCGAGCCAGACCTTGGGGTCGCGCACGTGGCAGCTGCAGTAGCCGGGGTAGTCGGCGTTGGAAAGAAGGGTCTGCTTGGGACCGACCGCGTATCCGTCCTCGGACTCGACGAGAATCTCGTTCGCGCCGCGGCCCTCGTAGACGTAGTCGTAGTCGCCGGGGTGCTTGACGTTGCCGGTGTAGTAAAGGCGCAGCAGGTCGCCGCCGTCGGAGGCGGCCCCGGGCACGACGATGGCGCCGCCGGAGTAGGCGCCGTTCGCGTCGTCGGGGGTGTCCTGGTCCAGGACCATGCCGTGGTGGCGCCAGTGGATGAGGTCCTCGCTCGAGTAGTGGCCCCAGCCGCGGCGGGCGTGCGGGGTCGGCCACTCGGGGCTCCACTGGTGGAAGAAGTGGTACGTTCCGCGGAACTGGCAGAGGCCGTTGGGGTCGTTCAGCCAGCCTGCGGGCGGCATGAGGTGGAAGCCCATTCTCCAGGTGTCGGCGGTCATGGGGTGCGTCCTCTCTTTATAGGGGTGGCCCGGGCGGGGAAGCGCGCCGGGCCGAAGGGGGATTCTTAAGGGTCGGCCGGGGGAGTGGAGGATCCCCCGGCCCAAGGAAAGGGTGGTTAACGCGGGTTTCTCGCTACTTGGCGTCCTCGGGGTCCTTGTAGAGGATGTAGGAGAGGACGAAGGCGACGGCGGCGGTCACGACGAACATGATCACGTACTGGACCGGCTGGGAGAGGCAAAGCAGGATGCCGAAGATGCCGGTGACGCCCGTGCCGGAAGCGGCGAGGGAGGTCATGGCGCAGATCCAGGCGCCGACGCCCGCACCGGCGCAGCCGGCGATGAAGGGCTTGAAGAAGCGCAGGTTCACGCCGAAGATCGCGGGCTCGGTGATGCCCATGAAGGCGGAGAGGGCGGCGGGGGTGGCGAGGCCCTTGGTCTTGGCGTCCTTGGTCTTGAGGGCCACGGCGAGGCAGGCGCCGCCCTGGCCGATGTTGGCGGCGGAGGCGATGGGCAGCCAGTAGGTCACGCCGTACTGGGCAAGCTGGCCGAGGTCGATGGCGGTGTACATCTGGTGCAGGCCGGTGACGACAGTCGGGGCATAGAGGCAGCCGATGACGGCGGAACCGATGCCGAGGGGCAGGGTGAGCAGGAACTGGATGCCGCCGAGGATGGCGTTCTCGAGGAAGACGAAGATCGGGCCGACGGCGCAGATGGTCACGAGGGCGGTCACGAAGACGGAGACGAGCGGGGTCACGAAGAGGTCGAACATGTCGGGGACGACCTTGTGGAGCTGCTTCTCGATGACGGAGAGGATCAGCGCCGCGATGACGATGGGGATGACGTGGCCTTGGTAGCCGATGAGCTCGATGCTGTAGATGCCAAAGACCGAGAGGTACTTCTCGACGCCGTTGGCGGCGACGGTGTAGGCGCTCTGGAGGCTCGGGTTGATCAGGATGCCGCCGATGACCGCGCCGAGGTAGGGGTTGGCGCCGAAGACCTTAGCGGCAGAGTAGCCGATGAGGATCTGCAGGAAGGTGAACGCGGTGCCGGAGACGAGGTCGGCGATGACGTAGAGGGTCGAGTTGGTGTCGACCGTGATGTAGCCGCTCGTGTTCATGAAGCTGATGGCGCTCATGATGCCCAGGAGCAGGCCGGAGGCGACGATGGCCGGGATGATGGGGACGAAGATGTCGCCGAGGACCTTAATGGCCTTCATGAACGGGTTCTGCTGCTCCGCGGCGGCCTCCTTGGCCTCCTCCTTGGAGGCGGCGGTGATGTGGCCGAGGGAGATGAACTCGTCGTAGACCTTGTTCACGGTACCGGTGCCGTAGATGACCTGCAGCTGGCCGGCTGCCTTGAAGTTGCCCTTGGCGCCGGTCGCGTTGTCGACCTTCTCCTGGTCGACCTTGGAGTCGTCGGCGAGGACGAGGCGCAGGCGCGTGGCGCAGTGCGCTGCGGAGACGACGTTCTCGGCGCCGCCGATGGCGTCGAGGATCTCCTGGGCTGCCTGACGGTGATCAAGTGCCATGTTTGCCTTCTTTCCGAGTAGGCTTCGATTCCACCGTGCTATGTGGAATCGTTCTCACAACACGTAGTAAAACGCTTTTGAGTGTGTGTGGGAACGTTCCCATATGTGTTCAGCCGCGAACGGCGTAAAACTATCGGCGAACGGTATGTTTCCGAGCGGGCGAACGGCAACGCAAGAGGCGGGAGAGGGTCCCGTGATCGCCGATGAGCGCCCCTGTTCGCTTGAGCGGTATGGAGGCGCGCGGTACAGGAGGCTCGAATGCCGCAAATTCCCTCCGTGGAGGGGTTGTCGTGCACGAACTCTGCCGAGTGAGTGTCTTGTTAGCGGACCTTTGAGTATTGAGCGCCTTGCTATTTGGCTCACCTGCCGGTTTCTATCGGTTTTGGTCAGCCATACTCAACCGGTCGGGATCAAGACGCTCACTCGGGCGAGTTTGTTATAGCACGCGCTAAATAACATCCGGGAGCGTATCCCAGTCGCACATGACTTCCGAACGGAGCTGATTTGCCGCCCGAGCCTGCGCGGCGGTCCTGGGCCGCTGCTTGACTCCGAGCGCGTGGGCTACCGCTGAGGTAAAGGCCGCGAACCTCGACTCGTCGGCGAGCTGTTTATAGGTGAGAGGCAGGACCCTCACGCCCATCAGCTCAAGGGCAGCGGACCTGTCCGAGTCGGAGAGCAGCGATGCCCCGTTGTCGTGATGCCGGGCGCTTTGGCACTCGACGTCAAGGCCATCCGGCCAGTAGATGTCGCATGAGCAGTAGGCCCGGTCGGCGATGAGCCGCGCTTCTCGGCTCAGGTCAATCCGCTCGTTATGCGCGTACCCGCAGAATCCCGCGCCTCCGAGCCTGCGGGATAGGCCGAGAAGTATGCCGGCCTGGGTTTCAAAAGGAGAGGCAGCCACGGGGACGACGAGTTCCGCCGCTCGCCTCAACGTCGCGCAGCCTCGTAGCGTCGAAGCCTCGGCTGCCATTTTCGTTAGTTCATGAGGGTCGGCAATGGGCTCTCTGCTCCATAGACTTGTGAGGCGCCCGGTATCTGTGAGCGACGGCCTCCATCCGCCGAAATCCCGCAGGCGGCCCCGGTCGATGAGCTTCTGCAGCAGGATGGCGACGGGCGTCGTTGGGCTGTACGTCGCATAGCCGCCGCAAATCTCGGAGGCGAGCAACAGGGTCCTCGTTACGCTGGCCCTCGAGGCGAGCTGCAGGAGCGTGAAGGCCGGCGTGGTCACGTAGAGCTCATCCACAATGGCGGTTGTTGCGCCATAGGGTAGTTCCTGGGTCCAGAGCCAGGGTCTTATGAGGCTTGTGGAGCGGCGCTTCTTTGCGTCGTTGACGAGGACGTCCACGGGATAGCTTGCGAAGGGGGCGAGAAAGGCGCCGTACTCGCGAATTCTCTCTGAGTGCTCGGAGACGTTGCGCCACGCCGGCCCCGTGCAATCACGGCCGAACTTGGTCTGTGCGAGGAGCTCCATTCGGAATGCCTGCAGCTCCTCGGCGTCGACGAGCCCGCGCAGTGCGGGATGGTCTTCTGGCGCCGAGGCCAGGAGGTGGACTATCGGCGGAGTGCGCCAATAGCGATAGGCAGTTGGTCCACAAAGCACGGTATCCATGACGAGACGGTATCACGTCGGCGGTTTTCCGGTGGCGATAGCAGAAACTCTTTCGAGTGAGCGTCTAAATTCGGGGGTGAGCGGTAACGGCGTGTTAATGCGCGGTGTTTTCCCAGGAAGGGAACCGATTTCGACGGCCGCTACTCGAAGAATCGAGATAAGACGCTCACTCGACGAAGTTTGCGTTTCGCGCGAAGCCGGCCGAGGTCCGTTTGGCTGGCCTATCGCTGCATGGGGCCGGGCGCGCCGCAATTCCCGGCCGGGCGGGTTAGCGCGTGGAGTTGCGGGCCACGATCTCGTAGCTCATGCGGACCTCGCGGCGGGTGGCGTCGCCGGCGAGCTGCTCGCAGAGCATGCGCGCGGCTTCCGCGCCGGAGGTCTTGTAGTGGTGGTGCACGGTCGTTAAGGTCGGCGTCACGATTTGGCTGAGCTCGGCGTCGCCCACGCCCGTGACCTGCACGTCCTCGGGAACGCTCCGGCCGTACTCGCGCAGGCACGTCATGGCGCCGAAGGCGATGGAGTCCGTGGCGCACACGATGGTATCCACCTCCGGGTAGCGTTCGATCAGCTGCTCGGCGGCGGTGTAGCCCGCGTCGACGGTAAAGTCGGCGATCATCTGGGCGAACTCCGGCACCTCGATGCCGGCCGCCGCGCACGCGTCGAGAAACCCGAGGTGACGGTCGCGACCGGCCGACTCGTCCTCCTCGAAGACGCCTATGTAGGCGGGGTGCGCCGACGTCCTCAGCGCGTTGGCCGTGATCTCGCGCAGCGCATCGCGGTCGTTCTGGTAGACGCACGAGTGCCCGGGGAGGTCTTGGTCGAGCACCACCAGCGGCAGGCCCATCTCGTCGATCGTCGCCTGGTGCTCATCGGAGAAGACGGTGGCCACGAGCACCACGCCGTCGACCTGTTTACGCTCGTCAAAGAGCCGCAGGTAGGTGACCTCGCGCGCTGCGTCGTTGTCTGTGTTGGCCAGAAGCACCTGGTAGCCGCGCTCCGCGAAGACGGGCGTCATGCCCGCGACCATGCGGCTTACCGATGCGGAGTTTATCTTCGGGATGATGACGCCCACCGTGTTCGATTTGCCGGTGCGCAGGCTCTTCGCGTGCTGCGAGGGGGAGTATCCGGTGGCCTTGACCACGGCGCGGATGCGGTCGCGCTTCTCCTGGCTCACGTAGCCGTCGTTGAAGTAGCGCGAGACGGTGGCGCGGGAGACCCCTGCCATCTGCGCGATTTGATTGATGTCCAAAAGCTCGTCCCCTCGTGTGCGCCTCGCGAATCGGGTGCGTCGGCAAAGAGTCTACCCTACGAGCTGGCTGGGGCTCACGTTCTTCGCGGCCACGATCATGCGCGCGACCTCCTCGGGCGACTCCTCGCCGCCGCGCGCGAGCCACAGGGCGATGATGCACATAACGTGGCTGATGGCGAGCTCGCGGGCGTAATCATAGGCGAACTTGTCGCAGAGCACCTGCCCGCCGGTGAGCTTGAGGCCTTGGTCAAGAAGGCCGTTGATCTCCTTCTTGAGCTTAAGGAAGAACTCGGGGTCGCCGCCTTTGCCGGAGATCGCGGCCACGAACTCGAAGTCCGCCGCCACGAGCTTAAGCGCCTCGAGCAGCACCGGGTACGGGAAGAAGTCGCAGGCGTCCTTGGCGTCGCGCGCCGCGTCGAGACGAACGAGCGCGCCGCGGAGCGATTCGATGAGCTCCTCCTCCATCTGCTCGAGCGCGTCGAACTTGTCTATGTAGTGGAGATAAAAGGTGCCTCTGTTTATCTCGGCGTGACGGGTGATGTCGCTCACCGTGAGTGCGTCGAATCCCTTCAGCTGGATCAGCTTCGTGAGCGCGCGCTTGATGCGCGCACGCGTCTGGGTGTTGCGCTTCGCCTTCTCGCCGGTGCCGCCCGTTTTCATGGAGACCTCAGCCCTCTTTTTCTTAAATGAACACTCTGTTGATTAGTGTTCATGGACTTTTACACCTTTGAGGGTACACTTCGCCCCGTAAATAATCAACACGTTGTTCATTTAAGGATGGGCAACGGGCCGAGAGGAGCGTGCACTTCGTGTCCTATATCGAAGTCATTCACGAGACCAAGCGGTATCAGTCAGGCGCTACCCAGATCCTGGCAAACAACGACGTCAACTTCACCTGCGAGAAGGGCGAGCTCGTCGTCATCCTCGGCTCCTCGGGCGCCGGCAAGTCCACGCTGCTCAACATCCTCGGCGGCATGGACACCGCAAGCGAGGGCCAGGTCGTCATCGACGGCAACGACATCGCGGCCTACAACTCCCATCAGCTCACGGATTACCGCCGCACGGACGTGGGCTTCGTGTTCCAGTTCTACAACCTGGTGAGCAACCTCACGGCCAAGGAGAACGTCGAGCTCGCCTCCGAGATCGTGCGCGACGCGGCCGACCCCGAGGAGGTCCTGTGCAGCGTGGGCCTCGCCGACCGTATGGGCAACTTCCCGGCCCAGCTCTCCGGCGGCGAGCAGCAGCGCGTGGCCATTGCCCGCGCCGTGGCCAAGAACCCGAAGATCCTTCTCTGCGACGAGCCCACGGGCGCCCTCGACTACCGCACGGGCAAGCAGGTTCTCGGCATCCTCGAGGACATGAGCCGCAAGCAGGGCGCGACCGTGATCATCGTCACCCACAACGCGGCCATCGCGCCCATCGCCGACCGCGTGATCCGCATGCACGACGCGCGCGTGCAGTCCATCGACGTCAACCCGGCGCCCACGCCCATCGCGCAGATCGAGTGGTAGGGGAGAGAAACATGGCTAACCGCAGGAAACCCACCCCGCGCACGGGCTCGACGCCCGCGACGCCGACGCGTGGGCTCGACGCTCGCACTACGGCCGCTTCTTGCCCTAGGCGCGGCAAGACGGCGCTTTGGAAAGACGTGTGGCGCTCGATCGCCCATTCCAAGGGTCGCTTCATATCTATTATGTTGCTCATGGCGCTCGGCTCGTTCGCGCTCGTCGGCCTCTTTGTGGCCGGACCGGACATGCGCGCCACGGGCGAGGCGTACTTCGGCGAGTACTCGCTGGCCGACCTCACCGTGCTGAGCGACTACGGCCTGGACGAGGACGACGTCGCGGCCGTCAACCAGGTCAGCGGCGCGACGGCCATCGAGTACGGCTACTTCAAGGACGTGACCGTCGAGGGCTCGACGGACGCCGTGCGCGTGATGAGCATGCCCGACGAGGTCTCCCAGCTGGAGCTCGTCGACGGTCGCATGCCCGAGCGTGAGGGCGAGATCGCCGTCGACACGAACGTCGGCGAGCAGTACGCCATCGGCTCCACTATCCGCGTGAGCGAGAAGCCCAACGCCCTGAGCGACGAGACCTGCCTCAACGACGCCGAGTACACCGTGGTCGGCCACGTGCACACGCCGGAGATCATCTCCATCGTGAACATGGGCCAGTCGACGGCCGGCACGGGCAGCCTCAAGGGCTACGCCGTGGTCGTGGCGGACGAGTTCGATTCCGATGTGTATATGACGGCGCGCATGACTTTCGAGGACACCGCGGACAAGGACCCCTATTCCAACGAGTACCGCGACCTGGTCCAGGCGCACAAATCCGAGGTCGAGGGGCTTATCGCTGAGCGGCCGGCGGCCCGCCTGGCCACGGTGAAGGCAGATGCGCAGGAAGCCATCGACGACGGACAGGCCGAGGTCGGCGACGCCAGGCGGCAGCTCGCCGACGCCAAACAGACCCTGGACGCCGCCGCCGAGACGCTCGCCGACGCAGCGACCCAGCTCGCGGACGGCCAGGCGCAGATAGACGATGCCGAGGCGCAGATTGTCGACGGCCAGGCGCAGATCGATGACGCTCGGGCCCAGATCGACGAGAACCAGGGCACGCTCGATGCCGCGGCCGCGACCATCGCGGCGGGCGAGGCCCAGCTAGCGGAGAAGGCCGGCGAGCTGCGCGCCGCCGAGGCCAAGCTGGCAGCTGCGAAGGCGCAACTCGATGTCGCGAAGGCCGCGCTCGACGAGGCGGCGCCGCAGGTGGCGGCCGCGGAGGCGCGGCTGCCTGCGGCCCGGCAGCAGCTCGCCGAGGGACAGCGCGCCTACGAAGAGGGCGCGGCGCAGCTTGCGGAGGCGAAGGCGCAGGTTCAGGCCTACGACGACGGAAGGGCCCAGCTCGAGAACGCCTATGCGCAGCTCGACGCCTCCCAAGCGCAGGTCGACGCCGGGCGCGAACAGCTCGCCCAGAAGACAGCCGAGCTCGACGCCGTTGCCGACCAGGTCGAGGCTGCCCGCGTCATGGTTCAGAAGCTCGACGACGCGGTGTCCGAAGCGAGCCGGCAGGTGAGCGATTCCGAGGCGCAGGCCGCCGACCTTAAGGAACAGATCGCCGCCGAGACCGACCCCGCGAAGAAGGCCGCTCTCGAGTCGCAGCTCACCGCCGTCGAGACGAAGCTCCAGGCGCAGCAGGCCTACCTGGCCAAGCTGCAGGACGCTGCCGCCGCCGAGGAGGTAACCGCGGCGCGCGAGCAGGTCGCCCGCTACGACGCCGGGCGCGCGTCCATCGCTGAGGTCACGGCTCAGCTCGACGAGTCACAGAAGAAGATCGACGCCGGGCGCGCCGAGGCCGACGAGAAGAAGGCCCAGCTCGACGCCGTCGCCGACCAGGTCGAGGCCGCCCGTGCAGCGATCCCTCAGAAGGAACAGGAGCTCGCCGCCGCAAAGGAGCAGCTTGATGCGGCCTCGGCGCAGATGGCCTCTGCGGAAGCAAGCATCGCCTCTTACTATGAGGGCCTCGTCGAGTACCAGCAGGGTCTCGCGACCTACGCGCAGGGGCTCCAAAGCTACGAGTCCGGCCGCTCCGCGTTCAACGCGGCTGCCGACCAGCTTGCTTCCGGCAAGGCCGAGTACGTGTCTGGCGCAAGCACCCTTGCCGCCGCCCGCGCCACCCTCGCCTCCAAGGTCGAGGAACTCGCCTCCGCCAAGACGAGCCTAACCGACGCCAAGCAGACCCTCGCCGAGAAGCTCGCCGAGTACAACGACGGCCTGGCCGAGTACCAGGACGGCCTCGCCGAGTACAACGACGCCCTGCCCGACGCGCTGGAGCAGATCGCCGATGGCGAGTCCACGCTCGCCGACGCCCGCGCGCGTCTCGCCAAGTACGACACCCCTGCCTACGAGACGGACACCCGCCGCGAGGCCCTGGGCTCGGAGGCCTACAAGACCTACAGCACCGTTTCCGAGATCATCGACTCGCTGGCGGCCGTCTTCCCGGTGCTTCTTTACCTCGTGGCCGCGTTCGTCACGCTCTCGACCATGACGCGCATGGTCGACGAGGAGCGCATCAACTCCGGCACGCTCAAGGCCCTCGGCTACCGTGACGGCGACGTCGCGCTCAAGTTCGTGCTCTACGGCGCGCTCGCCGGCGGCATAGGAGCGGTGCTCGGCATCGTGCTCGGCCACACCCTGCTGCCCTTCATCGTGTACAACGCTTACGGCGCGAAGTTCACGCTTCCCCCGATCCACCTGGGCTTCTATCCCGTGATCACCCTGGTCGCGCTTGTGCTCGCGGGCCTGTGCGCGGTGCTTCCCGCGGCTCTCGCCGTGCGCCGCGAGCTTGGCGAAAAGCCCGCCGCGCTGCTCCTTCCCAAGCCTCCCTCGGGCGGCTCGAAGATTATGCTCGAGCGCATCCGCCCCGTGTGGAGCCGCATGAGCTTCACGCACAAGGTCACGGCGCGCAACCTCTTCCGCTATAAGCAGCGCATGTTCATGACCATCCTCGGCGTGGCCGGCGCCGCGTGCATGCTTGTCGCGGGCTTCGGCGTGCAGCACTCCATCCAGGAGATGGGCACCAAGCAGTTCGGCGACATCCTCAAGTACGACATGATCGTGGCCCAGAGCTCGACGGCCACGGACGCGCAGCTCGCCGAGCTCGACGACGCGCTCGCCGCCGACGGCGTCGCGGCCCAGGTGGCCATTCACTACGAGTCCGTGAGCCTCACTGCCGGCGCGAACAACGACAAGCAGGAGATCACCCTGCTCGTGCCCGAGCAGACCTCCGACCTGGGCGAGTACCTCGACCTTCGCGACCGCAGGAGCGGGGATGCCCTGGACCTTGAGGGCGACGGCGCCGTGATCAGCGAGCGCCTGGCCACCCTGCTTGGCGTGGGCGTGGGCGACGAGGTTGCGTTCACCGCCTCCGACGGCACCTCGCGCACCGTCCGCGTGTCCGGCGTGTGCGAGATGTACATGGGCCACTTCATGGTCATGAGCCGCGAGGCCTACGAGGGCTGCTACGGCAAGAAGTTCGAGTCCAACGCCGCCATGGTCAGGCTCGAGGACGGGAGCCTCTCGTCGGTGGAGGAGCGCGCGGCCGGATTCATGCAGCTCAAGGGCGTGAAGTCCGTGGTGCAGAACACGGCGCTGCAGTCCCAGGTCGACACCGTCGTGGTCTCGCTCAACAAGATCATGGGCATCTTGATCCTCGTGGCCGCCATGCTCGCCGTGGTCATCATGTACAACCTGACGAACATCAACGTGTCCGAGCGTATGCGCGAGCTCTCGACCATCAAGGTCCTCGGCTTCCACTCAAACGAGACCACGATGTATATCTACAGGGAAACGATCCTGCTCACGATCCTCGGTCTCTTTGCGGGATGGGTGCTGGGCGTGGCGCTGCATCAGTACATCCTGAACGTGGTCCCGCCCGACAATGTCATGTTCAACCCGGAGCTCGCGGCGATCGAGTTCATTGTGCCGGCCATCGTCATCGGAGCCATCGCGGCGCTGCTCTACTTCGTCGAGCTGCGGCGACTCTCGACGGTCGATATGCTCGAGGCGCTGAAGTCCGTGGAGTAGAGGCTTCGGAATCCGTTCGCTTGCGCGAATACGAGCGCCCGGCCCAGGTGTCCCTGGGCCGGGCGCTTCATGGTTTCGCCGGCGTGTGAAGCCTCGTTGATCAAAAAATCGAGGTTCTGCGTGTTCGGTTTGATGCTTGATGTAACTAAACGTGTGCGTCAACTGGGCAAATGCCGTCGCTGTGGCGTTTCGGGAGCTTGCCGCGGCTATTGATACTCGCCGAAACCTCGAAATCCCACGCAGAATCGAGAAAAAATGATCATGCGAGGCCTTAAAGGGTCAATTTTGCCTCTTCATGGTCCGGTTAACGTGCATACGCGATATCGGCCACGCCGTTCGGCGAATCATTGCGGTCCGTGTGCCCCCGCATGGTAGAGTCGGCCTCCACGAGAGGGGGCCTCATGACGGAAAAAGTGCTGGTACTTGCCGGAAAGACGCTGGATAAGGTGATGCCCGCCATCAGGTCGGGGCGGCTGCGGGCGGATCCGACCGACTTGAGGCGGCTCGATCCTCAGTCCTGCGCCTGTAGGGTCGAGGACGTGCTCTCCATCAACCTCGGGCCCTTGGCGTACTTCTGCGATGCGAGCGAGTCGGACCCGCTCCACGTTGCCGTGAGCTCGCCCGAGCTCAGGCGCGACTTGCGTGGATTCGAGTTCTCGCTCTTTCCGGAAGCGTTCCCGACGGGAACGCTCATGGCCATCGCCCCCAATATCCTCGTGCCGTCGTTTTCGGCGTACTTCATGCTCAAGGCGCGCAGCCTCGGCTTCGAGGAGCTGCTGCTTCTCGGGATGGAGCTCTGCGGCACGTATGCGCACGACTCGTATCTGGCCCCCGGCGGGCGCTGCGAGTTCCTTGTCGAGCCGGCGCTCAGGTCGGATGACCTGCGGGGCTACCTTGCATCCGCCTCGGGCGTCACGGGGGTTGGTCCCGCGAGGGCGGCCGCCTCCTGGGTCCTGGACAACTCTTACTCCCCGCAGGAGACCGTGCTTGCGCTGGAACAGTATCTCAAGCCCATGCGAGGCGGACGAGGGTATCCCAAACCGCAGCTCAATCCCGAGATCGAGGTGCCGCGCGAGCTTCGGCACCTGACTGCCCGAGACACCTTCAAGCCCGACATCTACTGGGAGGGCATGCTCGACCTGGAGTATGACAGCGCCTATCACAACGACCCGTCGCAGGTCGAGCGCGACAAGGCGCGCGCCTCCGACGTGCAGGCGCTCGGCATCCCGGTTATCCAAGCGACCGGGCTCTCGCTTTCTACCTGCGAGCGGGCCGAGCTTCTGGGCCGGCAGGTGGGCAAAGCCCTCGAGGCGGGGATAGGCCGACCGATGACGATGCGCCTGCGCCGCCTTTATGCGCCTGAGCTCCAGACGCGTCGCGAGCAGCTTCACATGAGGCTCAGGAGGCTGAGCGGGCTCGAGGGGTCGCGCTTTGCACGCTAACGAGGCCCGAACAGGCCTCGGGGCTTCGATTCCGGCCTTCCGGGATCATTTTTTCTCGATTCTGCGTGTCGAAACGGCCTTCGCGCGGGGTATTGAGACGTCGTATGGGTAGCCGTCTGGTGCCGTACGCGACGTTTTCCCAGTTGGCGGTCCCATTGCACGGCATCAAATACGCAACAAAGCACGCAGAATCGCGATTTTTTGAGCATGAAGGCGCGTCATGCAAAGGCGAGGCGCTTACGGGTGACTACAATTGCCGTATCCCCCACGAGAAAGGACGAGCCATGAACGAAACCATTGCGTCTATGGTCAACCGCCGCAGCTGCCGCAAGTTCATCGATCAGATGCCCTCCGCCGCAGATATCGATGCCGTCGTCGAGGCCGGTCTCTATGCCGCTTCCGGCATGGGGCGCCAGTCCACCATCATCCTCAAGGTGACGAACAAGGAGCTCCGTGACCGTATCAGCCGCATGAACGCGCAGATCATGGGCAAGGGCCCCGAGTTCGACCCCTTCTACGGCGCCCCCGCCATGCTCGTCGTGCTTGCTGACCGCTCCGTCGCCACTCACGTCTACGACGGCGCCCTGACCATGGGCAACCTCATGGTCGCCGCCGAGTCGCTCGGCCTCGCGAGCATCTGGATCCACCGCGCCAAGGAGGAGTTCGATTCCGAGGAGGGCAAGGCCATCCTGGCGGAGCTCGGCGTCGAGGGCGACTACGAGGGCATCGGCCACTGCGCCCTCGGCTACTGGGACGGCGCCAAGCCCGAGCCGCCTGCTCGCCGCGAGGGCCGCGTCTTTTGTGCCGAGTAGCTGTGGCGCGACGGCGCGACTTCCGCTCATCTGCTAGCCTAGAGGGCCGCGCGGGCATCTTGCCCGCGCGGCTTTCTTAATCGGCCGCCCTTCGGCCACACGGGAAAAGAGCACACATGGAACTCAGCCAGGCAATCGACCTCGCGAGCGCCTTTGTCCTGCCGGGCCTCGTCTGCGACGACGCGTCCCTGCAGGCCGAGCGCATAAAGAACGAGGACGCCATAAAGACGCTCATCGACGCCTGGAAGTCCGCGCCGGCGGGCAAGGAGCCCTTCGGCTTCGACCTTGTGCTCTCGCTCGTGGACCGCAACCGCGACGTCTGCGACCGAATCGGCGCGGACAAGCTCCGCGACACATCGCCTTCCGCGCTTTCGCGCAAGCTGCCCGACGCGGACCTCGTCCGCGCCGTTGCCCGCATGCAGCACCGCTCCGACTCCGAGGTGGCGGCGCTCGCCGGCCCCGGCCTCGAGGACCTGAACATCGCCTATGTGGACGCCCCCGTCTCGGGCATGGTGATGGGCATCGACATCGAGACGACCGACCGCGACCCCGCCCGCGGCTACGTGGTCAACATCGGCCTCGAGTTCATGGAGCTCGCAGCCGACGCCAAGCCCCACGACGCCTTCGCGGGTTACTGCGGCATCCCCCCGATGTATGCCGAGAAGGGCGTCCCCCTCGAGTTCATCCATCACATTACTTGGGGCGACCTCAAGGACTGCGCGCCCCTGCGCCAGAACGCCGCGATGCAGGACGCGATCTTGCAGGCGATGCTCGCGTGCCCCTACATGGCGCACAATGCCGCGTTCGAGGACTCGTGGTTCACGCTGAACATCGCTGGCTACGCCGAGGCGCGCAAGGCGGGCCGCATCACCGTTATCGACTCGCGAGACATCTGCCGCCGCGTCGACCCTGAGGTCCGTACCCTTCCGCGCGAGAGCCGCCCCGCCACGCTCGAGAACTGGGCGCGCCGTCGCGGCACCCTGGCCGCGGACGAGTCCGAGGTGCACCTGGGCCTCGACGACGTCGAGCTCATGCTCCGTACTGTTCAGGCCGAGTTCGCCGAAAGGAACATGTTCGGCGATAAGTAGTGCCAGAGGCGGACGCCCCGGCGGCAAGAGGCGCCCCGGAGCCGGCTTTCCGCTGCGGCTCCGACCGAGCCCCGGCCCCCGCGCGCTTCTCCCCATCGAACGGTTTACGCGAGGATTACGGCTTGGCACCCGGCGTCGGGGCCGGTCCCCGCGCGCATCTATACTTATGAACGTATATGAACCGAGGGAAAGGATGCCTACGTGAGTGAGTTCGTCAAGGAATGCAACGTTCTTCTGGGCCAGGAGGCGCGCACGCGCGAGGAGGCGCTGCGCCTTATCTCCGAGAAGGCGGCGGAGCTCGGGATCGCGGATGACGCCGATGCCCTTTACCAGGCGTTCCTTGCCCGCGAGTCAATGGGCGAGACGGGCATGACCGACGGCTTCGCCATCCCGCACGCAAAGACCCCCGCCGTCAAGCGCGCCTCCGTGATCGTCCTCAAGAACAACGAGCCCCTCGATTGGCCGAGCTTCGACGAGAAGCCCGTGACCTGCGCGATCGCGCTCATGGTCCCTGAGGAGGAGGGCGGCCGCGAGCACATTCGCCTGCTCTCGAAGACCGCGGTGCTGCTCATGAACGACGGCTTCAAGGGCCTGGTGCGCACGAGCTCGAGCGCGTCCGAGATCGCGACCGCCGTCAATTCCGGGATCGAGGGGTAGGTGCGCCATGGGATTCACCCAAGTTACCGATAAGCGCGTCGCTGTCTTCTTCGCCGACGGCTTCGAGGAGGTCGAGGCCATCGCCGTCGTTGACCTGCTCTTCCGCGCGGGCATCCCGTGCGATATGGTCTCCGTGAGCGAGAACCTCGCGGTCACTTCTTCCCGCGAGGTCACCGTGGTGGCCGACCGCACCATCTACGACGAGGGCTTCGACTTCGACGCCTACGACATGCTCGTCCTTCCGGGCGGCATTCCCGGCATGCCGAACCTCAAGGCCTGCGAGCCCCTCGGCGATGCCCTGAAGAAGCACGCCGCCGAGGGCAGGGGAGTGGCCGCCATCTGCGCCTCTCCCTCCATTCTGGCCGAGCTCGGCATCCTCGCCGGTAGGCGCGCGACCGCGAACCCGCACTTCCAGCAGGTGCTTGTGGATAACGGCGCCCAGCTCGAGGCGGACGCCAAGGCCGTGCGCGACGGCAACGTGATCACGAGCCAGGGCATGGCCACGGCTACCTGGTTCGGGTTGGAGATCGTGAAGTATTACGTCTCCGACGAGGTCGTCGAGCGCGTCAAGGAGGGCATCGTCCTCATGGACTAGGCCCGCGCCCGTCGCGGGGCGGCCGGGCCGTGGGCCGCGGCTCCCCGCGACGGGCGTAAATGTGTCCATCGCGTGGCCGCGTCGCGGCCGAAGTTGACGCAGTTATGGCCGGAGTGTATTGTCTCCGCGTCAAAATACGTGTTTATTGCATATATAGAAGAGAATATGCAAGATTGTAGAGGGATAAGCACAATGGAATGCATAAAGGTCTGTGTTGTCGGAGCCACGGGTTACGCCGGCGTCGAGGTCTGCCGCCTCGTGCTCAACCACCCGGGCATGGAGCTCGTCATGGCCACGGACCGCAAGGAGGCCGGCACCAGGCTCGCGGCCGTGTACCCGAGCTTCGAGGGCGTGACCGACCTTGAGCTGAGCCTCCCCGAGCCCGAGAAGATCGCGGAGGCGGCGGACATCGCCTTCCTGGCCGTGCCGCACACCGCCTCGCTCGCCCTCACGCCGCAGCTGCTCGCCGCCGGCGTGACCGTCCTCGATCTCTCGGCCGACTACCGCATTCACGATGCCGAGACCTACGAGGCCTGGTACAACACGCCCCACACGAGCCCCGAGCTGCTCTCCCAGACCGTCTACGGCCTGCCCGAGCTCAACCGCGACGGCCTCTTGGGCCTTGCGAAGAAGCGCGCTGCCGGCGAGGCCGTCCTCGTGGCCGTGCCGGGCTGCTACCCCACGGCCACGGCGCTCGCCGCATCGCCCGCCCTCGCCGCCGGCCTCGCCAAGGGCGACCTCGTCATCTCCGATGCCATCTCGGGCGTCTCGGGCGCCGGCCGCGGCTGTAATGCCCGCACGCACTATTGCCACGCGAACGAGTCCGTCGAGGCCTACGGCGTGGCCAAGCACCGCCACACGCCCGAGATCGAGCAGACGCTCTCCGAGGTCGCCGGTCGCCAGATGAACGTGGTCTTCACCCCGCATCTCGCGCCGCTTACCCGCGGGCTTCTCGCCACCGTGTACATCGAGGCCGCCGACGGCGTCACGGCCGAGCAGGTCCAGGCCGCCTATGAGGGCCGCTACGCCAACGAGGCGCTGGTCAGCACGCTTCCTGCCGGCTCTATGCCCTCCACGAGCTCCGTTGCCGCGACCGGCCGCGCGCAGGTGGGCGTGGCCCTCGACGACCGACGCCGCCGCATGATCGTCGCCTCCTGCGCCATCGACAACCTCGGCAAGGGCGCGGCTGCCCAGGCCATGCAGTGCGCGAACATCGTCTGCGGCCTTCCCGAGACCACGGCCATCGACGTCGCCGCCCCCCTCATCTAGCTGCGAAAAGAGGCGCTCTCGAGCGACCCGGTCGGCCCCGCGTGCCGCGAGGCCGCGCCGCCGCGAGACTCCGCCCGCCTACCCACGAAGGACCTATATATGACCGAGTTCAAGCCCCTTGAGGTCCCCACGCCCAAGGACACCCCCGAGGCCTTCGGCTTCGCGCCCTGCGAGGGCGGCGTCTGCGCCGCTCAGGGCGTGAGGGCCGCCGGCCTGCACGCCGGCTTCCGCCGCGACCCGAACCGCCGCGACATGGCGCTCGTCGCCGCCGACGAGACCTGCGTGGCTGCCGGCACCTTTACCACCAACCGGTTCTGCGCGGCGCCCGTGACCGTCTCGCGCGAGAACGTGGCCAACGGCCGTGCGCGTGCCGTGATTCTCAACTCCGGCAACGCGAACGCCGCCACCGGCGAGCCCGGCCTGGAGGTGGCGAGGAGGACCGCCGGCCACGTGGCCTCCGTTCTCGACTGCGACGCCTCCGACGTGCTTGTGGCCTCCACCGGCGTCATCGGCGCGGAGCTCGACTTCACGCCCTTCGAGCAGGGCGTCGCCGACGCCGTAGCCTCGCTTGAGCGCTCGGCACAGGCCGCCCACGACGCCGCCTGTGCCGTAATGACCACGGACACCGTGCCTAAGGAGGCCTCGTTCGAGGGTGTTCTGACCGCCTCTGACGGCACTCCTTACACCATCCGCCTGGGCGGCTTCGTCAAGGGCTCCGGCATGATCCAGCCGAACATGGCCACCATGCTCTGCGTGATGTCCACGGACGCGCCTCTTTCCGAGGAGGCCGCGCATGAGGCGCTCCTCGCCGCCGTGAAGCAGACCTTCAACAAGGTCACGGTCGACTCGGACACCTCCACGAACGACACCGCTATCCTGCTCGCCACGGGCAAGGCCGCCCCTGCGGGCGAGGTCATTGAGGTCGGCTCGGCCGCCTACGAGGTGGTCGCCGCCGGCATCAAGGCCGTTTGCGGCGAGCTGGCCAGAAAAATCGCGGCCGACGGCGAGGGCGCCACGAAGCTCGTGACGGTGAACGTCCTCGGCGCCTCCGACGACGACGCGGCCGATACCGTGGCGCGTTCCATCGCGAACTCGCCGCTGGTCAAGACCGCTATCTTTGGCCACGACGCCAACTGGGGCCGCGTGGCCGCCGCCGCCGGCAAGTGCGGCGTGCCCTTCGACCAGACGCGCGTGGACATCGACTTCATGGGCGTGCCCGTGTGCCGCGCGGGCCTCACCGTCCCCATGGACGAGGACGACATGCTGCGCCGCTTCGAGGCGCCCGAGATCGACATCGTGGTCGACCTGCACGACGGGGAGGCCGCCTGCCGGATCTGGACCTGCGACCTGACGCACGATTACGTGACCATCAACGGGGATTACCGTACGTAAACGACGTGAAGGAAGAGCCCCCCATGCGTCATTCGCCGGCCCGGCGAGGACAGCCTGCGGCTCTTCTCGCCAGAATCGCGATCCCATCGAACACATGCCCACCGAAAGGTCCCAACCCTATGAAGAAGCGCGATATCCAGCAGCGCGACGCCGCGGCCGCCAAGGCCGAGACCCTGATCGAGGCGCTGCCCTGGATCAACAAGATGAACGGCAAGACCTTCGTCATCAAGTACGGCGGATCGGCAATGGAGGACCCCGAGCTCTGCCAGCGCGTGGTCGCCGACATCGAGCTCATGAAGCTCATGGGCGTGCGCGTTGTCCTCGTCCACGGAGGCGGCAAGGCGATCAACGCCCTGCTCACGCGCCTGAACGTCCCCGTTAAGTTCAAGGACGGCCTGCGCGTGACCGACCCGGACACTATGGAGGCCGTGCGCGAGGTTCTCGTCGGCAAGGTCAACCAGGAGCTCGTATGGGCGCTCAACGAGTACGGCCACAACGCGGTGGGCATCTCCGGCGCCGACGGCAAGACCCTCAAGGCCGAGGTCATCGACCCCGAGCTCGGGCGCGTGGGCCGCATCCGCGAGGTGGACACGAGCCTTATCAACACCATCCTCGACGACGGCTACATTCCGGTCGTGGCGTCGGTGGGCTGCGCGCCGGACGGCTTCCTCAACATCAACGCCGACGTCGCCGCCGGAAAGATCGCCGAGGCCATGGGCGCCGACAAGCTCATCTACCTTACCGATGTCGACGGCCTGCTCGAGGACGTCGCCGACCCGGACAGCCTTATCGCCCAGATGACGCGCAGCGAGACCCACGAGCTTCTCGCCTCCGGTAAGCTCGACGGCGGTATGATTCCGAAGATACGCTCCGTTGCCGAGGCCCTCGACTCCGGCGTGCAGCAGGTCGTCATCGTCAACGGCAAGGCGGACCACTCGCTGCTGCTCGAGATCTTTACCGACGCGGGTTGCGGCACGATGTTTACCCAGGACTAGGAAAGAGGCGCGCATGTCTGATTTCTCCACCGTTCCCGCCGAGGTCAAGGCCCTCGATGAGCAGTACCTGATGCCGACCTACGGCCGTCTCCCGGTTGAGTTCGTCAAGGGCTCCGGCGCCGTTCTCACCGATTCCGAGGGCAACGACTACCTCGATTTCCTCGGCGGAATCGGCTGCGCCTCCCTCGGCCACGCGAACCCCGTGGTGGCGGCGGCTCTGAAGGAGCAGGTCGACAAGCTCTGGCAGGTCGGCAACTACTACTATGTCGAGAACCGCGGCGAGCTCGCCAACGGCATCTCCACGCTGCTTTCCCGCATCACCGACGAGTCCGGCCACGACACCGGTTCCGCGGGTATCCAGTGGAAGACCTTCTTCTGCAACTCGGGCCTCGAGGCCAACGAGGGCGCCATCAAGCTCGCCCGCCGCTGGGGCGAGAAGAACCTCGACGGCGCGTACGGCGTGGTCAGCGCGAAGAAGTCCTTCCACGGCCGATCCCTCGCGACCCTCGCGGCCACGGGCCAGGACGTCTTCCACTCCACCTTCCGGCCGATGCCCCAGGGCTTTGCCAGCGTGCCCCTGAACGACATCGAGGCCCTGCGCGCCTTCGTGGAGAGCCCGAGCGAGGAGTGCGGGCCCGTGTGCGCCGTGATTCTCGAGTGCGTCCAGGGCGAGGGCGGTGTCTGGCCTGCCGACTACGACTACCTGCGCGCCGTTCGAGAGCTCTGCGACGAGAAGGGCCTCATGCTCATCATCGACGAGGTACAGACCGGCTTCTATCGCTGCGGCGCCCCCTTCTGCTTCCAGCGCTCCGGCATCGTGCCCGACATCGTGAGCATGGCCAAGGGCATCGCCGACGGCTTCCCCATGGGCGCCTTCGCCGCCCGCGCCGAGGTCGCCGACCTGCTGCACCCCGGCGACCACGGCTCCACCTTCGGCGGCAACGCGCTCGCCGTCGCGGCCGCGCGCGCCACTATCGATGAGCTGCGCGACCAGGATATGGGCGAGCACGTCATCGCCGTGGGCAAGCACCTGCGCCATCGCCTGCAGGCCATGCCGCACGTGACGGAGGTCCGCGGCCGCGGCCTTCTGCGCGGCGCCCAGCTCGACGTGCCTATTGCCAACGAGCTCGTGGATGAGGGGCTCGCCGCCGGCCTCGTTCTCAACCACATCGGCGACTCCATCGTCCGCTTCCTGCCGCCGCTGGTCATCACGGTCGAGCAGGTCGACGAGGGTATGGACAAGCTCGAGGCGCTTATCGCCAAGCTGGCCTAGCGCCGGGCGGCGCCGGTGCATTTTTGCGCCGCGCCGCAATCGCGAAATTAGAATGAGGATCGCAACGGCTCGGGTGCCCGCGACGGGTGCCCGGGCCGTTCTTTGTGGACCGGGCCTTGGCTGGGCGCGAATCGCGCCTCCGGGCGGTTGCGGCCTTGTCAGGCCCCTCCAACCTTTATGCGGTCTTCGTGCCTAACCGAGTCTTGCGGGGACGCGCATGGCCTGCGTGCGCCCGGGTAAGGCGGATATGCCGCAAGTCTTCCGCATGGCGACCGTAAGGCGCCTGTAAGAGCGGCCCGCTAGGATTGTCGCGATCGGATGCCAAAAGGACCCGGAGGGAGTCGTCGATGTTTACGGTTGCCGCGCGGAGCTTCGTCGGCGCAAGAAAGGCCGTCAACCAGGACGCATGCTGTGCCTTAACGGCGGAGTCTTCCTTCGGGGAGGCGGCGCTCATATGCGTGTGCGACGGGGTGGGCGGGCTCGCCTCGGGCGAGTTGGCGAGCTCGGCCGCGGTGCGCGAGATCGCCGGATGGTTCGAGAACCGCTTCCCTGCGTACGCTGCGGACAACCTGCGCAACGGTACGGTTGACCTCGAAGGTGTCGGGAACGAGTGGACGGTGTTGCTCGCGGACCTGAACGAACGTATGCTCCGTTACAGCCGCGACCTTAACGTGCGTATGGGGACGACCTTCACGGCGCTGCTGGCGTGCGGAGGGTCCTTCGTCGTCGGGCACGTGGGGGATTGCCGGGCCTATCTGCTCCGCATGGGGTCGCTTCGGCAGCTCACCCGCGACCAGACATGGGTCCAAAGACAGGTCGATGCGGGGAGAATCGCTCCTCAACAAGCAGCCGGGCATCCACGGGCAGCGGCGATCTGGCAGGCCGTCGGCGCGCAGGAGGCCTTGGAGCCCGAGTTCGGCTTCGGGGAGCTCGAGGATGGGGACACGCTGGCTATTTGCTGCGACGGCCTGTATCGGCTTCTCGGCAACGACGGCGTGGGGACGGCGCTGCGCATGGTGCCCGCCGGCGCATGCGAGCCCGAGCTTGTCGATGCGCTCGACACCCTTGCGTCGCGGGCGATAGACGCCGGCGAGGAGGACAACCTCACGGGCTCCTGCCTGAGCGTCTCTGGGCACGGCGCCGCGGCGGGGGAGCCGTGCCCAGACGATGAGCAGACGATATGCCTCGCCGCCGTCGCCCCGCCCGCTTAACGGCCCTTCGTTTTCGCGCGTATGTCCTATCCGCCGCTGGCGCAGGCTCCCGAAGCGTGTCCTGTTAGCATGGTGCGTCAAGCAACCGAGGCGGAAAGGACGCGCATGTCGGACGGCACGCTGGACAAGAAGAGACTCAACTGCGCCTGGCCCGAGGACCGGCTCGAGCCGCGGCGCCTGCGCGTGAAGGACGAGCATCTGCAACGCGCTCTCGACGGCGAGGAGTTTCTCGTCTTCGACGGCGCGATGGGCACGCAGCTTCAGGAGAGGGGCCTTGCGGCCGGCGAGCTGCCCGAGCTGCTCTGCCTCACGAACCCGGACGAGATTCGCGATATCCACGCGGCCTACGTGGCCGCGGGCGCGGACGTCGCCACCACGAACACCTTCGGCGCCAATGCCGAGAAGCTCGGCGACGCCGCGACTGTGGAGGAGATCTTCTCGGCGGCCGTTTCCTGCGCGCGCGCATCGGGCGTGCGCTATGTGGCCGCCGACATCGGCCCCACGGGGCAGCTTCTCGAGCCTATGGGCACGCTTCCCTTCGACGAGGCTTATGAGCTCTTTGCCCGCCAGGCGCGTGCGGCCACGGCCGCTGGCGCAGATCTCTTCATCGTCGAGACGATGGCCGACCTCGCAGAGGCCAAGGCCGCGCTTCTCGCCGTCGTGGAGAACTCGGACCTGCCCGTCTTCGTCACGATGACCTTCGCCGAGGACGGCCGCACGTTCCTTGGGACCACGCCCGAGGTCGCCGCAGTCACCCTGAGCTCGCTCGGCGCCGATGCGGTGGGCATCAACTGCTCGCTCGGGCCGCGCGACCTTTTGCCGCTCGTAGAGCAGATGCTTCCCTGGGCCAAGTGCCCCGTCATGGTCCAGGCCAACGCCGGTCTCCCGCGCGTGGAGGACGGCGTCACGGTCTTCGATGTCCACCCGCCCGAGTACTGCGAGGCCGTTTCCGCCATGCTCGACGCAGGCGTGACCATCGTCGGCGGCTGCTGCGGCACCTCACCGGCGTACACGGAAGGGGAGCGCGCCCTTCTCGCCGCCCGCAGGCCCGCCGCTCGCGAGGTCCGCGACTGGTTCTGCGTCGCCGGCCCGCAACAGATCTCCAGTCTGCGCATGGGCCAGGTGGGCGTCATCGGCGAGCGCATCAACCCCACGGGCAAGAAGAAGATGAAGGAGGCCCTGCGCAGCGGCAACCACGATTATGTGATGGGCGAGGCCATCGCGCAGACCGAGGCGGGCGCGCAGATACTCGACGTGAACGCCGGCCTGCCCGAGATCGATGAGCGCGCCGTCATGGTCGAGCTCGTGGCGGAGCTGCAGGGCGTGACCACGCTCCCCCTGCAGATAGACGCCTCGGACCCCGATGTCATCGAGGCGGCCGTGCGCAGTTACCCCGGCAAGGCGCTCATCAACTCGACGAACGGCAAGGACGAGGTGCTCGCAGCCGTCCTTCCCATCGCCAAGCACTACGGCTGCGCGGTCGTGGGCCTCACCCTCGACGAAGACGGCATCCCGGCCACGGCCGAAGGCCGCATCGCCGTCGCCAAAAAGATAGTCGCCGCGACCGATGCCGTCGGCATACCGCGTCAGGACGTGGTTATCGACTGTCTCTGCATGGCGGCCTCCACCGACCAGACGGCCCCGCGCGCGATTCTAGACGCCATCGCGGGCGTCAAGCGCGAGCTGCCGGGGGTTCGCACGGTGCTCGGCCTCTCCAATATCAGCTTCGGCCTGCCCTTCCGCCCGCTCGTGAACGCCACCTTCCTGGCGGGCGCCTTCGCGGCGGGGCTGGACATGGCCATCATGAATCCGCTGGTACAGCGCATGATGGACGTGGTCAATTCTTGGCGCGTGCTGTCCGGTGAGGACGAGAGCGCGCAAAGCTACGTGGCCAACTACGTAGACCGCTCCGACGCGGCCCCCGGAGGTGCGGCGGCCTCGGGCGCCGGCGCTCCCGCAACGGGCACCGGCTCCGGCGCGGCCGCAGGCGGCGGCTCCTCTCCCCAGACGCCGGAGGAAGAGGCGCGCGCCCTTGTGCTCGCGGGCCGCAAAGGGCCGATGCCCGAGGTCATCGGGCGCGTGCTCAAGGGCCACGACGTGCTGTATGCCATCAACGAGGTCCTGATTCCCGCGCTCGACGAGGTGGGCGCGCGCTTCGAGAAGGGCACGTTCTTCTTGCCGCAGCTCATGGCCTCGGCCGAGGCCGCCAAGGCCGGCTTCAACGTGCTCAAGGAGGCCAACGCGGGCGCCGAGGGCGAGGCCGTCCCCGCCAAGGGAAAGATCGTCATCTGCACCGTTCATGGGGACATCCACGACATCGGCAAGAACATCGTTCGCATGCTGCTCGAGAACTACGGCTACGATGTGGTCGACCTCGGGCGCGACGTGCCGCCTCAGACGGTGGTAGATGCCGTGCTCGTCGACCACGTGGAGCTCGTGGGGCTCTCGGCCCTTATGACCTCGACCGTGCCCGCCATGGCCGAGACCATCGAGCTTCTCCGTGCGCAGGCGCCGTGGTGCAAGGTCATCGTCGGCGGCGCCGTGCTCAACCCGGAGTATGCGCAGATGGTCGGCGCCGACTACTACGCCAAGGACGCCACCGAGACGGCCCGCATCGCCGGCGAGGTTCTCGGTTAACCGCTGGGGCAGGTCATCTCGTCCAAGCGCGCGTTGGGGACGGGTTGCATCGTGCCGGCAAGAGGGGGGCGGGTCCCGCTACGGGCCCGTCCCAAACAACCAAGGAGGGGAAGTCGCGCCCAAACGGTCGGAAACCTGCGTGAGCTGACTTCCCCCAATACAATGAGAAGCCCTGACCCGCGGCCAATAAACCGCTGGTCAGGGCTTCTTCGCGCTTTGGTCACATGTTTCGTCGCGGTGCTTCGGGCATACGCGCCGCGGGCGGCCGGGGGCCTGCTATGCGATGGTCCTTCTCACCGCGTCGTGCCATCGGTCGAGAAGCGCCCCGGCCTGCTCCTCGCCCATTGAGCGTGCGAAGACCTCGTCGTCAGCTCGCAGGTCGGAGAGCTCATCGGTCCCGGACCAGAACCCCGTGGCCAAGCCGGCAAGATAGGCCGCCCCGAGCGAGGTCGTCTCGGTGTTCGCGGGTCGCCTGAGCTTGCAGCCGAGCAGGTCGGCCTGGAACTGCATGAGGAAATTGTTCGCCGAGGCCCCTCCGTCCACGTTGAGCACGCCGAGCGAGCCGCCCGCGTCGTCGGCCATGGCCGACGCGAGGTCGCTCACCTGGTAGGCGAGCGCCTCGAGCGCGGCTCGCGCGATCTGCGCGCGACCGGCTCCGCGCGTGAGGCCATAGATTGCCCCGCGCGCGTCCGGCTTCCACCACGGGGCTCCGAGTCCCGTGAACGCGGGCACGATAACCACGCCGCCCGTGTCGGGAACGCTCGCCGCGAGAGCCTCGGTCTCGGCCGCCGATCCGATGATCCCCAGCTCATCGCGTAGCCACTGGATGAGCGCGCCCGCGACGAAGACGGACCCCTCGAGCGCGTACTCGAGGCCGCCCGCCCCCGGCGCGCTCGCGGCGACGGTGGTGATCAGGTTGTGTGAGCTTCTCCTCGCCTCGTGCCCCGTGTGCAACAGCATGAAGCAGCCGGTGCCGTAGGTGTTCTTTGCCTGGCCGGCCGTGAAGCAGCACTGGCCGAAGAGAGCGGCCTGCTGGTCGCCGGCGATGCCCGTTATGGGGACGCCCGCGGGAAGGCCCGGATAGCTCGTCTCGCCGAAGAAACCAGAGCTCGGGCGCACCTCCGGCATCATGGCCGCTGGAATGCCGAAGAGCCGCAGCAGCTCATCGTCCCAGCGACCCTCGTGGATGTTGAAGAGCATGGTGCGGCTCGCGTTGGTGGGGTCGGTCGCGTGGACCAGGCCGCCCGTGAGCACCCAGGTGAGCCATGTGTCCACCGTGCCGAACAGCAGCTCGCCGGCCTCCGCTCGCTCACGGGCTCCGACCACGTTCTCCAAGATCCAGCGAATCTTGCTCGCCGAGTAGTACGCGTCGGGAAGAAGCCCCGTCTTGGCCTGGACCATGGCCTTGACCTGCTCGCCCCCGCAGATCTCGTCGACCATCTGCGCCGTGCGGCGGCACTGCCACACGATGGCGTTGTATACAGGCTGCCCCGTGGCGGGGTCCCAGACGACGGCCGTCTCGCGCTGGTTGTCGATGCCGATGGAGTCGATGTCCTTCTCGGTGAGCCCGTGACGGGCGACGAGCTCCGTCAGGCATCCGAGCTGCGAGAAGAGAATCTCCTGCGGGTTGTGCTCCACCCAGCCGGGATGGGGGAATATCTGCTGGAACGGGCGCTGGACGCAGTCGGCCATTCGACCGGCGCAATCGATGAGCACCGCCCGCGAGCTCGTGGTCCCCTGGTCGAGCGCGATCACGTAGGTGCCGCTCATCTTGCCGCCGCCTTTCTGTCGAGCCAGTCCGCCACGTCCGCGAAGACCCGGCCGCGGTCGTCCTCGTTCAGGATTTCGTGCCGCATGCGGGGATAGATCGTGCAGGTGACGTCCCTCGAGCCGGCGTCGCGCGCGAGCTGCGCGGCCGCCCGGGCGCCTCGCCCCATGTCTCCCACCGGGTCGCCGTCTCCCGCGATATAGAGAAGCGGCAGGTCGCGGGGCACCGCCGCCGCGCACTTCATGGAGCAGGCCTCGGCCGTGAGCGCCGTGAGCGCGGAGTAGCCGCCCGCGCTGAACATGAAGCCGCACTCGTCGTCGGCCATGTAGGCCCGGATGTTCTCCTTGTTGTGGGAGAGCCACTCGAGGCCGGTGGGCCCGGGGACGGCCTTGCTGTAGGCCCCCGCGCCGAGCGAGTCGAGAAGCGCCGAGCGGTGGTCCTCGCCGCGCAGGGTCGCGACCGCGCGCGCCGCCGCGTGGCCCGCGCGCGAGGTCGCCACGGGGATCGTGCCTGTGCCGCAGATCACGGCCGCGGCGAGCCCTTCTCCATATCGGCCGAGGTAGCAGCGGGTGATGAAGCTGCCCATCGAATGGCCGAAGAGGACGTGGGGGACTTCCCCGAGCCGCCCGCGCGCGATGCCGCGAAGCTCGTGCTCGTCGGCGATGAGCGCCTCGTTGCCGCCTCGGGCGGGCATGCAGCCGCGCTTCCCGGGCGAGGCCGAGGCCCCGTGGCCGATGTGGTCGTCGCCGCAGACGGCGTAGCCGCGGCCAACCAGGTAGCGGGCGAACTCGTCGTAGCGGCGGATGTGCTCGCACATGCCGTGGACGAGCTGGACGCATGCGCGGGGCTGCGCGCCGCCCGCCTCGGGCGCCGGTGTCCAGAACCTCGCGTGAATCGTGGAGGAGTGGTCGGCGGAAGGGAACGTGACTTCCTCGACGACGGCTTCGCTGCCTTGCTGCATTGCTTCCGACCTTTCTGCGCCGGGCGAGCCGGCGCGTGTCGCGTGCTTCTCGTCTCTTGGGGCTTAGTCTGCCCGTGCCGTCGCCCGGCCCGGCGCCCACCCGGGCCAACGGCGCCTCTTTGCGCATCAACGGCTCGGCCGACCTGGCGCCGGCGGTTTTGGGGGATACTAGCCTGCGTAAGCGCGGGCCGCCCTGGCCCGTCCGGGAGGGGGAGTGTCCGATCATGGGGTTTCATTGCACGGATTGCGTGTTCAGCGAGTTCACGTTGAGCGAGAAGACGGGTGCCTACCAGGGGTCCTGTAGCCGCGGCTACACGCTGACCGACCCGCACGTCTACGAGTCCCCGGCCGACCACTTCGCGGACGACCCCGCCAAGCTCGTGCCCACCGTCGACCCCTTCGGCAAGGAATACCTGCGCAAGTCGAACGTCTGCGAGCGCTTCGTGAGCCCGAAGGACTTGCCGAACGCCCGTTAAGGAAGGTCGGGAGCCCCACAAGCGCGTCGCCCAGTAACGGGGCGCCCCGATTCGCCCCAAGGCCGCGCCGCCCAGCAATGAATCGACGAGAAGCGCCCCAAACGCGCGCCGCCCAGCAACGAGTCGTTACTGGGCGGCGAGAAAGCGGGGCGCCTCTTTCTGTGGGATTGCCGGGAGGCGCGCATGTGGGGTTCTCGGCCTGGCCGGAACCCCGCCGATCGGCCTGTGCGCCCCGGGTTCGGGCTACAGCTCGTACACCGCGCTGAACTTCTCGGTGAGATAGGCGGTGTAGTGGCTCGCGTCGAAGCGCGAGCCCGTCGCGTCGCGGAGCAGCTGGTCGGTGTCCTTCGCTCGGCCCCAGCGCCAGATGCGCTCGCGCAGCCACTCGCGAACGGGGGCGAGGTCGCCCGCCGCGCAGAGCCCCTCGAGATCCATGCCTTCCGCGACCATGGCGTCCTTGAGCTGGGCGCCGATGGCGCTGCCGAGGGCGTAGGTGGGGAAGTAGCCGAGGCTGCCGTCGGACCAGTGGGTGTCCTGCAGGGCGCCGTTCGCGTCGTCGGGGACGTCGATGCCCAGGTACTCCTTGTACTTCTCGGCCCAGAGGCGCGGCACGTCGGCGGCCTTGGCCTCCCCGGAGAAGAGCAGCTGCTCGATCTCGTAGCGCACGAGGATGTGCAGCGGGTAGGTCAGCTCGTCGGCGTCGCAGCGGATGAGGCACGGCTCCGCGCTGTTCGCCGCCAGGTAGAGCTGGTGCTGCGTCACGCGGCCGAACTGTCCCGGGAAGCGGCGGCGCATCGCCTCGAGCAGCGGCCCGCAGAAGGCCTCGCTGCGCCCGATGATGTTCTCGAAGAAGCGCGACTGGGCCTCGTGCATGCCCATGGACGTGCCGCCCTTGAGCGAGGTGAGGCGGTAGGCGGGGTCGACGTTCTGCTCATAGAGCGTGTGGCCGCCCTCGTGGAGCATGCTGTAGACGTTGGAGAGGATGTTGTTCGGGTAGACGTGGCTCGCGATGAGGACGAAGCCCGTGGAAGGCCCGCCCGTGAAGGGGTGCTCGGTCCGCCCGATCCAGAGGGCGTCTTTGTCGACGCCCTCGAGCTCCATGATATCGTCGGCGAGAAGCCACTGGCGCCCCTCGTCGAAGGTGCCCTGCACGCAGTTGCGGCTCGGCTTGTGGCGGCTCGCCATGCAGTCGGCCAGAAGCGGCACCACACACTCCTTGACCTGGGCGAAGAAGGGGTCGTAGAAGGCGCGGCTCGTTCCGTGCTCGTACTCGTCGAGCCAGACGTCGTAGGGGTCGGCGCCCGGGTTCTTGGCCTCTGCCATGTGGCGCAGGGCCTCCACGATGCGGTCCAGGTAGGGCTCGAAGCTCGCCCAGTCGTTGCCCGCCTTCGCTCGGCGCCACACGTCGTTGGCCTCCACGGTGAGGCGGCTGAACTCGGCCTGCTCCTCGGCCGGCACCCCGGTAAGGGAGGCGCGGTCGCGCTTGAGCACCTTGACCTGGGCGAGCCTCATGGCGCCCATGAGCTCGGGCTGGGCGCCCACGCGATCGAGCAGAGGGCCGATCTCGGGGGCGCAGAGGGTGCGGACGCGCTCCTCCTCGAGGGCGGCCAGGGCCTCGCCGCGCTCCTCGGTGGCCTTCACGGGGTCGATCACGGGTCCGAGCGAGCCGATCTCGTCGATCGCGTAGCGCAGGGAGAAGAGCTTGCGCTCGAGGGCGTCGAGCGAGGCGATGTCCGCGCGCGGGTTGGCCACGGCCGCGTTGAGGTCTGCGGTGGCGGGGTTTGCTGCCATGGGTTCCTCCAATGGGTCTCGGGACGAAGAGCAGATAAGAAGAAGCGCCGTCGGCGCAACGCCGCGGCGCGTGGGTCGCATACCCCTTCAGTGTACCCGCTCGGGCGCGGCTCGCCGGCGCTTTCCACGTCGCGTTCCCGCGACGGCGTCCCGATTGTCGATCCGCTCGCCGGCTGCGGCCGCCGGCCCGCCGCCGGCCGCCCGAGGCCGCCGAATGCCTTCGGCCTCGCGCCGTCCGCCGCGCCAATGCCCGGAGTTTCTCTTTATAGTGTTCGTAGCGTATGCACGTCACAGCGCATGGCGCGTAAGGCACACGACGGGCGCGCCCGCGCCCGACCCGCGAGAAAGGACCCTGGCATGGAAGCGGTTCTCGGCATCGACATCGGCGGCACGAGCATCAAGGCGGGGCTCTTCACTCCGCAAGGAGAGCTCCTTGAGGAGCGTAAGATCCCGACCCCGGAGCTCGTGAGCGAGGGGGCCTTCTCGATCGTGACGGGCGGCCTCGCAAGGATGCTCGACTCCCACGGCCTCGCCCCCGCCGACGTCGTCGCGCTCGGCCTCGACATCCCCGGCCCCGTGGCCGACGACGGCAGCGTCAGGCTGCTCCCGAACATCAAGCTCGATCCCGAGGGCCTGGTCGCGGCCGTCAACGAGGCGTTCCCCAACGCGACCGTCGCCTTCGTCAACGACGCGAACGCGGCGGCCCTCGGCGAGATGTGGGCGGGCGCGGCGCGCGGCGTCTCGAGCTTCGTCCTCATCGCTTTGGGCACGGGCGTCGGCGCCGGCGTGGTTGTGGGCGGCAAGCTCGTGGCGGGCGCCTTCGGTGCCGGCGGCGAGATAGGCCACGTCACGGTCAACCCCGACGAGACGTGCAGCTGCGGCTGCGGGCGCAAGGGCTGCCTCGAGCAGTACGCGAGCGCCACGGGCGTCGTGCGCCTCTACCTGGAGGAGTGCTCGCGCCGCGGCGTCCAGCCGGCCGCCGTCGAGCACGCGACCGACACCCTGACCGTCTTCCGGGCGCTCGAGACCGGCGACGAGTGCGCCAAGTACGCGGTGAGCCGGATGTGCGAGTACCTCGCCCAGGCCATGTCACAGGTGTGCTGCATCGTCGACCCGGCGATGTTTCTCATCGGCGGCGGCGTCGCGGGGGCCTTCGCCACGTTCGCGCCCGAGCTTCGGCGCCGCTTCGCCGACCATGCGCTCTCCGCGTGCAAGGACGCGCGCATCGAGGCCGCCGGCCTCGGCAACCAGGCGGCCATGTACGGCTGCGCCTACGAGGCCCTCCGCCTTCGTGAGGAGCAGGCGGGGAAGTAGGCTCGCGGGGTTTAGCGCCACCGGGCGCCCGCGGGCCTTCGAGTGGTATGCTTAACTAGTTTGACCGGTGCCGTGTCGGACGGTGCCGCGCGTTGGTGTTTTACGAGGATTGGAGCGTCCTTATGAGCGATCTTGTTACCGCGTCACAGGTGTTTGTCGATTGCCACGCCAAGTCCGTGGACGACGTGCTCGCCTTCTTCTCCCAGAAGGCCTGCGAGCTCGGTTACGTCGAGGACATGAGCACGGTCTTCAGTGCGTTCAAGGCCCGCGAGGCCGAGGGAACCACGGGCATGACCGGCGGTTTCGCTATTCCCCACGCAAAGACCTCTGCCGTCAAGGAGGCCGTGGTCCTCGTCGCCAAGCTCGCGGAGGACGTCGAGTGGCCCTCTATGGACGACGTCCCCGTCAAGTTCGCCATCGCGCTGCTCATTCCCGCCGAGCAGGCCGGCACGACCCACCTGCGCCTTCTTTCCAAGGTGGCCGTCATGCTCATGGACGCCAACAAGCGCGAGGAGCTTCTGGGCGAGGACGACCCTGCCAAGCTCGCCGTCATGGTGAACAAGGGCCTCACCGAGGAGTAGGCCGCAGGCGAGCGCCGGGCGAGCCCGGATTTGCCAGAAACTCAGCGCCGGCCATCTGTCGAGGTGGCCGGCGCTTCTCGTTTGAACCGAACCCGCGCGCCCAAGCCCCGCGCCGAGACCCCCAGGAGCCCCCATGGCCATCAAGCTCATCCTCACCGACATCGACGGCACGATCATGCCCTACGGCAAGAAGGTCCTGACCCCGCGCTGCGTCGCCGCTTTCCACGCGGCCATGGACGCCGGCGTCCTCGTGGGGCCGGCGAGCGGCCGCTTCTACTCCTGGATCCCCGGCTTCTTCGGCGGGGACGCCGCCTGTTGCGAGACGGCGCTGGCCACCAACGGCTCCCAGGTCTATCTCGGCGGCGAGAAGGTCCTGCAGCGGGAGCTGCCCGCCGAGGGTATCCGCGCGGCCCTGGGCGTGCTCGCCGGCGTCCCGCGCTCGGGCCTCATCTTCTTCGAGGGCTCCACTCCCTATCTCGTGCAGGGCGACCGCGAGGACCTGCGCGAGTGCTTCCCCTCCTACGCCGAGACCTGCCTCGACCGCGAAGACGTCCCGGAGCGCGACATAACCAAGGCGAACGTTTTTATCTGCGGGGACATCGATCGCACCCGAGAGATCGTGGCGCTGCTCAACCGCGAGGTGGAGGGCATCGACTTCGACGTGCCTCAGGCGGCCTTCTCCAACGCGATGCCGGCGGGCTGGAACAAGGGCGAGGCCGTCAAGTGGCTGCTCGAGCGCCTGGGCATCGGCCGAGACGAGGCGGTCGTCTTCGGGGACGCGGGCAACGACCTGCAGATGTTCGCCGCGGTCGAGCACTCGGTGGCCGTGGCGGGCGCGTTGCCCGAGGCCCGCGAGGCCGCGCGCTGGCACATCGGCGCCGTGGAGGACGACGCCGTGCCGGCAGCCATCGAGGCCCTTGCGGCCGGGGAGTTCCCCTTCACCGAGTAGGGGACGGCCCTACGCGCGCGGAAGGCGCCGAGGCGCCCGCCGTTTTACCCTCTCGCCGCGACGCCCGCCGCGTCTCTTGCCGCCTACGATGTGCCCCATGGCGTCCGCGCCCGGCGATGGCTATAGTTGATTGATACCAAGTTGTTATAACCAGCATACGTGTAGGAGGCCTGCCATGGGAGCCGCCGCAAGGAAGCAGCCGCTTTACGACCAGCTCGTGGACATTCTGCGCGACCAGATCGAGAACGAGATGGAGCCCGGCGACCTCCTTCCCTCCGAGCGTGAGCTCTCCGAGCGCTACGGCCTCTCGCGCACCACGGTCCGGCTCGCGCTCAAGGAGCTCGAGACCCTCGGGCTCATCACCCGCCGCCACGGTAAGGGCACCTTCGTCTCGGACCTCACGAGCAAGGCGATGGACCTCACCACGAACTACAGCTTTACCGAGCAGATGCGCGACGCCGGCCGCGACCCGAAGACGGTCGATCTCGAGTTCCGAACCCTCGACGCGACCAAGACCGTCGCCGACCGCATGGGCCTTCACCTGGGCGACAAGGTCCATTGCATGAAGCGCCTGCGCCTCGCCGACGGCGTTCCCATGATGGTCGAGCGCACCTATGTCCCGGCCGAGCGTTTCATCGGGCTCGACGCCGGGGCGGTCAGCGGCAAGTCCCTCTATGCCATTTTCGAGAACGATTACCACGAGGTCATCAGGATCGCGGAGGAGGAGTTCTTCGCGAGCGTCGCGCGCAAGAACGACGCGGATGTCCTGAGCATCGCCGAGGGCGCGCCGGTGCTCCAGCTCATCCGCGTGACCTATAACGACAAGAACCTCGTTATCGAGTACACCCACAGCGTCGCGCGCGCCGACCAGTTCAAGTACAAGGTCACCCATGTTCGCTAGGGCGCGGGGCCAGGCTCTGTCGCCGAGCCGCCAAGAAGCGGCTCCCGGCCTTGAAAGCTGTGGCGCATTCGCTTCCTGCCTCGGGTTTATTTGCCGTTCGGTGTGAGAACATGGGAGGGGTGGGAGAGACGGCGCGCGGTCCGCGCGCGACAGCGCCGCGCGGCCGGCCGGCTCGGTTCTCCTGCGCAAGACTCGCTTTTTGTCCTCATGGAGGTCCCGGATGCAAAGCCTCAGTATCCACAGGCGCGCGGCGGCCGTCGTGGTCGCCCTTCTCGCCGCCTGCCTTGTCTCGTTCGTTCCCGCGCCGGCTATGGCCGAGGGCCTGCGCGACCGCGTCATCACCTGGACCGAGGAGGAGCGCGACGCCAACCTCGAGCACGCCTCCATCGGCGTGCAGGTGGGCGTCACGTCGGAGACCGAGGTGAACAACCGTTACCCCGACTCCGACGCGCAGTCGTTCCAGAGCATCTCCGACACCATCGCGGCCCTTTCCGCCGGAAAGATCGACTACGCGACCGCCACCGAGCCCATCGCGCAGCTCTACATGCGCGAGAACCCCGACCTCACCTATGTCCTGCCCGCGCTCTACACCTGTGACGTGAGTATCGGCATGGCCAAGGGTAACGACGAGCTCAAGGCAAAGATCAACGAGGTCATCGCCCGTCTCCGCGCGGACGGGACCATCGACGCCATCCAGAAGAAGTGGTGCGAGGACGGCGACTACTCCATGGACGACGTCCCCGTGCGCGAGGATGGCGAGGTCCTCACCGTTGCGTACTCGCCCACGGACGAGCCCAGCACCTTCATGTACAACGGGCATGCGGCGGGCATGGACGTGGAGATCATCATGCGCGTGGCCTATGAGCTCGGTATGCGCTGCGAGTTCCAGGACATGAACTTCACCGCCAAACTCGCCGCCCTCACGTCGGGCAAGGTCGACCTCGGCATTTACATGGTGAACACCCCCGAGCGCGCCAAGTCGATCGACTTCACCGACACGGCCTACGTGATCAACTGGGTCGTGATGACAAAGGACAAGGACGCCGCCTCGGGCTCGTTCCTCGACGGCTTCGTCTCGAGCCTCGAGAGCACCTTCATCGCCGAGGACCGCTGGGTCATGGTCCTCGAGGGCCTGCTCACCACCGCGGGCATCGCCGCGGGCTCCTTCGCGCTCGGCACCGTCGGCGGGATCGGCCTGTGCCTGATGAGGCGCTCTCGCAGGCGCGCCGTCGCGGGCATCGCCAACGGCTACTGCCGCATCGTGACGGGCGTGCCCGTGCTCGTGTGGCTCATGATCCTGTACTACATCGTGTTCGCGGGGGTGGACATCGCGGCGGTGGCCGTGGCCATCGTCTGCTTCGGCCTCGAGGTCGCGGCGCCTCTCTCCGGGGTGTTCATGACGGGCCTCGAGTCGGTGTCTCCCGGCGAGGTCGAGGCGGCGCATGCGCTCGGGCTTCCTTCAGGGCGGATATATCGCCTGGTGGTCGTCCCGCAGGCGGTCCAACGAATCTCGGGCCTCTATGCGGGCCAGCTCGTGAGCCTCGTCAAGGCGACTTCCATCGTCGGCTACGTGGCCATCTCCGACCTCACCAAGGTCTCCGACATCATCCGAAGCCGCACGTTCCAGGCGTTCTTCCCGCTCATAAGCGTGGCCGTGGTCTACTTCGTCCTCATTCTCCTCTTCTCGTGGCTCCTCGGCTGCGCGCTGCGGCGATTCGATCCTAAGCGCCGCAGCGCCGCACGCGTCCTGCGGGGCATCACGCCCGCCCGGGCGTCCTAAGGCCGCGGCCGCGTCGGTCATGCCCGTCGGGGCTTATCGGCGAGGCGTCGCGCAAAAGAAGCGCCGTCCCTTCTCCCGAGTCGGGGGAGGGACGGCGCTTCTTTGCGTTGACGTCGCTGTGGACGAGGTCGCCTCGGGGGCGACGCCCCCGGCGCGGGAGGCGAGCGCCCCGTCGCTGCCCCTAGTCGATCAGCCCGAAGTGGCGAAGGCCGTTCGCGATGCCGTCGTCGTCGATGTCGGAGGTGACATAGTCGGCGATTTCCTTGACGTGGTCGCAGCCGTTGCCCATCGCCACGCCCACCTGCACGAAGCCGAGCATGTCGACGTCGTTCTCGCCGTCGCCGAAGGCCATCGTCTGCGAACGGTCGATGCCCTCCGCCTCGAGGAACTTGCCGATGCCCACGGACTTTCCGCCGCCCTTGGGAACGATGTCGATGCCAATGGGGCTCCACGAGGTGATGTTGCACTCGTCGAGCACGCTGTCGAGAAGCGAGCGGTTCTCGTCGCTCACGAAGGCGCAGAGCTGGAAGATGGCCTCGCCCTCGGCGTCGTAGGCGGAGGGCTCGGGGAGAATGAACTCGCCGCGGTCGACGGCCTCCTGGGTGAGCCCGTCGATGAAGTTCATGTACTTCTTGTTCTCGGTTTGTATGAGGAAGGGAATCTTCTTCGCCTTGAAGGCCATGGTGAGGATCTCGGCCTCGGCGGCGTTGATGGGGGTTCCGGCGATGAGATGCATCGAGGCGTCGAGGATCATCTGTCCGTTGAGGGCGATGTAGCCGTCGAAGCTCAGGTCGGAGGTGGGCAGCGCCCCCAGGTCGATCTTGTGCCGGCCGGTGGCGATCACCGTCTTGATGCCCGAGGCGCGTAGCTCGGCGAGGGCGTCGCGCGCGCTCTGGGGGACGGCGCCCAGTGTGTGGGAAAAGAGCGTGCCGTCGATGTCGAAGAAGACGACCCTGATGTTGAGGGGGTTGCTGGCCATGATGCCTCCCGGGCGGTCGCTGCCGTTTCATGTAACCTGTTCATTGTAGTTCGACCGCCGACCGGGGCGGCCCTTGCCCTTGGGCCCATCTGTGGATCGCCCCAAGAACGAGGCTCGCCGTCCCTCTCGCCGCGCGACGATTCGGAACCGGCGCGCCGGCCCTTTCGAAGGGCGGCCTGGGAACTACGTTGTGTGAGGCCCCCAATTTCTCAAAAGGAGCGTAAGACCTATGGCTGATCCGCTGATCCGCGCCCGCGGCCTGTGCAAGAGCTACGGCCCCAACGAGGTGCTCGCGAACATCGACGTCGACATAAACAAGGGCGACGTCATCTCCATTATCGGCCCGTCCGGCTGCGGCAAGTCCACCTTCACCCGCTGCCTCAACTTCCTCGACCCGCCGACCGCCGGCGAGGTCTGGTTCGATGGCGAGAAGGTCACTTCCGATCCGAAGAGCCTGCAGGCCCTGCGCCGCAAGATGGGCATGGTCTTCCAGTCCTTCAATCTCTTCTCCAACATGACCATCGTCGAGAATGCCATGCTCGGCCCCGTCAATCTCCTCGGCAAGAGCCGCCAGGAGGCCTACGACCGGGCGATGGATCTCCTGAAGACGGTCGGCCTCGGCCACAAGTCGCTCGCGTACCCCGACGAGCTCTCCGGCGGGCAGAAGCAGCGCGCCGCCATCGCGCGCACCCTCGCGATGGGTCCCGAGGCCATCATCTTCGACGAGCCCACCTCGGCCCTCGACCCCACCATGGTCGGCGAGGTTCTCGGCGTCATGATGACGCTCGCGGAGCAGGGCACGACGATGCTCATCGTCACGCACGAGATGAACTTCGCGCGCAACGTCTCCAACCGTATTTTCTATATGGACGACAAAGGCATTTACGAGGACGGCAGCCCGGAGCAGATCTTCGAGAACCCGCTTCGCCCCAAGACCCGCGACTTCATCTTCCACGTCAAGAGCCTCAACTACGAGATCCGCCCCGAGGCCTTCGATTACTACGAGCTGATGTCTCAGGCCGCGGCCTTCCTGCGCAGGCAGCTCTTCGAGAGCAGCCGTATCGATCGCGTGATGCATGTCCTCGACGAGGCCGTCAACCACAGCGTGCTCAAGGCCGGCGTGAAGACGCAGCTCAACATGCGCTACACCGAGAAGACCGGCGAGCTCGACATCTCCTTCACCAGCATGTCGGGCGAGGCGACCTATCCGTACGAGGAGATGGATGAGCTCGCGCGCAAGGTCATCGATGCGTACGCGAGGTCGGTCGAGGCCAAGCCCGGCCTTCTCACCATCAGTATGTAGACAGGGGCGGTGCCAATGAGAAAGAACCTATCCATCCGCAAGCGCGTCTGCGCCGTTCTGGCCGCCGCGCTTATGGCGATCGCCGCCGTGCTCACCGTCCCCGTCCGCGCGCACGCGGTCGACGAGTCTATCCTGAGTCGCGTGAGGCAGGCGAGCGCCGAGGAGGTCTCCTCGCTGCTGGAAAACGCCTCCATCGGCGTGCATCTCGGCGGGCTGACCAGCGTCTACGCCGAGCGCGACTTCCCCAATGCGACGATTCAGCAGTTCGACAGCGTCACGGACATCGCTGCCGCCCTCGACGCGGGCAGGGTCGATTACGCCCTGCAGCCCGAGTTCACGGCGAGGCTGTTCATGGAGGCGAACCCGGGCTACACCTATCTTTCCACGCCGATCTACACCTTCGACAGCCGCTTCGCGACCGCCAAGGGCAACACCGACCTCAGGGACCGCATCAACGAGGCCCAGGCCAAGCTCGCCGCGGAGGGCATCGTGGACTCCGTTTACAACAAGTGGTTCGAGGAAGGCGATTACTCCCTGGACGACATCCCCGTTGTCGAGGGCGGCGAGGCGCTGACCTTCGCCATCTCGACGAGCTCCGAGCCCGCGATGTTCATCCAGGACGGCAAGCCCGCGGGCGCCGACATCGAGATGGCCATGCGCGTCGCCTACGAGCTCGGCATGAGAGCCGAGTTCTTCGACACCACCTTCGCCGGCGAGCTCGCGGCGGTCTCCTCCGGCAAGGCCGACGTGGCAACGGGCTATGCGAGGACCGAGGAGCGCGCTTCCCAGCTCGAGTTCTGCGAGAACCTCTTCGACATCCCCTGGGTCGCTATGTGCGTCGACGACGAGGCCGCCGCGCCGAGCCTCCTCGACGCCCTCATAACGAACTTCCAGAGCACCTTCGTCGCCGAGGGGCGCTGGAAGATGGTCGTGAGCGGCCTCGGCGTCACCGCCCTCATCTCCGCGGGCTCCTTTATCCTCGCGACGCTCGGCGGAGCGCTTCTTTGCTGGATGGGCACCCGAGGCGCCGCGGCGCGCGGCTTCGCGCGCGCCTATGTGAAGGTCGTCACGGGCATCCCGGTCCTCGTCTGGCTCATGCTGCTCTACTACGTCGTCTTCCAGGGGATCGACATCCCGGCCGTCGCGGTGGCCGTCATCTGCTTCGGCCTTGAGGCGGCGGCCCCGCTCTCTAAGGTGTTCACGGCCGGTCTCGACTCTGTCGACCAGGGCCAGACCGAGGCCGCCCTCGCCATGGGCTTCTCTCGCGGCGAGACGTTCCGGCGCGTCGTGCTGCCCCAGGCCGCGCGCTCTGTCTGGGGGCTCTACTCCGGTCAGCTCACCGCGCTGATCAAGGGCACCTCGGTCGTGGGCTACGTGGCCATCGCCGACCTCACCAAGGTCTCCGACATCATCCGCAGCCGGACGTTCCAGGCGTTCTTCCCGCTTGTCTCCACGGCGATCGTCTACTTTGCCGTGATCGCGCTCAGCTCGTGGCTCCTTGCCCGCGCGGGCAAGAGGCTCGACCCCAAGCGCCGCGGGGCTGAGCGCATCCTCGCCGGGATCGAGGCCTGATGAGCAGGTTGTTCGGCAGCGTGCCGGCGCGCCTCGCCGCCGTTCTTGTCGCGGCGTCCGTCTGCTTGGCGACGCTGCCCGCCTTACCGGCCTTCGCCGCGGATTCTCCTTCCGCGGAAGGCGACGTGGTCGAGGTCTCGGCCGAGGAGCAGCTCAAGATCCTCTCCGAATCGCGCGTGGGGGTTACCGACGGCACGCTCGACGCGATCCTGCTCCTGGATACCCTGCCCGAGGGCCAGGTCCACGTGTACTCGGCCGACGCCGATAGCATCGCCGCGGTCGCGGCCGGGCGCGCCGACTACGCCTCGGTGGGGGAGATATACGCCACGCTGTTCCAGCGCCAGAACCCGGGCTACGTGCGCTACAGCCCGGCCTTTATGCCTTACGACTGCGCCTTCGGCGTCGCCGAGGGCAACGACGGGCTCAAGGAGAAGGTCAACGAGGTCCTCGCGCGCATGCGGGACTCCGGCGAGCTCGACGCCCTTTACCAGAAGTGGGTCGTCGACGGTGATTACAGCATGGAGGGCATCCCCAAGGTCGAGTCAGGCCCGGTGCTGCGCGTGGCCGGCACGATCGACTTCGAGCCGATGAGCTTCATCATGAACGGCGAGCGCACGGGCTTTGAGTTCGAGCTTATCGAGCGCGTCGCCTACGAGCTCGGTATGCAGGTCGAGTTCCAGGACCTCACTTTCGGCGGCCTCATAGCGGCGGTCGCGAGCGGCAAGGCGGATGTCGCCTTCGGCCTCACGCCCACGGATGAGCGCGACGAACAGGTCGACTTCTCCGACGCGTATATCCACACGGGCTCCTGCCTTCTTGCCAGGGCGTCCGATGCGGAGGGCGAGGGCTTCCTCTCCTATCTCGAGAGAAACTTCCGCAGCTCCTTTATCGACGAGCAGCGCTGGAAGCTCGTGGTAGGCGGCCTCGGCGTCACGATGGGCATCTCCGTTGGCGCGATGGCTGTGGCCACGCTTCTCGGCATGGTGCTGTGCGGGGCCGAGCGGAGCCGCAACTGGTTCGTGCGCCTCCTCACCGGGGTCTACGACAAGCTATCCTCGGGCATCCCGACCTTGGTCTGGCTCATGCTTTCCTACTACGTGATCTTCTCCGGAGTCGGGATTCCGGCCCCTATGGTCGCGGTCATCTGCCTGGGGGTCGTTGCCGCCGGCGGTGTGGCGCAGGTCTTTCAGTCCGGGCTCGGCTCCGTCTCCAAGGGGGAGGTGGAGGCGGCCCTCGCGCTCGGCTTCTCCGAGAAAGAGACGCGCATGCGCGTGGTTTACCCGCAGGCTCTCGCCTCGGTCCGCGAGCTCTATGCGGGTGAGGTCGTGTCCATGATCAAGGGCACCTCGGTCGTGGGTTATGTGGCCATCGCCGACCTCACCAAGGTCTCCGATATCATTCGCAGCCGCACGTTCCAGGCGCTCTTCCCGATCGTCTCAACGGCGCTCGTGTACTTCGCGGCCATCGCTCTGAGCGTTTTTGTGCTCGGGCTCGTCGGCCGGCTCCTGGATCCCAAGCGCCGAAAGCCCGCTCGCGTGCTGCGCGGAATCAAGGCGCGGTAGTGTGCTATCATCATTCCTTAGGCAATGACGGAGAGGTTCGGGCCGTCGCGTCGCCAGCGGACAAGAGATGGGGCCCATCGGCTGAGAGGCTCCTCCAAGGCTGACGCCCGAAGTTCACTCCACCAGCCGCGACCTTAACGGCAGCGATGGCCACAGCGCTTCTCGCCGCCCAGTAGGGAAGCCGTACGCCCCACGGCACGGGGCAAACGAGTGGGCGCTCGTGAGAGAAAACACCTGCGTCAATCAAGGTGGTACCGCGGTAATTCTTGCCGTCCTTGGACCTTTGTCCGGGACGGCTTTTTGTTTTGAAAGGGGATACGCAATGTCGATGTCCGACGACCTCAAGGCGATTGAGGCGCAAGTCAAGGAGGGGCTGGCCAGCGCCGAGAGCATGGACGCCCTCGAGGCCCTTCGCGTGGGCGTGCTCGGCCGCAAGGGCAGCCTGACCGCCATCATGCACACCATGGGCAAGGTCCCGCCCGAGGAGCGCCCGGCCATGGGCCAGCTTGCCAACACCGTCCGCGCCAATGTGGACATGGCCATCAAGACGCGCAAGGAGGAGCTCGGCCGCGCCATTATGGCCAAGCGCATGGAGGCCGACGCCGTCGACGTCACCCTTCCCGGCCGTCAGCTCTCTCTGGGCACCCAGCATCTCATCTCCCAGATTCGCGAGGAGATCGAGGACATCTTCGCGGGGCTCGGCTACACCGTCGAGGACGGCCCCTACATCGAGACGACCTACTACAACTTCACCGCGCTGAACGCCCCTGAGGACCACCCCAGCCGCTCGGCCAAGGACACCTTCTACGTCGTGGATAACCAGCCCGAGGGCAAGGAGGTCCATGTCCAGGGCGAGTCCGACGTGCTCCTGCGCACCCAGACCTCCGGCGTCCAGGCCCACGTCATGGAGGCCAAGGAGCCCCCCATCTACATGATCTGCCCGGGTACGGTCTTCCGCCCCGATACCGCCGACGCCAACCACCTGCCCCAGTTCACGCAGGTCGAGGGCCTGGTCGTGGATGAGGGCATCACCTTCGGGGACCTCAAGGGCACGCTCGATTACTTCACCCGCGAGATCTTCGGCAAGGACCGCGCCACGCGCTACCGCCCGCACTTCTTCCCGTTCACCGAGCCTTCCTGCGAGGTCGACGTCTCCTGCGGCGTCTGCCACGGCAAGGGCTGCCGCTTCTGCAAGAACACCGGCTGGCTCGAGATCCTGGGCTGCGGCATGGTCGACCCCAACGTCTTCGTCAACTGCGGCATCGACCCCGAGAAGTACACCGGATTCGCCTTCGGTATCGGCGTCGAGCGCGTCGCGGCGCTTCGCTACGACCTGCCGGACCTTCGCATGCTCATGACCGGCGACATGCGTTTCTTAAAGCAGTTCTAGCTTTCCCAGGCGCCCCGTCTGGGGGCTCCGGCCCTCCTCACGTACCCAAGTACGCATCGTCGGGACCGTCGCGCCCCACCCGGGGCACCTGGAAAAGCCTACGTTTTGCACTGATGAGTTCTAGCTTTCCCAGGCGCCCCGTCTGGGGGCTCCGGCCCCGTTGGGGGCGGGAAACCGGATCCGATCGTTTCGCGCAACAGAAAGGCTGTTTCAAATGCGCATCTCATATGAATGGCTCAAGACCATGGTCGATGTGCCGGAGAACCCCTCCGAGCTCGTCGACGAGTTCGTACGCACCGGCACCGAGGTCGAGGCCGTCGAGCGCGTGGGCGCCGACCTCGACCACGTGGTCACGGCCAAGGTCCTCGAGAAGACCCCGCACCCCGACTCCGACCACATGTACGTCTGCAAGGTCGACGTGGGCGAGAAGAACCTCGGCGCCGACGGCAAGCCCGAGCCGCTGCAGATCGTCTGCGGCGCCCAGAACTTCAACGCCGGCGACCACATCGTCACGGCGATGATCGGCGCGGTGCTTCCCGGCGACGTAAAGATCAAGAAGTCCAAGCTCCGCGGCGTGCAGTCCTGCGGCATGAACTGCTCCGAGCGCGAGCTCGGCCTCGGCGGCGACCACTCCGGTATCATGATCCTTCCCGAGGACGCTCCCGTCGGTATGGACTTCACCGACTACATGGGCATGTCGGACACCGTGATCGACTGCGAGATCACCCCGAACCGTCCGGACTGCCTCTCGATGACCGGCATGGCCGTCGAGGTCTCCGCCATGCTCGACGAGGACACCCACATCGAGCTGCCCTCCGTCAAGAACGAGCAGGGCCCCGACGCCCACGACCTCGTGGACGTGACCATCGACGACCCCGAGCTCTGCCAGCGCTACTGCGCCCGTGTCGTTCGCAACGTAAAGATCGGTCCGTCCCCCGAGTGGCTCGCCCGCCGCGTCGTGGCCGCCGGCAGCCGTCCCATCAACAACGTCGTCGACGTCACCAACTACGTGATGTTCCTCACCGGCCAGCCCCTCCACGCTTTCGACCTGGGCAAGCTCACCGAGCGCGACGGCCGTCGCCACATCGTCGTGCGCGCCGCCGCCGAGGGCGAGAAGCTCGAGACCCTCGACGGCGTCGAGCGTACCCTCACCCCGGACATGGCCGTCATCACCGACGACGGCAAGACGCCCGTCGCCCTCGCCGGCGTCATGGGCGGCATGAACTCCGAGATCGACGAGAACACCGTGGACGTCCTGCTCGAGTCCGCGACCTTCTCCTCCGGCCACATCTCCCGCACGAGCCGCAACCTCGACCTCATGAGCGAGGCCTCCATCCGCTACGAGCGCCAGGTCGACGGCGCCAACTGCGCCAACGTCGCCGAGGTCGCGGCCGCCCTCTTCGAGGAGTGCTGCGGCGCCGAGGTCTGCCCGGGGACCGTCGACGTCTACCCGGTTGTCGTCCCCGCTGCCGTGGTCGATTTGCGCCCGGCGCGCGCCCGCCTGCTCTGCGGCGCGGACATCCCCGAGGACTTCATGGTCTCTCGCCTCGAGCGCCTCGGTTGCTCCGTCGAGGCCGCTGAGGAGGGGCATCTCACGGTGACCGCCCCCACGAATCGTCCCGATCTCACTCGCGAGTGCGACCTCATCGAGGAGATCTGCCGCCTGTGGGGCGAGGGCGATATCGAGCCGACGCTCCCCGCGGCCAAGAACCACGCCGGTGGCCTCACCGTCGAGCAGCGCCGTATTCGCCTTATCGGGAGCACGCTTCGCGCCTGCGGCCTGTCCGAGACGAGCACCTACTGCTTCGCCGACCCCAACGACCTCGTCAAACTTGGCATTACCGAGGAAGGCCGTGGCATCCCGGTAAAGATTATCAACCCGCTCGTGTCCGACCAGTCCGAGATGCGCCGCTCTATGCTCCCGGGCCTTCTCCGTTCGGTGGCCTACAACCTCGACCACGGCGTGCCCAACGTCGCGCTCTACGAGATCGGCCGCGTCTTCTTCGGCCACGAGTCTAAGTCCCAGCCCGACGAGCCGAGCTTCGTCGCCGGCGTCCTTGCCGGCAAGCGCGCCGACGACGCCTGGAACCAGAAGTGGGCTGACTATGACTTTTTCGACGCCAAGGGTGCCGTCGAGCAGCTTCTCGACGCCCTGCGCCTGACCAAGGTTCGCTTCAAGGCCGCCGACCCCGAGCGTTTCCCCTGGCTGCAGCCGGGCCAGGCCGCTGAGGTCCTCGTCCAGAGCCAGTCTGTGGGCTGGGTGGGCAATATCCACCCCGCCAATCTCCAGAAGGTCGGCGTCGACGTCCCCGTCGTGGCGTTCGAGCTCTCCGTCGAGCACCTGCTGCGCCTCGCAAAGAACGAGCTGCCCTACGAGGACATCCCCACGCTTCCCGGCGTGACCCACGACCTCGCCCTCGTGGTCGACGAGTCCGTCAGTTACGAGACCCTCGTCCAGCGCATCTCCAGCGCCGGCGGCAAGCTCCTCGCCGACGTCCGCCTCTTCGACGTCTACCGCGACCCCGTGCGTGTGGGTAAGGGCAAGAAGTCCATGGCCTTCTCGCTCACGTATCGCGCAGCAGACCGCACCCTCACCTCCGAGGAGGTCGAGAAGGCGCACGAGAAGCTCGTGAACAAGGTTCTTCGCGCCGTCGGCGGCGAGGTCCGCAGCTAGCGTCGCCCCTCGCGGTTTCTTCGTCGGCGCCTGTGAGCTTCCGCGGCCGGAGGTTGTAGAGCCCCTTGCGGACAAATAGCTCTTATTTCGGCCAGGCATCCAATCGGGTGCCTGGCCTTCTTTATGCGCGACAATTGCCAGTGCACGGAACCCGGGAAAGGAACGCGAATGCCCAGTTGGAACATACATATCGCCCACGTTGAGCGTCTGCTTGCGGAAGGAGGGGCGGCTGCCCTCGGAATCGATGACGTCGACGCGTTCCTGCTGGGCAACCTCGTTCCCGACATTTACGTGGGGTATATGGTCCCCGACGCGTCTACGCGCATAGATTACAAGCTCACACATCTCACGCTCCGGCACCACATCCCCGTTCCACGCTGCGACGAGTTCTGGGATTTCTATTGCGTCAACCCGAAGGCCTATGGGGCCACTTGCGTAACCGACCTGGTCAAAGGCGCCTGGTGCCACTTGGTTTGCGACCATGTCTACAACCTGCATACCCGTGCACGACTGGAGCAAACGGGGGTTCAGGCCGGCGAGAAGGCCCGCATCGGCAAGCAGGCCGACTTCGCCGATTACGGGCGCACGCTCTCGATTTCCAGCATTCCCGAGGTAACGCAGGACGTTGTCAGGCAGTGTGAGACGTTCCCGCAGTATCGAGTGGCGGAAAGAGATGCTCGCAGGGCATCTGAGGTTGCCGCCAGGATCGTCGAGGAGAACACCGTCAACCATATAGACGGCACCCCGACCTATAGGCTCCTCACGGCCGGCCTCTTCAGGCTCGCAAGCGACGAGGCCCATAAAGCCATGACTGACGGACTACTTAAGCTAAAGGATGAGGTTGATAAATAGCCTTACGGTCGAATGGCAGGGGAGCGTCTGCAAGCGGCGGCAAATCCTCCGTGGGCGCCTTGAATATGAAGAAATCGTGAATGCCCGAAACCACCTGGACACGCCCCGGCGACGGGCGTAAATTAACTCCTCGCGCGGCGCCGACGAGCGGGTCCGAGACACCAGCCGAGGCGCCGAGCGGGGACCTTGAGAACCGGATACTGCGATCGAGAGATCGGGAAGAGACAGACAAGCGATGATCGGATCGAGCCTGTACATATGTTACAGGGAACACCCGATTCCTTTCAGAGTGGATCCAAAGGACAGATCGAGAGCGATCGCCTGGCCGGCCGGGCCCTTCCGTTCCTGTGAATTCAGCAGACGGGGCCGCCCCCTCGGGGCGGCCCCTCCGAACGGAGAGTTCGATCCTGGCTCAGGATGAACGCTGGCGGCGCGCCTAACACATGCAAGTCGAACGGTTAAGGCGCCTTCGGGCGCGGATAAAGTGGCGAACGGCTGAGTAACACGTGGGCAACCTGCCCCCCGCTCCGGGACAGCCTCGGGAAACCGTGGGTAATACCGGATACTCCCGTAGGGCCCCATGGCCCTGCGGGGAAAGCGCATCAGCGGCGAGGGATGGGCCCGCGGCCTGTTAGCTAGTTGGCGGGGCAACGGCCCACCAAGGCGATTATGGGTAGCCGGGTTGAGAGACCGACCGGCCAGATTGGGACTGAGACACGGCCCAGACTCCTACGGGAGGCAGCAGTGGGGAATCTTGCGCAATGGGCGGAAGCCTGACGCAGCGACGCCGCGTGCGGGAGGAAGGCCCTCGGGTCGTAAACCGCTTTCAGCAGGGACGAGGCCGCGAGGTGACGGTACCTGCAGAAGAAGCCCCGGCTAACTACGTGCCAGCAGCCGCGGTAATACGTAGGGGGCGAGCGTTATCCGGATTCATTGGGCGTAAAGCGCTCGTAGGCGGCCCGTCTGGTCGGGAGTCAAAGCCCGGGGCTCAACCCCGGCACGCTCCCGATACCGGCGGGCTTGAGTGGCGCAGGGGAGGCCGGAATTCCGAGTGTAGCGGTGGAATGCGCAGATATTCGGAAGAACACCGGCGGCGAAGGCGGGCCTCTGGGCGCGCACTGACGCTGAGGAGCGAGAGCTGGGGGAGCGAACAGGATTAGATACCCTGGTAGTCCCAGCCGTAAACGATGGGCACTAGGTGTGGGGGGACGAGCCCTCCGTGCCGAAGCTAACGCATTAAGTGCCCCGCCTGGGGAGTACGGCCGCAAGGCTAAAACTCAAAGGAATTGACGGGGGCCCGCACAAGCAGCGGAGCATGTGGCTTAATTCGAAGCAACGCGAAGAACCTTACCAGGGCTTGACATGCGGGTGAAGCCGGGGAGACCCGGTGGCCGCGAGGAGCCCGCACAGGTGGTGCATGGCTGTCGTCAGCTCGTGTCGTGAGATGTTGGGTTAAGTCCCGCAACGAGCGCAACCCCTGCCCCGCGTTGCCAGCATTCAGTTGGGGACTCGCGGGGGACTGCCGGCGTCAAGCCGGAGGAGGGTGGGGACGACGTCAAGTCATCATGCCCCTTATGCCCTGGGCCGCACACGTGCTACAATGGCCGGAACAATGGGCTGCCACCCCGTGAGGGGGAGCGAATCCCCAAATCCGGCCCCAGTTCGGACCGGGGGCTGCAACCCGCCCCCGCGAAGTCGGAGTTGCTAGTAATCGCGGATCAGCACGCCGCGGTGAATGCGTTCCCGGGCCTTGTACACACCGCCCGTCACACCACCCGAGTCGTCTGCACCCGAAGCCGCCGGCCCAACCGCAAGGGGGGAGGCGTCGAAGGTGTGGAGGGTGAGGGGGGTGAAGTCGTAACAAGGTAGCCGTACCGGAAGGTGCGGCTGGATCACCTCCTTTCTAGGGAGAACAACCTTCACTAGAGAAGACACGCATAACTTGAACAGGGACGCGGCCCGGCCATGCCGGGCGGTCGCCTCCTGCCCTTTCGCCCTTCCCGAGGCCCCGGCCGCAGCGTCCGGTCCCCGCGGGCCCCGCCCGCCGTACCCTGAGAGCCGCATAGCGTGACAAGCAACAATATTCTTCAGAGACGAGATCGCATCGGGGGGCGGGGAGACCCGCCCCCGATATGACTTAACAAGCATCGAGACAAACGATCGCATTGCATACACCTGACACCGCACCGTGTCGCCGGGAAGGCGGCAGGAAGATGTCGAGGGCAGGCGGCGGATGCCTTGGCACAGGGAGCCGACGAAGGGCGCGGCAAGCTGCGAAAATCCGCGGGGAGGGGCACACACCCTGGGATCCGCGGGCACCCGAATGGGAGAACCCGGCGGCGGGAGACCGCCGCCGGCCCGGGGCCGAACTCATAGGCCCCGGGCAGGCAACCGGGGGAACTGAAACATCTAAGTACCCCGAGGAAGAGAAATCAAATCGAGATTCCCCTAGTAGCGGCGAGCGAACGGGGACCTAGGGCAAACCGGGGAAGGCACCGCCTCCCCGGGGTCGTGGGACCGGTCATAGTGGGGTCACAAAGCGCGACGGCAGCGGAACGGCCTGGGAAGGCCGGCGGAACAGGGTGAGAGCCCCGTACGCGAAGCCGACGCGCCCCCCGACCGGCACCCGAGTACGTCCGGGCACGTGAAACCCGGCCGGAATCAGGGGGGTCCACCCTCCAACCCTAAACACTACCCTGTGACCGATAGCGCACAAGTACCGCGAGGGAAAGGTGAAAAGCACCCCGGGAGGGGAGTGAAACAGCACCTGAAACCGCCTGCCCACAAGCAGTCGGAGCACCTATTAGGTGTGACGGCGTGCCTTTTGTAGAATGAGCCAGCGAGTTGCGGCGCGCGGCGAGGTTAAGGAGTGACCGAGCCGCAGCGAAAGCGAGTCCGAACAGGGCGTCGAGTCGCGCGCCGCAGACGCGAAGCCGGGTGAGCTATCCATGGGCAGGCTGAAGCGGGGGTAAGACCCCGTGGAGGGCCGAACCCACCTAGGTTGAAAACTGGGGGGATGACCCGCGGGTAGGAGTGAAAGGCCTATCAAACCCGGAGATATCTCGTTCTCCCCGAAATAGCTTTAGGGCTAGCCTCGGTCGTTCACCCTCGGGGGTAGAGCACCGGACGGGCGCGGGGGCCTCACCGCCTACCAACCCCGACCGAACTCCGAATACCGAAGGGTTCACAGGCCGGGAGTCAGAGCATGTGGGCTAAGCCGTGTGCTCGAGAGGGAAACAGCCCAGACCGCCCGCTAAGGCCCCCAATTCCATGTTGAGTGGCAAAGGATGTGCGTCCGCCCAGACAACCAGGATGTTGGCTTAGAAGCAGCCACCCATTCAAAGAGTGCGTAATAGCTCACTGGTCGAGTGGACATGCGCCGACAATACACGGGGCTAAGCATGGAGCCGAAGCGGCGGGACGCGACGTATGGTCGCGTCGGTAGGGGAGCTTTCCGTGCGCGGGGAAGCGTCGGGACGACCCGGCGTGGAGCGCCCGGAAGTGAGAATGCTGGCATGAGTAACGAGAGACTGGCGAGAAACCAGTCCGCCGTAAACCCAAGGTTTCCTGGGCGAGGCTAATCCTCCCAGGGTCAGTCGGGAGCTAAGGCGAGGCCGGAAGGCGTAGCCGACAGCGCAGCGGGCAGACATTCCCGCACCCCCGGCGGGCGCTTGACCGATGGGGCGACGCAGGAGGGTAGCCGGACGGGGTTCTGGACGTCCCCGCGATGGCCCGTAGGGCGGCACCTTGTGAAACGCGGGTGCCATACAAGCCTGAGGGGCCGGACGAAGCCTATATGGCGAAGCCGGTGAGCCCACGCTGCCTAGAAAAACCCCTAGGGAGCCCGAAGGGGCCCGTACCGCAAACCGACACAGGTGGGTGGGTAGAGCATACCGAGGCGATCGGGAGAACCATGGTTAAGGAACTCGGCAAAATCGCCCCGTAACTTCGGGAGAAGGGGCGCCCGCGGAGGTGGAGGGGCATCGCCCCCCGAGCCCCGGCGGGCCGCAGCGAAAAGGTCCAAGCGACTGTTTACCAAAAACACAGGACTCTGCTGAAGCCGCAAGGCGACGTATAGGGTCTGACGCCTGCCCGGTGCCGGAAGGTCACGAGGAGGGGTTAGCGCAAGCGAAGCTCCGAATCCAAGCCCCGGTAAACGGCGGCCGTAACTATAACGGTCCTAAGGTAGCGAAATTC